>NZ_JBDGIN010000004.1:0-490057 GCF_057657395.1 Telluria sp. Soil_C_11 | reverse complement strand
TTTTGCCGTGGTCAACGTGACCGATGGTGCCGACGTTCACGTGCGGCTTGGTCCGTTCGAATTTTTCCTTTGCCATTCTAGACTCCTAAGATCCTAACGATATTGAAAATTACCAGGCACACCTGACGGTCGAGAAAGCCGACAGCCGTTTAAATTCTGGTGCCCTTGACGTGGATTGAACACGTGGCCTCTCCCTTACCAAGGGAGTGCTCTACCACTGAGCTACAAGGGCTTATTTGAAACTGGAGCGGGTGAAGGGAATCGAACCCTCGTCGTAAGCTTGGAAGGCTTCAGCTCTACCATTGAGCTACACCCGCGAGGTACAACTTATTCAATTCGACTTCACGATCCACGCATATTTGGTGGTGGGGGCTGGATTCGAACCAGCGTACTCAGAGAGGGCAGATTTACAGTCTGCTGCCTTTAACCACTCGGCCACCCCACCGCGAAGAACCGCAGAGTATGAAGCACGGACAAACTACTGTCAACTATTGTTTTATCAGAACTGATCTGACTCACACAGTGTCGTTGCTTCGGGGCGTGATTGTAACGACCCAACTGCAAGTCCGCAAGGGTTGTTTGCAACTATGTTTGCAACCCGACCAGCAACGAAAGCGCCACGTATTGACGCCAGAGGCTAGACTGGAGAAAACGAAAAGGGATGAGCATGGCTCGTATACCAGCAGGAAAGACGCGTTGGGGCTGGCCTCGGCTTCTGCTGGCCAGCCTCGTGATCGTCGGCGTCTACGCGGCCATGCGCTTCGTCAGCGACCTGCTCGATCTTCCGGCCGGCTACGCCACGCCGGTCTTCATGCCTGCCGGCGTCGGCTTCGCCATGGTCGTCACCGCCGGCCGGCGCATGCTGCCCGCCATCGCGCTCGGCGCCGCGCTGTTGCACCTGCCCGGCAGCTGGCTGGGCCCGAACGCCGCGCCCGGCCCTGCCGTCACCATGACCATCCTCACCACGCTGGGCTCGGTGCTCCAGGCATGGCTCGGCGCAACATGGTTCCGGCGCCTGGTGCGCCCGTCCCTCGATTCGGCGCGCGACGTCGGATTCTTCCTGGCGCTGGCCCCGCTCACCTGCCTGATCAACGCCACCATCAGCGTCGCCGGGCTTTATGCACTGGATCTGATTCCGGCAAACGAACGCTGGCCGAACTGGATCAACTGGTGGGCCGGCGACACCATCGGCATCCTGCTGGCGTCGCCGCTGGTATGGGTCGCCTGCGGCCGCCCGCGCGAGCTGTGGCGCCGGCGCGCGCCGGTGGTCGCGTTGCCCCTGGTGCTGGCGGCGGGCGCCGTGGTGGCGGTCTACGAACAGGCCGTGAACTGGGAAACCCAGCAGCACCTGCAGCCCTACCGCCTGAAGGCCCAGCAGGTGGCCGACGGCATGCAGGCTGAGCTGAACGAGCACGAACGCTTCGTCGGCACCTTTGCCCGCACCCTCGGCGCCGACGAAAAATACATGGCGCGCGATAAGTTCCTGCGGATCGCCAGGGGCTATGTGGACGGGCGGCGCGACATCGTCGGCCTCAACTGGCTGGTACCCGTCACGCAGGCCGAGCGCCCCGCCTTCGAGGCCTGGATCCGCGCGGAGGTCGATTCCACCTTCCCCGGCCTGCGCGATCTCGGCCCCGGGCGTACGCTGCGCGAGGCCGGCGAGCGTGCGCTGTACCTGCCGATGCTGTACACCTGGCCGCCCGCCAACAGCTACATGCGCGGGATCGACTTCATGACGGCGCCGGCACGCGGCGACGCGGCGCTGCGCGCGCTGCGCGGCGTCGAGCCGGTGGCGACCCCGCCGCTGGAGCTGGTTGCCAAGAACCGAATCGGCATCGTGCTGTTCCGCTCGGTGGGCGAGCCCGGCCGGCCGCCGGTCGGCCTGCTCGGCCTGGTGCTGGATGCGCAGGCCTTCGTCGCCCAGTCGGTGCAGCGCAGCGGCTTCGGCGGCTTCGAGCTCAGCCTGGCCGACGTCACCGACGCGGCGCCGCATGTGCTGGTCGGCGACATCCGGCGGCCGGTGCGCCGCAACGACTACCGGATCGTGCTCTCGTTCGGCGGCCGCAGCTATGCGCTGCGCTTTTCGCCGACCGCCGCCTACATGGAAGAACAGCGCGGCCTGGTCAGCTGGACCGTGCTGACCGCCGGCCTGCTGCTGACCGCGCTGCTGGGCGCGATGCTGCTGCTGACCAGCGGCGAGCGGGCCGCGATCGAGGCCAAGGTGGCCGACCGTACCGCACGCCTGCGCGACCGCGAGGCGCGCCTGCAGGCCATCCTCGACAATGCCGGCGACGCCATCGTCACCGTCGATGCCGGCGGCGTCGTGGTGTCGGCCAACCCGGCCACGGCGGCGCTGTTCGGCTATCCGCAGGCGCACCTGCAGGGCCTGGTTTTCACCACCCTGGTGCCGGGCGCCGGCGACGAGGACGGCAGCGCGCTGCTGGCGCGCCTGGCCGATGCGCCGCCCGACGAGCGCGAACTCGCCGGCATCAACGTCCGCCGCGAACCCTTTCCGCTGGCGGTGTCGGTGTCGAAAGTGGAGCTGCCCGGCGAACGGCTGTACGTCTGCCTCCTGCACGACCTCACCGAGCAGCACCGCTCGCAGGCCGACATCCACCGCCTGGCCCACCACGACCCGCTGACCGGCCTGGAGAACCGCGCCGCGCTCGGCGTGCGGCTGGAGCAGCAGCTGGCCCAGGCGCGCCGCTCGAACCTGCCGCTGGCGGTGCTGTTCATCGACCTCGACCACTTCAAGAAGATCAACGATTCGCTCGGCCACCAAGCCGGCGACCTGCTGCTGGTGGGGGCCAGCGCGCGCATGAAGGACCTGCTGCGCGACGTCGACACCCTGGCCCGCCTGGGCGGCGACGAATTCATCATCGTGCTGGGCGGCCCGCTGACGCCGGACAGCGTGACCGCGGTGGCGGTGCGCCTGGTCGAGTCGCTGCAGCAGCCCTACCACCTGAACGGCATCACCGCGCACAGCGGCGCCAGCGTGGGCGTGGCCCTGTTCCCGGACGACGGCGAGGACGCCGAAACCCTGGTGCGCCACGCCGACATGGCGATGTATGCCGCCAAGCGTGACGGCCGCGGCAATTTCCGCTTCTTCTCGCCGGCCATGAACGCCGCCACCCACGAGCACCTGATGCTGGAAAACCGGATGTGGGCGGCGCTCGAACACGGCGGCTTCGAGGTGCACCTGCAGGCCCAGGTCGCGCTCGACACCGGGCGCGTGATCGGCGCCGAAGCCCTGCTGCGCTGGCACGATCCGGAGCTGGGCAATATCGATCCCGACCGCTTCATCCCGATCGCCGAGGAGTCCGGCCTGATCCTGCCGCTCGGCGACTGGGTGCTGGGGCGCGCCATGGCCCAGCTGGCCGAATGGCAGCGCGAAGGGCTCGGCGGGCTGCGGCTGGCGGTCAACCTGTCGGCGCGCCAGTTCGGCGGCGGCTCCCTGCTGGCACGCCTGGACCAGCTGCTGGTCCAGCATCCGATCGACCCGTCGCGGCTGGAGCTGGAGATCACCGAGACGGCCGCCATGCGCGACCCGGAAAACACCCGCGCCCTGCTGCGCCAGCTGCGCGCACGCGGCTTCAAGCTGGCGATCGACGACTTCGGCACCGGCTATTCCTCGCTGGCCTACCTGAAGCTGTTCGCGATCGACCGCATCAAGATCGACCGCGGCTTCGTGAAGGACATCGAGAACGACCCGAACGACGCCGCGATCGTCGGCGCGACGATCGGGCTGGCCCATTCGCTGGGTTTATCGGTGGTGGCGGAAGGGGTGGAGACGGAGGCGCAATGGGGCTTCCTGCGCGACAAGCACAGCGACGAAGCCCAGGGCTACCTGTTCGGCCGGCCGATGCCGGCGCGCGAGTTCGGCGACTTCGTCAGGGCGCAAGCGCAGACAGTACCTGGCCCTTGAGCGCCTTGATCAGCGAGGTTTCGTCGGCCGGCACGCCTTCCGGCGCGGTGTGGATGCGGTCGGCATAGAACAGGCCGAGCTGGGCCTGCCCTACCACCAGCGGCAGCACGATGAAGCTCTTCGCATCCGGCAGCAGCTGGCGGTGCCAGGCCGGCAGCAGGTCGCGGATCTTCGGGCTGGCGGCGTCCGAGATCATCAGGTCGGCATTGTTCGCCATCGCCAGCAGGAACAGGTCGCGGCTCGCGGCGCCCGCGGCCGGCGCCGACGGGAACGCGAAGCCCGCCTGGGTGGCGGACTTGTCGGCGCCGAAGGACACGCGGGCGCGGTACTGGCCGCTCCTGACGTCCTTCAGGACCACGGTGGCGAAGCGGAAGCCCATCGCCGTGTAGAGCGTCTCCAGCACGGCCAGCACCACATCGTTGACCTTGTGCTGGCCGGAGGCGCGCATCTGGGTCACGTCCTGCACCCCGGCCAGCAGCAGCTCGCGCGCATTGCGCGGCTTGCCGCTCGGGTAGCTGCCCTGCTCGTCCTCGCCGGCGCCCAGGGTGGCCAGCAGCAGCACGTTGGGCAGGCCGTCGCCCTCGCTTTCCTCGCGGCGCGGCACCGGTTCCAGGTTCATGCTCTGCAGCAGGCCGGTCATCTCCTGGGCCACCGCCTCGAACAGTTCGTCGAGCTGGGCGCCGTCGATGTTCAGCGCATGGCCGTAGCGCTCCAGCAGGGCCTGGGCTTCCGCCGTGCCGCGCGGATCGCCGGCTTTCGCCAGCAGGCGCGCCACGTCCAGGCTGAACGAAGCCACCTGGCGCATCCACTCGCCGCGGTTGAGCGCCACTTTCAGCGTGCCCTCCGGCAGCGGGCGCTGGGCGCGCATGATCACGTCCGGGATCTTCCATTCGCCCAGCACCGCCTCGGACAGCGCGTCGTAGCTGCAGCCCAGGATCATCTGGGCCGCCTGGCCGAGCTTGTGCTTGCCGGAGGCGACCAGCAGCCCGATCTCGCGGTAGCGCTCGTGCTCGTGGGAAGCCACCAGCAGCGGCCCCAGGTTCTTGAACAGGGCGCCGATCGACGCTTCCTCGGCGCCCTGGTAAAAGCTGTGGCGCGCCATTTCGCGTCCGACCAGGCTGGCGCACAGCGAGGCTTCCAGTTCCATGCGCACGCTCCAGGCATGGTCGCTGCTGGCCAGCGCGTCTACCAGCAGCATCGCCAGCGCGGTGGTCTTGACGTTGTCGAAGCCCAGCAGCGAGATGGCGCGCGAGATCGTGGTGACGGCGGTGCCGGAGGCGGTACGGTACTTGACGGTGTTGGCCAGGCGCAGGATGCGCTGGGTGAGCGCGACGTCGGACAGCACGTAATAGGCCAGCGCATGGGTACCTTCGTCGTCCGAGGACGCCATCTGGACCACGCGCGCCACCGAGCTGCCGAGCGCGAACATGTCTTCGTCGCCGCAGACCTTGTTCAGGAGCGCGGCGCGGACCCGGCGGCCGTCGGCATATCGGTCGGAAGCGTCGGCCGGCTCCGGCGCGGCGGGAGGTACTGCTTTCATCGTCTCTTATCCGGCTTTCTTCTGCTGCGAGGCGCGCGGCCCCTTGTTATACTTCTTGAGCACCTGCTGGTGCAGGCCGGCCAGCGCCGGCAGTTTCGGGTTGACCGGATCCAGGCGGCGCACGCCGGCGATGTAGGCGATCGCCTGCTGGCCCAGGCGCTCGTCCCAGCCGCCGTTGTCGAGGGCCTTCAGCACCGCCAGGGCGGCATTGAACACCACCTGCGGGTTGTCCGGCAGCTTGCCGACCGCTTCCTGCATCATCGCCACCGCGCCCTTGAAGTCGCCCTCTTTCGCCCTGGCGGCGCCGCTGGCGACCAGGTCGACCACCTGCTGGCGGCTTTCCCTGGCCAGCTGCTGGGCCAGGTCGCCGCGGCCGGCCTTCTCGAATACCGCCATCGCGCGGCTCATGGCGGCGCCGTTCTGGGCGTTGCGCATCACTTCGCGCATCACCTCGGCCGCGCCCTCTTCCATATTGTTCTCGATCGCCACCCGCGCCAGCTCCAGCTTCAGGTCGGGCGCCAGCGCGGGCGTCTCCTTGCTGGCGGCCAGCGCGGCCAGCAGGGACTCGTTCAGGCGCGGCTCGTTGCCGGTGTATTCGTGCACCATGCTGGACGCGATCGCGCTGCACAGCGCCGTGCCCTTCTGGAAGGCCATCGACTTGTCGAGGTCGCGGATCACGGCGGCCGCCTGCACCGGATCGCCCTTGCGCACCAGGGTCTGCACCAGGCGCACGTGGTCTTGCGGATCCTTGAATTCCGAATACTTGACCTTGCTGACGACCTGCTTGAGCACCTTCTCGGCGGTATCGTGGTCGCCCGCTTCGAGCGCGGTCTCGCCCAGCTTGCGCAGGCGCCGCACCGCATGCGGGGACACCGCGACGGCGTCGCCCAGCACCGCCTGCGCCTTGTCCAGCTCGCCGACCGCCTCGTGGGTGCGGGCCAGCCAGTCGTAGGCGTCGACGAAGTTCTTGTTGCTCTCGACCAGGTCTTCGAGGAGGTCCTGGGCTTCCTCGAAGCGCTCGCGCAGGAACAGGGTCTTGGCCAGGCCCAGGCGCGCCCAGGCGATCGCCCTGGCGTCGATCAGGCGCCGGTAGATCGGCTCGGCCTGGTCGGCTTCGCCGAGGAACATGTGCAGCTCGGCGCGCAGGCGCATGAAGTCGATCATGTGGCGCGGATGCTTTTCCTCGCCCTCGAGGCAGGCGTCGATCGCCTCTTGCTGGCTGCCGGACTCCATCAGTTCGTACACCGGCAGGAACACGTTGCGCTTGTCCAGCGCGCGGGCGATGCGCTCGAGCAGGCGGTCGGCGGTGAAGGGCTTCAGGATATAGTCGGTGGGCGCGAGCTCGGCGGCGCTGACGACCTTGCCGTAGTCGCCTTCGGCGGTCACCATGAAGAACATGGTCGCCAGCGGCATCAGCTTGTGGTGGCGCACGTCCTCGAGCAGCTGCTGGCCGTCCTGGCCGCCCTCCAGCGCGTATTCGCACAGCACCAGGTCGTACTGCTTCAGCCCGAGGTGCTTGACCGCCTGGTTGGAGCTGGCCGCATGGTCGACCTTGCTCAAGCCGCACATGGTCAGCATGTTATGGATCGTCGCCCGCATCCCGGCATGCGGCTCGATGATCAAGGCGGTCAGCCCGTCTAGTTCGTTCATATCCCGGTTTTTTCCGATGTGCCTGCGTATGGGCATGCGGGCTCCGTTGGCCCGCGGCTATCCGAGTATATTACGTCCAGGGAACAAAATACTTAAATTTACGGCCGGGCAGCGACATGCAGTGTCCCGGAAAACCACACTTCGACGGCTGCCGGCGGGAAGGCTCAGCGCGCGGCGGCCTGGCGCAAGGCGGCGCGGCGGCCGTTCGTGCATTCGGCGCGCGAGGCGCCCATCAGGATGTTCTGGTAGCGCACCTCGTACTTGCCGGCCGAGAGCTTGTCGACCAGGAACTTGGCGCGCCCCAGCACATAGGCATGGCGTACGTTCGAGCGGCGGTCCAGGTCGTAGATCTTGACCAGCACCGGCGACGGGTTGTTGCTGTTGTCGACCAGGATCTGCATTTCTTCGCCCTGGTTGCCGACCGGGTAGCCGTCGATATAGCCGGACTGGGCCGGCCACGGATCGCCATTCGGCGAGACCTGGCTCTGCAGGTCGGTATCGCAGTCGGGCGCGCGCGCCGGCACCACCAGCTGGGTCACGCCGAGGGCCTTGATGTCGGGCGGCGCATCGGCCTGGCCCGCCGGACGGGCCCAGCCGTCGTTGCTGGTATCGGCGCCCAGCGGATCGGGCGGGGAATCCGGTGCGCTCGCGCTGGCGCTGGCGCCGTTGGTCGCGGGCGGCTTGCCGGCCCAGGCCAGCGCGGACGGCAATACCTTGGGCGGATCGATGAATACCGCGGTCAATGCCACCCCGGCCGCAAAGAAAGCCAGCATCCCGCCCCACCAGCGCGGCGCGAGCAGGAAGCGCCAGCGCGCCGGCGCTTCGACCTGGCGCGGCTCCCACTGCGCTTCGCCACGCTGCTTTTCGCGGCCCTCGTCGCCATGGCTGCTTTCCAGCCACTCGACTTCCCATTCTTCGGAGGCGATCCAGTCGTCGTGCTCCTTGCGGCGCACGGGGTCGGACAGGATGTTGTAGGCGGTATTGACGATCGCCATGATGCGGGCGGCGCGCTCGTCGCCCGGGTTCTTGTCGGGATGGTATTTCTGGCTGAGCGCCTTGTAGGCCGCACGAATGACTTCCTGCGGCGCGTGACGCGACACTTTCAGGTTGTCATAGTGGGTGTGGATTTTGGCCATAAGGTCAGCATAGCCGGGTTTGTATCCGGCGCGCAAGATGTCAAAATCTTAAAGCTTGTGAGATCGATCGGCGCGCACGATTGCCGGGTCGAGCTCGACGCCTTTGCCGACCAGCAGCACCTTGAACAGCTCCCCCATCTCGGCCGGCGACACCAGTTTCTGCACCGCTTTCGACTGCGGCAGGTAGCGCAGCGCGTCCTCGGGATCGGTGCGCAGCAGCAGTTCGCCGATGCCGGCCGCCAGCAGGAAGGACGCCTGGTTCATGTAGCCGAGCACGTCCAGGCCGGCATCCTGGGCGGCCAGCGCCATGGCGGTGAAGTCGACGTGGGCGGTGATGTCCTGCAGGCCGGGCAGGTAGAACGGGTCCGGATGCGCATGGTGGCGGTAGTGGCACATCAGGGTGCCGCTGCTGCGCTCGTCGAAATAGTATTCGTGGGCCGGGAAGCCGTAGTCGAACAGGATCGCCGCGCCCTTGCCATTCTGGAACATCGCGGCCAGCGAGCGCATAAAGCCGCAGGCCACCGGATGCAGCTCGGTCAGGTAGCCGTCCTGCAGCTGGGCGGCCTCGGGAATCTGGCGCGCGACCTGTTCCAGCAGCGCGGCATCCGCCTGGCCCGGAATCAATGTAAAAGCGCCGCCGGCGATGGTGACGTACTGGCGGCTCCAGCTTGCCCCCTCCTTCATGACCAGCTCGACCGGCATGGCGTCCAGCACCTCGTTGGCCAGCACCACGCCGTGGAAGGCGTCCGGGAAGCCGTTCAGCCAGCGCACCTGCGGGAAATCCTTCAGCGCTTCCTGCTGGCGCGCCCGCAGCTCGCCCGACAGTTCGATGATCGTGTAGCTGTCGACGGCCACGCCGAGCGCGGCCAGTTCGGTGAGCACGTCGCGCGCCAGCTTGCCGGTGCCGGCGCCGAATTCGATGATGTTGGGGCCACTTTGGGCCATAATAGCGGCGCTTGCCCGCGCCAGCGTGGCGCCGAACAGCGGACTGATCTCGGGCGCGGTGGTAAAGTCGCCGTCCCTGCCCAGCTTGGCCGCACCGCCGCTGTAATAACCCAGGTTGGGCGCGTACAGCGCGAGTTCCATGAAGCGCGAAAACGGGATGGCGCCGCCTTGTTCGGCGATCTCGGCAGCGATCAGGCGCTGCAGGGCTTGGGACGCGGCCAGCGCGTCGCTATTCGGTGCGGGTAGAGACATCCGGCCATTGTAGGACATATCACGTAGAACATGACAGACACCGCTTCCAACGCCCAGCCGCCCCACGCGAACCGGGCCCGCGTGGCCCTGGTGACGGGCGCCGGGCGCCGCATCGGACGGGAAATCGCCCTCGGCATGGCCCGGGCCGGCTGGGACGTGGCCGTCCATTACCGCGCCTCGCAGGCCGAGGCCGAAGACGTCGTGCACGCGATCCGCGCGCTCGGCCGGCGCGCCGTGGCGCTGCAGGCCGACCTGGCCAACGAACACGCCGTGCGCGCGCTGCCGCGCGAGACCGTCCACCTGCTGGGCGCCCTGGATTGCATCGTGAACAACGCTTCGTTGTTCGAATACGACAAGCCGGATGCGTTTTCGCCAAGCCTGCTGGCGGCCCACATGCAGTGCAACCTGGCCGCGCCGCTGCTGCTGGCGCAGGAACTGCACGCCCTCGTGCCGGAAGGCGGCCAGGCCGTGGTGGTCAACCTGCTCGACCAGAAACTGTACAATCTCAACCCGGATTTTTTGTCGTACACGCTGTCCAAATCGGCACTGCACACGGCGACGACGATGCTGGCCCAGGCCCTGGCGCCGAAGCTGCGCGTGGTCGGCGTCGCCCCCGGCATTACGATGGTGTCGGGCGACCAGACCGAGGACGGCTTCGAGCGCGCCCACCAGGTCACGCCGCTGGGGCGCTCGTCCACCCCGCAGGACATCGTCGATGCCGTCTGTTATGCGGCGAATGCACGCGCCCTGACCGGCACCACCCTGCTCGTCGATGGCGGCCAGCACCTGGTGCCGCTCGAGCGCGACGTGATGTTTTTAACTAAATAAAAGGTTTCTATGTTGTCCGCCCTGTCCCACCCGCAGCTGCGCGATTGCCGCCGGCTGTTCCTGCGCAATTACGAAGTCATGATCAACATCGGCGTGCACGACTTCGAGAAGAAGGGCGAGCAGCGCGTCCTGATCAATGTCGAACTGTACATCCCGCTGGCGATGTCGACCCCGAAGGACGACCAGCTGCACGAAGTGGTGGACTACGACTTCATGCGCGAGACCATCGCCAGGCGCATCGCCCAGGGCCACGTGCACCTGCAGGAAACGCTGTGCGACGACGTGGTGAAGGCCATGCTGGCCCACCCGCGCGTGCGCGCGGCCGGCGTGTCGACCATGAAACCGGACGTGTACCCCGACTGCGAAGGCGTGGGCGTCGAAGTATTCCAGATCAAGGATGAAGCATGAGTGAAGTAGTAATGGAGCAACAGGCCGACAAGCAGGCCGAGAAAGTCGCGTACGAGAACAACAAGCTGCACAAGCGCCTGTGCCGCCTGGTCGGCCAGGCGATCGGCGATTTCAACATGATCGAGGACGGCGACAAGGTCATGGTCTGCCTGTCGGGCGGCAAGGACAGCTATGCCCTGCTCGACATCCTGATGACCCTGCGCGAGCGCGCGCCGATCAAGTTCGAACTGGTCGCCGTCAACCTCGACCAGAAACAGCCGAACTTCCCGGCCGAGGTGCTGCCGGCCTACCTGGAAAAGCTGGGCATCCCCTTCCACATCGAGAACCAGGACACCTACAGCATCGTCAAGCGCCTGATCCCGGAAGGCAAGACCACCTGCTCGCTGTGCTCGCGCCTTCGCCGCGGCATCCTGTACCGCGTGGCGGACGAACTGGGCTGCAACAAGATCGCCCTGGGCCATCACCGCGACGACATCCTCGAGACCTTCTTCCTGAACATGTTCTTCGGCGCGAAGATCAAGGGCATGCCGGCCAAGCTGGTCTCCGACGACGGCAAGCACATGGTGATCCGCCCGCTGGCCTACGTGAAGGAAGCCGACACCGAGCGTTACGCCGAGGTCAAGGGCTTCCCGATCATCCCGTGCGACCTGTGCGGCTCCCAGGAAAACCTGCAGCGCAAGCAGATCAAGGCGATGCTGCGCGACTGGGAAAAGAAGCATCCGGGCCGCGTGGAAAACATCTTCTCGTCCCTGAGCACGGTGGTGCCGTCGCACCTGATGGACCGCGACCTGTTCGGCTTCGTCGACCTCAAGACGGACGGCGTGGCGAACCCGAACGGCGACATCGCCTTCGACGAAGAGCCTTGCTCGACGCCGTCCACGGTGCCGGGCACCATCCCGCTGCAACCCCTGTAAATCCTGTTCACGGAGACCTTCGATGCCTACCTTCCGCCGACTGCTGTGCGCCACGCTGGCGACGCTGACCCTGCTGCCCGGCCTGGCCGCGGCGGAGCCCAGCGCCATCTATCTCGTGCGCCACGCCGAGAAGGCGGCGGAAGGCAAGGATCCGGAACTGACGCCGCAGGGCCAGGCGCGCGCGCAGCAGCTCGCCGCGATCCTGCGCCGGGCCGGCATCACGGCCATCTTCAGCACGCCGACCGCGCGCACCCAGCAGACCGCCGCGCCGCTGGCGCAGCGCACCGGCCTGACGGTCCAGCTGTACGACCCGCGCACGCCGAAGGCGCTGGTCGAGAAGGTGCGCGCCTTGACCGGCGCGGTGATGGTGGTCGGGCACTCGAACACGCTGCCGGAACTGGTGAAACTGTTCGGCGGCGCGCCCGGCACGGACATCGCCGACGATGAATTCGACCGGCTGTACCTGCTGCTGCCCGGCGCGGAGGGGCAGGTGAAAACCATCCTGCTCGGCACCCCTTAAGGGATTTTCGGCTCCGGCAGCAACAGGTGCAGGCAGAGGATCGCCGCCGGCACCGCCAGGGCCACGAAACCCGCCGCGCGGAACGCGAAGGCGCCCGCCGCGCAGCCCAGCGCGAACGCCAGCACCGGCCAGAAGAACTTGGCGCAGCGCGCACGCGTTGCCGCATCGGCCGCGCCGCGCAGGCGGTCGACCGTGTCGATCACGAGCTGGGTGACGTTCCCGGTCATCATCGAAGTCGGCGCCAGGTGGCTCAGCAGCAGCTTGCTGGCGGCGCTGTGTGCGCCCATCGCGGCCGCGCCCAGCAGGCCCGCCAGCATCGCCAGCGCGCCTACATGCCGGCCGACCGGCTCGGCCAGCATCCCGCACACCATGAAGCCCAGCAGCAGCACCAGTTGCAGCAGGTAGGCCGGCTTGACGGCGCCGACGCCGCGCCGCTCGCAGCCCGCCACCAGCAGCCTGGCCGCCGCCACGCCCAGGATGAAGGCCGGGAAGGCCAGCAGCTTCAATAGCGACGGCGTCTGCGTGGGATCGGCCATCGATACCGCGATCAGCACGAAGTTGCCGGTGACGTGGGCGGTGAACAGGCCGAACAGCGCGATGAAGCCGAAGGTATCGACATAGCCGGCCAGGAAGCCCATGCCCACGCCCTGCAGGCGCTGGAATCGTTGCGCGTCCATGATCAGAACGCGAAGCAGCTGCAGCCGAACGCGCCCCAGAAGCCGCCAACATCCGACACCGGGACGTTCGACTTGCGGGCCTTGTCGTGCTGGTGGGCGTGCACGCCGCAGGGACCGCTGCACTGATGGGGCAGCGCGGCATGCGGTTGGGGAGCGGCCCGGCGCCAGTGACCCGGCACTGTCCGGGCCGGCGACCACTCGGGCAGGACCGGGATCGGCGGCGGCCCCAGGCTGGTGAACTCGGCGGCGCCGTAGACGATCTCGCCGCCGACCACGGTCAGCACCGATTCGATCGCCTTGATCTCTTCCTCGGGCACGCTGAAGAAGTCATCCGAAAGCACCGCCAGGTCGGCCAGCATGCCCTCCTGGATCCGGCCCTTGCGGCCCTGCTCGTTGGAGAACCAGGCGCTGCCGGAAGTCCACAGTTCGAGCGCGACCTCGCGCGGCAGGTGCCCGTCATCGCCGTACAGCGGCAGGCCGCCGACGGTGCGCCCGGTCACCAGCCAGTACAGCGCCGTCCACGGGTTGTAGCTGGCCACGCGGGTCGCGTCGGTGCCGGCGCCGACCGGCACGCCCAGCTCCAGCATCTGCCGGACCGGCGGGGTGGCGCGCGCCGCTTCGGCACCGTAGCGCTCGACGAAGTACTCGCCCTGGAAGGCCATGCGGTGCTGGATGGCGATGCCGCCGCCGAGCGCCCGCACGCGCTCGATATTATGCTGGCTGATGGTCTCGCAATGGTCGAACATCCAGTGCAGGCCGTCGAAGGGAATGTCGCGGTTCACCTTTTCGAACACGTCGAGCATGCGCGTGATCGATTCGTCGTAGGTGGCGTGCAGGCGGAACGGCCAGCGGTTCGCGACCAGGTGCCGCACCACCTTCTCCAGCTCGTCCTCCATGCCGGCCGCCAGCTCGGGGCGCGGCTCTAGGAAGTCCTCGAAGTCGGCCGCCGAGAACACCAGCATCTCGCCGGCGCCGTTGTGGCGGTAGTAGTCGCTGCCCTGCCCCGGCGTCACCATCCTGGTCCAGCGCTGGAAGTCTTCCAGCTCCTGGCCCTTGTTCTGGGTGAACAGGTTGTAGGCGATGCGGATGGTCAGCTGCCGGTTGCGGTCGAGCTCCTCGATGACGGAATAATCCTCGGGGTAGTTCTGGAAGCCGCCGCCGGCGTCGATCGCGCTGGTGATGCCGAGGCGGTTCAGCTCGCGCATGAACTGGCGCGTCGAATTCACTTGCAGCTCGTAGGGCAGTTTCGGCCCCTTGGCCAGGGTCGCGTACAGGATCATCGCGTTGGGCCGCGCGATCAGCATGCCGGTCGGGTTGCCGGCCGCGTCGCGCTGGATCTCGCCGCCCGGCGGATTCGGCGTGTCCTTCGTGTAGCCGACGGCGCGCAGGGCGGCGCGGTTGAGCAGCGCGCGGTCGTACAGGTGCAGGACGAACACCGGCGTCTCGGGCGCGGCGGCGTTGATCTCTTCGAGCGTCGGCATGCGCCGCTCGGCAAACTGGAATTCGCTCCAGCCGCCCACCACCCGCACCCACTGCGGATGCGGGGTGCGGTCGGCCTGTTCCTTCAGCATGCGCAGGGCGTCGGCGAGCGAGGGCACGCCTTCCCAGCGCAGCTCGAGGTTGTAGTTCAGTCCACCACGGATCAGGTGCAGGTGCGAATCGTTCAGGCCCGGGATCACGGTGCGGCCGTTCAGGTCGATGACCCGGCTGCCGGCTTCCCTGAAGCGCATCACCTGTTCGGTATCGCCGACGGCCAGGAACCGGCCGTCGCGGATGGCGACCGCGCTGGCTTGCGGCTGCTCGCGGTCCAGGGTGGCGAACCTGCCGTTGACGAGGATGGTGGTGGACTGTGCCTGCATGCTCTTCTCCTGAAGGAATCAGCGGACCGGCGCCGGGACGGGGGCCTGCACTTCGTTGCTGCCGTGGTTGCGGGCCGGAGCCTTGTGCACCATGGTATAGGCATAGTCGACCCCCATGCCATAGGCGCCCGAATGCTCGGTGACGATCTTCATCACGGCATCATAGCTGTCGCGGTGCGCCCAGTCGCGTTGCCACTCGAGCAGCACCTGCTGCCAGGTGACCGGAACGACACCGGCCTGCACCATCCGCTGCATGGCGAAGTCGTGCGCGTCCTTCGAGGTGCCGCCCGAGGCATCGGCCACCATGTAGATCTCGTAGTCGCCTTCGAGCATGGCGGACAGCGCAAAGGTGGTGTTGCAGACTTCGGTCCACAGGCCCGCCACGATGATCTTCCTGCGGCCGTTGGCCTTCAGGGCGTCGCGCACTTTCTGGTCGTCCCAGGAGTTCATCGAGGTGCGTTCGAGAATCTGGTGGTCCGGGAACACGTCGAGGATTTCCGGGTAGGTCTTGCCGGAAAAGGACTCGGTCTCGACGGTGGTGATCACGGTCGGGATGCCGAAGGCCCTGGCGGCCTTGGCCAGGCCGACCACATTGTTCTTCAGGGTCTGGCGGTCGATCGATTGCACGCCGAACGCCATCTGCGGCTGGTGGTCGATGATGATCAGCTGCGAGTTTTGCGGGGTCAGGACTTCGAGTTTCGGGTTGTTCATGATGCGCTCCTTTTATTGGGTATGGAAAATCAGGTGTTTGGCCAGCGGCACGGCCTGTTCGCCGAGCAGCATGCCCAGCAAGCCGATCAGGGCGATGACCGGCGGCGCCGGCGAACGCACGCCGATCAGGCCGTAGAGCACGCCGGCCAGGATGCCGGCGCCCAGGGAAACCAGATACATAGCTCGCTCCTTTTCAAAACATCGACAACTGCCGGGTACCGGGGCTTTGCAGCCCCTGCCTTGTGTGCGATGCGATGGAGTGAGTATGCGCGATCAGGAAGGAAGTGAAAAACGGATAATTTGCAGATTTTCAATCGAAATTTTCGAATATCGGCGCCTTCACCGGGTAAGGCGTACCCATGTAGATATTGTTGAACTTGACGATGTTCGAGGACGTGCTGTCCTGGTAGATCCCGCCGCGGGTCGCTCCCATGAAAACGTTACTGGAAATGACGGTGCGGCTGCCGTAGATCCAGGCCAGCGCGATATGCGCCTGGAACGGGATCGGTGTCCTGCCCCCGCTGCGCCGGTTCAGCACGGAATGGCTGCAGTTCGAATCCATGATGTTCGACATGAGCATGTGGCCACCCGTGTCGGGATACCTGGCCGGATCGCCGCCGCCGTATAACTGGATGCCGTTGCCCTCGTTATTCGAGACCGTGTTGCCGTAGACCGTGCATTTGGTAACGCCGTCGTCCAGGCCGATGCCGCCCCCTTCCGAACCGTTGTCCAGCGGACCGCCATAGTTGTAGTTGAACCTGCACGTGTTGTAGCGGAGCGTGTGTCCCGTGACGGCGTTCGGCCCCGCCGCCGCCGACAGCTCGATGCCGCGGCCGTAACAGGTCGGGCTCATGGTGCCGCCGTTGTAGTTGCAGACATTGTTCTCGATGAGGAAAGACCTGGCGACCCCGGTGACGTGAATGCCGAAGTTCATGTTCCTGCTGCAGTTATTGCTGCCCACGTAGTTGCGCTCCCCACTGTTCATGAAGATCCCGGAGAGCATGCCGGTCACGGTATTCCGGTCCAGGCTGGCGCCCGAACCCTGGACCAGGTAGATGCCGATCGCGCCGCGGTTCGGGTTGTAGCTGACGCCGGACGCCGTCGATGTTCATGTTCCCGGCCACGAGGATCCCGTGGTTCGCATAGGCAGGATTGCAGCTCACGGCGTCGAGCACGCATCCCGACACGGTCACGCGGTCTTTGCCGAATACATACATGCCCGCGCAGTTCGACGTCACCGCATTGTTTTCGAAGACGCAGCACGGTAATACGCACCGACCGTGATGCGCCGGGATGCCGTCCCGCTTGCCGACAACTGGAAGACGCCCCGGTAGGTGGTGCCCCGTTTTTGCAGGTAGGTATTGCCGGGCGCCCAGGTGACGCTGGTCCATGCGCTGAACGGGCTGGCAAGCGTGCCGTTGCCAGGACCGGGGACGGAAGGGTCGATGTAGTAAGTGGCCATGGTCGAATCGGGAAAGCGTGCGCGGGGCACGGAGCGGGACCAGATTAGGCCTGCTGCACAGCCCGATTCTTATGGGGTATCAAGGCCGGGGTCCTCATCGCCCAGATTACATCTTGGTAATAACCTCCCTTCTGTATTGACGCTCATATATGCATATGTTCAGATGCTGGCCACTTTCGTTTCCAATTCGAAACGATTGTGACTGCCATTGAGCCCGGTGCTCGTACTCGTGCTGGTGCTCGCGCAGATTTCCAAATAAAAGAAAGGAACAGTATGTTCAAGGAGACAATGCTCGCGCGCTCGCTGCGGGTGATTTATTCGGGCGGTATCGCCGCCGGCGTCGGCCTGCTGGCCTTGCCGGCAGCGGCGCAGGATGCGGCAGGCAGCGCTCCCGCCCCGGTCATGCAGCGTGTGGAAATCACCGGCTCGGCGATCAAGCGCACCGAGTCCGAAACCGCTCTGCCGATCTCGGTGCTGACCCACGCCGACCTCGAACGCACCGGCGCCACGACGGCCCAGGACCTCGTAAGCCTGATCCCGTCGAACTTCGGCGGCGGCGTGCTGGCGCAGAACGTCGGCTCGACCGGCAACCCCTCGACCGCCAACCTGCGCGGCCTCGGCCCGCAGTACACGCTGGTGCTGCTGAATGGCCGCCGCGTCGCCAACTACGCCTTCGGCAGCAGCCCGGTCGACCTGAACTCGATTCCGCTCTCCGCCATCGAACGCGTCGAGGTCCTGCGCGACGGCGCATCGGCGATCTACGGCGCCGACGCGGTTGCCGGCGTGATCAACTTCATCCTCAAGAAGGACTACCAGGGCGCGGAAGTCTCCGCCTACGACACCAAGGTCCAGAAAGGTGGCGGCAACACCCGTAGCTTCAACTTCACCGGCGGCTATGGCGACCTGTCGACCCAGGGCTTCAATGTCCTGCTGAGCGCGAACCACGAGACCGACGAAGCGCTCAAGGCCACCCAGCGCGATTACGCCAGCACCGGCGTGCGCCCGGACCTCGGCCTGATCAAGAATTCGCCGCGCAATGGCATTCCGAACTTTAACTTCACGGATTCCAACGGCAACCACTACACGACCGTCAATCCCTTCCGTTACAAGAACTGCGACAACGCTGCCTTTGCGCTGATTCCGATCGGCAGCGCGACCACCTGCGGCACCGATTACGTCCGCTTCATCGACCTGATCCCGAAGGCCAAGCACGACAACATCGTCGCCCGCGGCGTGCTGCAGCTGAACGACGACAACCAGCTGTACGCCGAAGCCATCCGCACCAAGGACGAGACCACGGCCCACTATTCGCCGGCGCCCTATACCAAGCCGATGATCTACCCGGCGAACGGCCGCTTCTACCCGACGAGCTTCACGCTGCCGAAAGGCATGACCATGCCGAACGGCTCGGTCCTCGCCGCCGATACCGTCGTCACCCCGGTCGGGCCGATGAGCGGCACCTGGCGTACCGTGGCCGGCGGCGGCCGTGCCGATATCACCGACGCCACCAATACCCGCTTCCTGGTCGGCGCTCGCGGCACCATCGCCGGATGGGACTACGACACCGCCCTGTCGTACTCGAAGAACGAAGGCGTGATCTCGTTCGGCGATGGCCAGTACAGCTATGCAAAGCTGACCCCGCTGATCGCCGCCGGTTCCATCAACGTGTTCGGCGACCAGGACGCGAACAGCCTGTCGGCCCTGCAGAGTGCGCGCCTGACCGGCATGGAAAACAGCGCGACCTCGACCGCCAAGGAATTCGATGCCCGCGTGTCCAAGGAACTGATGCAATTGCCGTACGGCGCGCTCGGCTTCGCAGTCGGCGTCGACATGCGCCACGAAAAGCTGGAGCAGGTGTCGTCCGATGCGCTCGCTTCCGGCGACCAGGTCGGCGGCAACGGTCCGGTGCCGGGCGTCTCCGGCAGCCGCAAGGTCTACTCGGCCTATTCCGAAGTGTCGGTCCCGCTGTACACCCATCTCGACCTCGACATGGCGGCGCGCTACGACAAGTACAAGAACGACTTCGGCACCTCGTTCTCGCAGGTCAGCCCGAAGGTTTCGCTGCGCTGGCAGCCGATCAAGGAAATCATGGTGCGCAGCTCCTTCGCCGAAGGCTTCCGCGCGCCGACCCTGTACCAGAACCTGCTGCCGTACTCGTATGGCCAGAACACCAACGGCAGCTACAGCGACCCGGTGCGCTGCCCTGGGGGCAAGCCGATCACGAGCGTCAACCCGGTCGGCGCGCTCGAGGATGAGTGCAACGTGCAGTTGAGCGCGGCGCGCGGCGGCAATCCGAACCTGCAGCCGGAAAAGTCGAAGCAATATTCGCTGGGTATGGTGTTCCAGCCGACGCAGCACATCAGCGGCTCGCTCGACTACTGGAACATCAAGATCAACAATTCGATCGTGCAGACCTCGGAAATCGGCGTGCTCGGCAATCCGGCGCTTTACCAGGCCAATTACTGGCGCGTCGATCCGAAAACCCTGCCGCTCGATTCGACCGGCAAGCCTTTCCTCGATCCGACCACGCTCAACAAGAGCAACACGATCCAGGGCAGCACCAATCCGGACTTCCCGCTGGCCTTCGTCGATCTGCCTTATGCCAACTCGTCGCGCTTCTTCGCCTCGGGCCTGGACCTGAACCTGAACTACAAGGAGAACTTCGCCGGCATCGGTACCTTCGGCGCCAACCTGGATGGCACCTACTACCTGAAGCACGGTTACCAGTACGCGGGCGTGGCCAGTGTCAGCGATCTCGGCAGGTACGGGGACTTCGGCGCGACCCCGCGCTGGCGCCACATCCTGACCTTCAGCCTGAAGCACGGCGCCTGGACCGGGTCCCTGACGCACAACTACACGGCCGGCTACCAGGACTACACGAACGCCGACCTGATCGGTGCGGATTACCCGGCAGTGCGCCATGTGTCGTCGAGCAGCACGTTCGACACCCAGCTGGTGTGGAGCCCGATCAAGGCCTTGGACGTGGCGTTCGGCATCAAGAACCTGCTGAACCAGGATCCGCCAAGCTCGCGTAACGACCAGGGCTTCCAGGTCGGCTACGACCCGCAGTACGGCAATCCGCTGGGCCGCATGTTCTACCTGCGCGCGAAGTACAAGTTCCTGTAATCGCAAGGAACGTGGCTTGAGCAAGCGCCGGCCGGGCCAGTCCCGCCGGCGCTTTTTTACGCCCTCAGTTGTTCGGCTTCTGGATCTTCGCGTGGATGTCGTTCACCGCCATCAGCGCGGCCGATGCGAAGAACTTGTGGTACTCCGCCACCATCTCGCCGTTGATGATCACCGGATCGGTGGCGACGAAGGTCTTCGCTTCCTCGATGTCGGGCGTATTGAAGACGAAGATGCCGCGCCGTCCCTCGACTCCATCCAGCGGCCCGGCCAGCACCAGCTTCTTCTCGGCGCCAAGGCGGCGCATGTTGGCGAAGTGTCCCTCGAACATCTTCTTGCGCCCTTCCCCCTCGGGCATCTTGTTCGGCCCGGTCTTCAGGATGACGAACACGTAACTGCGCATGCCCATGTCGTTGGCGCCGAGCGACCTGGCCAGTTCGGCATCGTATTGCGCGGCAGGTTTGTCCTGCGCGGCGGCAGGGCCCAGGGCGCCCAGCAGGGCCAGGGCAAGGAAGCAAGGCTTCAGTAGCATGATGTCATCCTTTCATGGTCGGGCAGCCAGACTAGCATGAAGGATGAGTAAAGGAAACCTGTCGCTTTCCTAGGCTTATGCATATTTTTTCGCGGAAAGCGATGTAATATTCCTACCTGCCGCATCAACCCACCTGGACTATTCTTATGCAAATCGGCCATCCTGCCGGCGCTGCGCAAAGCGACGCCTCCCACGCCAATGGAGCGAACCTCGCCAGCCTGCGCGTGTTCGTCTTCGCCCTGTTCTTCACCTTCGGCGGCATCACCAGCCTGAACGACGTGATCATCCCCAAGCTGAAGGACCTGTTCACCCTCAGCTATGCCCAGGCCATGCTGGTGCAGTCGGCCTTCTTCGCCGCTTACTTCATCGTCTCGCTGCCGGCGGCGTCGATCGTGCGCCGCATCGGCTACATGCGTACCGCCGTGGTCGGCCTGCTGACCATGACCGCGGGCTGCCTGCTGTTCATCCCGGCGGCCTCGTCCAGCCTGTTCGGCGCCTTCCTGCTGGCCCTGTTCGTGCTGGCAGCCGGCATCACCATCGTGCAGGTGGTGGCCAATCCCCTGATCTCGATGCTGGGCGCACCGGAGACGGCCAGCAGCCGCCTGACCTTTGCCCAGGCCTTCAACTCGCTCGGCACCACCGTCTTCCCGTACGTGGGCGCGATCCTGATCCTCGGCTCGCTGGCCAAGGTCGACCAGGCCACGCTGGACGCGGTGCAGCTGGCGGCCTACCGCGCCGCCGAAAGCCAGGTCGTGGTGCACACCTACATCGGCCTGGCGATCGCGCTGGCCATCGTGGCGGCCATGGTCTGGGCCAACCGCAAGAAACTGGTCGAGCACACCAGCCCGGAAGGCAGCATCCTGGGCGCCTTCAGCCTGCTGGAGCGTCCGCGCTTCGCCTTCGGCACGCTGTGCATCTTCCTGTACGTCGGCGCCGAAGTGGCGGTCGGCTCGCTGATCGTGAACTACCTGATGCAGGCCGACGTGCTGGGCCTGGGCGCCGAGGCGGCCGGCAAGCACGTGCCGCTGTACTGGGGCGGCGCGATGGTCGGCCGCTTCCTGGGCGCTTACGTCCTGCGCATCTGCTCGCCGGGCAAGGTGCTGGCCGTGGCCGGCGGCCTGGCCGCCCTGCTGCTGCTGGTGTCGGCCGGCAGCACCGGCGCCGTCTCGGGCTGGTCCCTGCTGGCGATCGGCCTGGTGAACTCGATCATGTTCCCGACCATCTTCACACTGGCCTCGGAAGGCCTGGGCGAGCGCACCGCCGAAGGCTCGGGCCTGCTGTGCGTGGCCATCGTCGGCGGCGCCATCGTGCCGCTGATTACCGGCTTCGCGGCCGACATGTCCAGCCTGCGCCTGTCGCTGGCCGTGCCCGCCATCTGCTACCTGCTGATCCTGGTGTTCGGCTGGTACGCGCGCCGTCCGCTGCAGAACTGCTGATCCCTCATCTGCGCTCACCTGCGCTCATCTGCGCTCACGGGCGCAGGTCGGTCCCGGCCGGGCTGGCGCCCGGCTGGACCGCACGCGCCGATTCCGCGGCGCGCAGGGTGCGGGCGTTGACCCGGGCGCGCTCCTCGTCGCGCAGCCAGCCCCACTTGTTGAAGTAGCGCGCCGCCGAAACCAGGTGGTGCGCCAGCAGCCGCCAGTCGCGGTACGAACCCCTTCCATAGTCGTGCACGACTGCCACGTGCGGCACGAACACCGTGCGCGCGATCCGGCCGACCCGGCGCGACAGGTCGACATCCCCGAAATACAGGAAGAAGCGCTCGTCGAACAGGCCGGCGCGCCGCACGGTCTCGAGCCGCATCAGCAGGAAGCAGCCGGACAGCGCCGGCACCTCCATCACCCGGGAATAGCCGCTGCCGTGCAGTTCGTAGCGCGCCAGCCGGCCGCTGGACCGGTGCAGCAGCGGAAAGAAGCGCCGCACCAGCAGTTCGAGCGGATGCGGCAGCAGCTTGCACAGCGGCTGCAGGCGGCCGTCCGGATAATGCACGCGCGGCGCCAGCAGGCCGACGTCCGGATGCTGCTCCATCCAGGCCAGCAGCTTGCCGATCGCGTCGAGCGGGATCTGGATGTCGGCGTGCAGCACGAAGTGGTAGGCGCTGCCGGCGGCGATGGCTTCGCGCAGCGCCAGGTTATGGGCGCGGGCGTAGCCGGGATTCTCGGGCTGGTGGCGGTAGCGTGCGCCGAAGCGCTCGGCCAGCGCGCGCAGCGTGTCAAGAGGCGAGTTGTCGACCAGGTAGACCAGCAGGCCGGGCCTGGCGGTCGTCACGCTGGCCAGCAGGCGCTCGACCTGTTCGCGGCGGCTGCGGTAACAGACGATGGAACAGCTGGCCGGCGCCGTCATGATCGTCGCTCCCGCCAGCCGGCCAGGCACCGCTTCCACTTCCCAGGATACTGCCTCAGGTAAACGCCCATCGCCGCTCCCTCATCGACCGCTCTTCCATACACGATCAGAGCGGCCGCGCCGGCCACGGTTGCAGGGGAATGGCCGGGCCTTGCGCCGGATCAGAGGGCGGTATCGGTCCGCATCACCGGATACAGGTTCAGGCGCTCGTCCCAGGACGCATGGCGGCGCGCAAAGAATTCCAGGCGCGCATGCGGGTTCTTCGCGAACGCGGCGTCGCTCTCGACCTTGCGGCGGAACTCGGCGGCCAGCGCCGGATCCTTCGCCATCTGTTCGCGCGCGACGTCCTCGGCGACGTATTCCTCCATGTATTCCTTGCGCTCGAAGGCATTGTTGAAGAAGCCCCAGGCCAGCAGCGAATCCGGCGCCTGAGGCTCGAACAGGGCCATCACCAGGCGCGCCTTGGGCTGGGCGATGGGCACGAACAGCGCGCCCTTGCCGACCGTGCGCGGCTCCTGCTTCCACGTGCCCTCGACCTTCAGGCGCTGGTGCGACTCGAAGGACGCCGGCGCGAAGGACGCCTTGTCGGCGCGGAAGGTCTCGACCTGCGCCTGGACGGGCGCCTGGTCCAGCCTACGGAAAGCAATGCCGTGCTGGGTCAGCTTGGCGGCGACCGTTTGCGCCCAGGCCGCCGGCACCACGTAGCCGGCGCCCGGCGCCTTCACCTGCAGGTCGTCGACCACCTCGTCGCGCAGCGGCACATGCCAGACCTGCGGTTTCGTTTCGTCGTAACGGGTCATCATCATGCCGGACACGTCGGACATGGTGCGCGTATAGGCATAGCCCTGGAAGTCGACCATCGTGGTCTTGTCGGTGGTCCTGTAGCTCAGGGCCACCGGCTGGCCGGCCAGGCGCGCGGCGCGCGCATCGGCGGCGGCGGCCATCTGCTGCCATTCCCTGCCGTGCGCGGCGACCTGGTTCAGGATCGAGACGATGGCATTGTGGGTGATGCGCACGCGGGTCGGGTAATCCTTCCACGAATGGGTCTCGACCAGCAGCGACATCCGGTTGCGCAGCAGGAAATAGCCGGTCGAGAAGCGGGGTTCGTAGACCGTGTTGCGGAAACCGGAGGCCGGATTGTCGTTTTCCACGAACGACATGTAGTAGGACTGCGGCGAGGAGCCCTCTTTCGTGATGTCGGCGATGACGTCGGTGCGGAGCGCCAGGCCGGCCTTGCGGAATTCCGCGTCGCCCGAATTCACCGGCTCGACCTGGATCGAGACGTCATGCTGGAACATGGCGCCATCGGTGACGTGCAGGTCGACATAGGTCAGCGGATCCCAGGCGTTCACCAGGGCCAGCATGGCCTGCATCTCGGGCGCGTCGGCCTTCATGTAGTCGCGGTTCAGGTTGAAGTTCTGGGCGGTGGTGCGCCAGCCCATCTCGACCGGGCCGCGCTGGTTCGGGCGATTCCATTTCGCGAAGCGCTCATGGCCGTCGACGTTAAATACCGGCACGAACAGCAGCACCTGCCTGTCGAGCGCGTCTTTCGCGATGCGGTTTTCCAGCATCTCGCGCAGGGCCAGGAAACCGGCGTCCTTGCCGTCGATCTCGCCGGCGTGGATGCCGCCCTGGATCAGGGTCACCGGCAGGTTCTTCTTGCGCGCTGCCTCTGGCGTGAAGACGTTTGCCCGGGTCACGGCCAGCGCCATCATCGGCCGGCCTTCCGGCGTGGTGCCGAACTGGAAGCACTTCACCTGCTTCGGATACGCCTGCTGGAAGTCGCCGCACAGCTTGATGACTTCGTCGTAGCGGCCGGTGGCCGTGAAGCCGGACCGTTCCGAGACGGTCACCAGGTCGGGCGCGGCATGCGCGAGGGGAACGGCGGCCAGCATGGCCAGCAGTAACGCAGAACGGATCATCTATCACTCCGGCAGAGTTGGGAAAAATTCAATCCGGAAATTATAGACGCCAAAACGTCGTCCCCGCGCAGGCGGGGACCCAAGTTCTGCGTGAGTTGCCCAAACGCGGACAAACTTGGATCCCCGCCTGCGCGGGGACGACGGTGGTGGGCAGCGGGGACGACGGTGGTGGGCAGCGGGGACGACGGTGGTGGGCAGCGGGGACGACGGTGGTAGCAGCGGGGACGACGTGCTACCTCAACGCTGCTGCCGCGGATAAATCGCAACCTCCTTCATCTGCGGCCGCACCAGCTGCATCTGCACCGCGCTCGCACTCACGCTCGCGCGCGCCGTGCCGGAGGCCGGGCAGGCATTCGTGGCGCGGTAGGACAGCGCGGCGGCGAGCATGTTCTCGGACGTGTCGCCGAGCGAGTGGGCAAGGTCGTCGGCCACGGTGCAGGTCGGCGCGAAGCCGTCCGTGAAGTCGCCGAAGCCTTTCGCGTTCACGCCCTGGAACTCGATCGAGAAATAGGTCGTGCCGCAATTGTCGACCGGGGTGAAGCCGTAGGGCTTGCCGCAGGTCTGGCCGCCGATGATGTTGACTTCGATGTCCACGCCGCGCAGGCCGTTGATCACGGCTTCGCTGGCCGAGCAGGTGCCGGCCGTGGTCAGCACGGTCACGCGCTTCAGGCCCAGGTAGGGCAAGGCCATGCCCGACGGCACCGGGTTCGGCGCCGGGAAGCCGAAGGCCGTGTTGAGGAAGGGGATCGGCGGATCCGCCGCGGTCTTGTTGTTGTAGACCAGGTCTTCGAAGGTCTTGCCGGCCGAACTGGGCCCGGCAATCATGTAGGCCAGCTCGCTGGCGATGTACAGCAGGCCGCCGCCGTTGTAGCGCATGTCCAGCACCAGGTCGTTCACGCCCTGGCTCTTGAACAGGTTGAAGGCGTCGATCAGCTGCTTCTCGGCCACCGCATTGTGGTTCTCGAAGCTGAGATAGCCGACCTTGCCGGTCGGGGTATCGATCACCTTGGTGTTCTTCACGGAATCGCTGGCGACCACCTTCGACACCAGGGTCACGTCGAAGGTCGTGGTGGAACGCTGGATCGTCAGGCGGTGCGATTCGCCCGTATTCTCGGGGAACAGTCCGGCGTTGATCCGGTCGATGCCGGCGGTATCGGAAGTGTTGACGAAGTCGATACCGTCGACCGCCTTCAGCATGTCGCCGCGCTGTATGCCCGCCAGCGCCGCCGGCGAACCGGGCTCGACGATGGAAGCCAGCCAGGTACGCGGCGCGGTGGCGGAATTGCGCGACCAGGTCAGGCCATAGCCGACTTCTTCGCCGGCGCGGCTCAACGCATCCCACTCGGCCGTCGTGTAGGTGAAATGGAAGCGGTCCTTCGGCTTGCCCGCCGCCGTCAGCGCGGGCGTCTTCAGCGCCGCGAAATAATCCAGCGTATTCGTGTAGTCGGCCATCCGCACCGTGGCCGGGATCTCGTTGTACCACAGGTAGTAGCGGTCGGACCAGCCGCGCAGGAACTTCATTTCGTCCAGCAGCGTGCCCTGGCGGTCCGGGAAGGGGATTCCCTGCGCATCCACCCCCGTGCGCGGCGCGGCGCACAGGTTCTGGTAGCTCATGAAGTCGGTCGGGATCGGGTCCGCCGACGGGCCGGTGGGAATGGTCGGAGGCGTCGGACCGCCGCCGACCGGCGCGCTGGCGGTCGAACCGCCACCACCGCCGCCGCAACCGGACAGCAGGACGAGGACCGCACAGACCGACGCTGCGGCTTGGGAGAAGGCGGCCAGGCGGCCGTGACGTACGTATGGCGAGCTCATGCGCCTGATTATAGACGTGACTGCCTTCCCGGTTGCAACCAACTGTAACAGTTGGCGCGACGCGACATCGGTATTTGCTGAATCGCAAGCTTAGGCAGCAAGTTCAGTCAGCAAGCTTGCGCGTTGCGATTTGCAGATAGGCCGGGTCGCCGTATTCCCCGTACTCGCTCAGGGCGGAATAGCACAGCTTGATGGCATGGTCGTCGCTCGACAGGATGGCACGCGCCGCGATCGCCTCCTCGCTGGCTGCGGGCTCTTCGCCGCCGGCTTGCGCCCGGCCCTCTGGCGCGGCCACGACCGTGAGCCAGGCCACCAGCACCGCCTGCCACAGGTAGCGCCGGGCAAGCGCGCCATCGCTGGCATGGCGCTGCACGATGCGGAAGGCATGGCAGCCCGTCACCACGTGCAGCAGGGTGAAATCCTCGCGCCGCCGGTACGCATCCAGGCCGAACGCCGCGATCTCGCGCAGCGACGGCGGCGCGGCCGGCTGGATCACGGCGCCGGCCAGCGCCGCGTCCCAGGCGATCTCGAGCATCTTGTCGATGATGATGCCCGGCTTGAATGCGTGGTTTGCCACCTTGGTGCGCAATCGCCCGGCGATCTGTTCCAGCGTGCCTTCGCACGGTTCCAGCGACAGCGGCAGGGCCGCATATTCGCCGGCCCAGTACGCCAGCGCGCGCGCGATCTCATCCTCCAGCCCGCCCTCGATGGCATAGGCAAGGCGGATCATGCCGTGGAAGGCGGACGCCGCCAGGCCCGGCATGAGCACCGGCACCCAGTCGTGCAGCACGGCGTCGGTGCCGGCTTCGCGGATGCGGTCCTGGAAAAAGGCCAGGAAGCGCGGATAGTCGCCGCTGCTGCCGAGGACCTCGTGCGGATCGAGCCCGCTGCTCGACACCCCGGCGGGCACGAGCCTGCGCGCATAGCCGTCGGCGAAGCGGCGCATGGTGGCGGCATCGGCGCCGAGCCGGTCGAGCGCGACCAGCGCCATCGGCAAATGGTTGGCCAGCCGGTCGCCGTACAGCGGCGCGTAGCGGTGCGACGCGGTCAGCAGCTCACGGCATGCGGCGGAGATGGGGCCCATGGCGCCAATGTAGCACGGTGACGCAAAACGTCGTCCCCGCCTTCGCGGTGACGACGTGGTGGCTGATCAGGCGGCGCGTGAAGCGGCGCCAGCCGAGTGGAACGCCGCCACCAGCTCCGCCTCCTTGCGCTTGGCCGCCGCCAGGTTGCGCTCCTTGACATGCCCGAAGCCGCGGATGTCTTCCGGAACGCTGGCGATCGCCACGGCCTGGGCCAGGTTCTCGCTGCCCAGCTTCGGCAGCAGGGCCTCGACGGTGCGGCGGTATTCGCCGATCAGCGCCCGCTCCATCTTGCGCTCCTCGGTGTAGCCGAACACGTCGAAGGCGGTGCCACGCAGGCCTTTCAGCCTGGCCAGCACACTAAAGGCCTTCATCATCCACGGACCGAATTCCTGCTTGACCAGGTGGCCCTGCTTGTCCTTCCTGGCCAGCAGCGGCGGCGCCAGGTGGAACTTCAGCTTGACGTCGCCTTCGAACATGCCGTCGATCTTCTGCATGAACGCCGGATCGGTGTACAGGCGCGCGACTTCGTACTCGTCCTTGTAGGCCATCAGCTTGTGCAGGTAGCGCGCCACGGCTTCGGTCAGGCGCGTGCCCTTCCCGAGCTTTTCCTCGGCGGCGCGGACCTGGTCCACGAAAGCCTTGTATTGCCGGGCGTAGGCCGCATCCTGGTAGGCGGTCAGCAGTTCGACGCGGCGCTTGACCAGGTCGTCGAGCGTCTGGGTGCGCTTGAACTCGATGACCTTGGCCGGGGTCGTCAGCCTGGTCACGGAAGCCAGGTCGTGGGCGGCGGTGCGGCCCCAGTTGAAGGCGGCCTTGTTGAACGGGATCGACACGCCGTTCAGCTCGATCGCCTTCAGGATCGAAGCTTCCTGCAGCGGCACCTGGCCCTTCTGGAAGGCGTAGCCGAGCATGAACATATTGGTGGCGATGGCGTCGCCCATCAGCGCGGTGGCGATCTGGCCGGCGTCGACGAAATCGACGTTGTCCTTGCCGCAGGCCTGCACGATCGCGCCCTTCGAACCTTCGGCCGGGAACTGCCAGTCCGGGTTCTTGATGAAGGCGGCGGTGGTGGCGCCGCTGTTGTTCACGAAGGCGCGGGTGCGGCCCTCTCCCATGCGCGACAGGGCGTCGCGGCTGGCGGTGACGATCTGGTCGCAGCCGATCACCAGGTCCGCGCTGCCGGTGCCGACGCGGGTCGAGTGCAGGTCGGACTGCTTGTCCGCCAGGCGCACGTGCGACATCACCGGACCGCCCTTCTGGGCCAGGCCGCTCATGTCCAGCACCAGCGCGCCCTTGCCCTCGACGTGGGCGGCGACGGCCAGGATCTGGCCGACCGTGACCACGCCGGTGCCGCCGATGCCGGTCACCAGGATGCCGAACGGTTCCAGCGTGGCCGGGATTTTCGGAGCCGGCAGCGAAGGCGGCGTGGCTTCGGTCGACGATGCCTTCTTGGGCTTCTTCAAACCGCCGCCTTCGACGGTCACGAAGCTCGGGCAGAAACCGGTCGTGCACGAGAAGTCCTTGTTGCAGGAGGACTGGTTGATCTGGCGCTTGCGGCCCAGCTCCGTTTCCAGCGGCTCGACCGACAGGCAGTTCGACTGCTTCGAGCAATCGCCGCAGCCTTCGCAGACCGCTTCGTTGATCACGGCGCGCTTGGCCGGGTCGGGATATTCGCCCTTCTTGCGGCGGCGGCGCTTTTCGGAGGCGCAGGTCTGGTCGTAGATCATCGCCGATACGCCCGGCATCTCGCGCAGTTCGCGCTGCACGTCCATCAGTTCCGAACGGTGGCGCACGGTCACGCCTTCGGCCCACGGATAGTCCGCCGGGTATTTTTCCGGTTCGTCGGTGACGACGATGATCGGCGTGACGCCTTCGGCCGCGAGCTGGCGGCTGATCCTGGCCGGGTCCAGCGGACCGTCGTGGGTCTGGCCGCCGGTCATCGCGACCGCGTCGTTGTACAGCAGTTTATAGGTGATGTTGACCTTGGCCGCGACCGAAGCGCGGATCGCCAGCACGCCCGAGTGGAAATAGGTGCCGTCGCCGAGGTTGGCGAACACGTGTTTCTCATCCGTGAACGGAGCCTGGCCGATCCAGGTCGTGCCTTCCGCGCCCATGTGGGTGAAGGTGGAGGTCTCGCGGTCCATCCACAGCACCATGTAGTGGCAGCCGATGCCGGCCAGCGCGCGCGAACCTTCCGGCACCTTGGTCGAGCTGTTGTGCGGGCAGCCGGAGCAGAAGAAGGGAATGCGGTCGGTTTCCGGATTGGCCTTGACCGGGATGGCCTTCAGCACGGCTTCCTTGGCTTCCAGGTAGGCGATGCGTTCCTGCACGCGCTGCGCCACCGGGTGGCCGGCGCAGTAGTGGCCGATGCGCGAAGCGATGGCGCGCGCGATCTGGGCCGGGTTCAGCTCGTAGGTGCCGGGCAGCAGCCAGTCGCCCTGGCCGGAGCGGTTCTTGATATCCCATTCGCCGCTGTCGTCGAACTTGCCGACCACGCGCGGACGCTCCCCGTCCGGCAGGTTGTACAGCTCTTCCTTCAGCGCGTATTCGAGCACCTGGCGCTTTTCTTCGACCACGATGATCTCGTCCAGGCCTTGCGCAAACTCGTGCACGCCCACGGAATCGAGCGGCCAGGTCATGCCGACCTTGTACACGCGCAGGCCGATGTCGCTGGCTGCCTGCTCGTCGATGCCGAGGTCGGCCAGGGCCTGGCGGGTGTCCAGGTAGCTCTTGCCTGCGGTGATGATGCCGATCTTCGGCTTCGGGCTGTCCCAGATGATGTTGTTCAGCTTGTTCGCGCGCGCATAGGCCAGGGCCGCGTACCACTTGAAGTTGTTCATCCGGACTTCCTGGTCCAGCACGGCGTCCGGCCAGCGGATGTTCAGGCCGCCCGGCGGCATCTCGAAGTCGGTCGGGATCACGGGCTGGACGCGGTCCGGATCGAGGTCGACCACGGCGCCGGATTCGATGATGTCGGTCACGCACTTCATCGACACCCACAGGCCGCTGTAGCGGCTCATGGCCCAGGCATGCAGGCCATAGTCGATGTATTCCTGCACCGACGACGGGAACAGCACCGGCATGCCGACGTGGTGCAGGATGTGGTCGGACTGGTGGGCGGTGGACGAGGACTTGGCCGCATGGTCGTCGCCGGCCAGCACCAGCACGCCGCCATGCCTGGCGGAGCCGGCGTTGTTGCCGTGTTTAAAAACGTCGCCGCAACGGTCCACGCCCGGACCCTTGCCGTACCACATGGCGAACACGCCGTCGTACTTCGCGTTTTCGAACAGGTTGGTCTGCTGGGTGCCCCAGACGGCGGTCGCCGCCAGGTCTTCGTTCATGCCCGGATGGAACTTGACGTTGTGGGCATCCAGGTGCTTCTTCGCCTTCACTGCGGTCTGGTCGATGGCGGTGACGGGCGAGCCACGGTAGCCGGTGATGTAGCCGGCGGTGTTCAAGCCGGCCGCGACATCGCGTTCGTGCTGCAGCATCGGCAGGCGGATCAGGGCCTGGGTGCCGGTCATGAAGGCGCGGCCGCGGGCCAGCGTCCATTTGTCGTCGAGGGTGATCTCGTGGCCAGGCTGCGCCGGCTCCAGCTGGGAGCGGTCCAGGGGTGCGTTCATTGTGTCTCCGTTGGTGTTTTTGTGTGCGCGGTCTTTTTATGGTGGTAGCCGCGTCAGCTTGTGCGCCAGTATATTCCCGACCCCCGGCCATTAAATTTCAATCGATTCCCCCCGCCGGGCGAATTGCGCAATAAAATTGCGGAACACCTGAAGAGTGAGGGAAATTCATGTCAAAAATCGAGCTGGATAAAACCGATCGGAAGATCCTGGCTATCCTGCAAGCCGATGGCCGCCTGTCCAACCAGGACGTGGCCGAACGCGTCAACCTGTCGCCATCGCCCTGCCTGCGCCGCATCAAGCGGCTCGAAGAGGCCGGGGTGATCCGCCAATACGTGGCCCTGCTCGATGCGGACAAGCTGGGCCTCGGCCTGCTGGCCTATGTGAACGTGCGGCTGGAAAAGCATGCCGAAGGCGCACCGAACGCGCGCGTGCCGGCGACTTCGCCGCGCTTCGAATTCGCCCAGGCCGTGTCGGCCTGGCCGGAGGTGGTGGACTGCTATGCGATGACGGGAGAGATGGATTTCCTGCTGCGCGTGCACGTCGAAGACATGGACCATTTCTCGCGCTTCATGATGGGCACCCTGCTGCGCCATCCGGCGGTGCTGGACGTGAAATCCAGCTTTGCGCTGCAGAAGATCAAGGAAACGACGGCGCTGCCGATTGTTTAACCCTGCTTATTTTTTGGGCGCGAACCACTTGAGCGCCATGCGCGCATTGCGCTTGACCGTGTAGTCGATCTTCGCCATCTGCTCTTCCAGCGCCTCGGCCAGCACGCTCGAGGGGCTGGGCGGCGGCAGGTGCAGGTGGGCGTCCGCCTCGCCATACTCGCGCTTGATCTCCATGCCGGCCTTTTTGGCGATGTGCATCATGGTGCGGTTCGAGGACAGGCATTGCATGTAGAGCGTGTCGACATCCGAGTTGCGGCAGTGCATCGCCGCGCGCTCGAACAGCCGGGTGCCCACGCCCTGCCCGCGCGCCGATGCCGATACCGAGACCCCGAACTCGGCCACTTTTTCCTTGTCCGTATAGTGGATGCTGTCCGGATGCGCCTCGCGCGAAGTAAACGCCAGGTGGCCGACGCCGACCAGCTGGAACATGCGGTTGTACACGCCGAACACGATGTCGTTGGCGAAATCGAGCTTGCCGACATAGTTGGCGACCTGCTCGTCCGGCAGCACGCTGCCGAAGCGCAGCAGGCGGTCGTTGCCGTCGAGGGCCATGAAATGCCGCAGCACGCGCCGGCGGTCGCGCTCGCTCAAGGCCTTGACCAGGACGGGCTGGCGGCCGTGTTTGCCGATCAGGTTGTTCAGCCAGCGGCGTAGGGGGTTGTCCTGCATGGGATTTTATTTTGTGCACTGCACCAATCCGGTATTGTAGCGGATTGCGCGGATGAATTGCCGAGCTGGCTTGTAACGTGTGCTACGTCGTCCCGCGCAGGCGGGGACCCAAGTTCGTCGCGCCACTGGCATGTGCTAACGGCCGCTCACGCAAACTTGGGTCCCCGCCTCCGCGGGGACGACGGTGGCTATTCCCCTACCTCGTTCACCGCCGCCACCCGCGCCGCATGCACCGCCGCCGGAATCCCCGCCTTGTCATCGCCGCAGCGTCCCGCGATCTCCCCCGCATTCACCCCGCGCGCCGCCTCCAGTGCCTTCAGCAGGCGCGGCGCATGCGTCTCGTGGCCGGGCGACGCGCACTCGGCCGCCAGCAGCATCTGGGCAAAGCGTTCCGGCTTGCGGAAGGCGTCGCTGCGTTCGAACAGCGTGACGGTGCTTTCCGCATCGAGGGCCGGTGCGCGGCCGATGCAGTCCTGTTCGCGCGCCGTCATGATGGCCAGGTCGCGGCAGTCGACCGGCACGCGCAGGCGCTTGCAGAGTTCGGCGATGTCCTTGCCGAGGCCGTGCATCAGGACGGCAAAACGGACCGGCAATGCGACACCGCGCCCGGCGGCGTAGTCGATCGCGCGCATCAGGGGCGCATCGGCATCGAGTTCCGGCAGGATGCGCGCCAGGGCGCCGCAGTCGCGCAGCACCTCGAACATGCGCGAGGGCTTCTGCTCCATCAGCCCGCGCGACAGTTCCTGCCAGACCCGTTCCGGCACCAGGGCATCGACTTCGCCGTGTTCCACCATCCTGCGCATCAACGCATTCGTGGACCCGGCCACGCGGAATTCCGGGAAGCGCGCGGCAAAGCGGGCCAGGCGCAGGATCCGCACCGGGTCTTCGGCGAAGGCGTCGGATACATGGCGGAAGATGCGGTCCTGAAGATCCTGCCGGCCGCCGTAGGGGTCGACGATGGTGCCGTCCTCGGCGCGGGCCATCGCGTTGATGGTCAGGTCGCGCCGGATCAAATCGTCTTCGAGCCTGACGTCGGGCGAGGTGTGGAAGACGAAGCCGTGGTAGCCCGGCGCGGTCTTGCGCTCGGTGCGCGCCAGCGCATATTCCTCCTGCGTCTGCGGGTGCAGGAACACCGGAAAATCCTTGCCGACCGGGCGGAAGCCCTGCGCCACCATCTGTTCCGGGGTGGCGCCGACCACGACCCAGTCGCGGTCCTGGACAGGCAGCCCCAGCAGTTCATCGCGCACGGCGCCGCCGACGACCCAGGCCTGCATCGCCGTCACTCCGGCAGTTCGTCTTCGTGGCCGGCGGCGATCTCGGTCTCCGCCATCGCTTCCTCGACCCAGCGCGCGACGGCCGGGTGGGCCAGCATGCGGTCGCAATAGGCCTGCAGGGCCGGCGCCAGCGCCACGCCATAGGTTTTGAAACGCATCACCACCGGCGCGTAGAAGGCGTCGGCGACGGAAAATTCACCGAACAGGAAACGGTGGTGGCCAAAGCGCGACAGGCACTCTTCCCAGATTTCGCAGATGCGGCCGATGTCGGCCTGGGCGCCCGGCGTGCGGCCGCGGCCCGGCAGGCGCGCCTTGATGTTCATCGACATCGCGCTGCGCAAGTCGGTAAAGCCGGAATGCATCTCGCACACGACCGAGCGCGCCAGCGCGCGCGCCGCCACGTCCTGCGGCCACAGGTGTTTTTCGGGGAACTGCTCGGCCAGGTATTCGCAGATGGCGAGGCTGTCCCAGATCGTCATGTCGCCGGCCAGCAGCACCGGCACCCGGCCGGCGTGCGAGAAGCGCGCGATGTTGGCGGCGGTGTCGGGCTGGTCGAGCAGGATGCGGACTTCGGTGAACGGGATCCCGGCCGCCACCGCCGCCACCCACGGGCGCATCGACCACGACGAATAGTTCTTGTTGCCGATGACGAGGGTCAGGCCCGCCTGGCGCGCCTGGTCGAGGGTCTGCGAAAGCGTCGGATCGAGTTCGATTGTCTGCATGGTCTCTTTCTATTTCGGATGGGGATGTTCCGCATGGCGGTGCGCCCGGGAGCGCAGTTCGTCGAGCTGCCCGGTCGGCGCCAGGTATTGCGGCGCGACGGACTCGAGCGCCGTGAGCTTGATTCCGAGCGCCTCCGCTGTCAAGGCCTGATCCGATGGGTTGACAACATTATCGATTTTCATGGAGTCCAGGTTGTCGCGCGTGATCAGCGGCGTGCCCGGCAGGAGTTCGAAGAACGTCGCCTGCAGCCGCGCCAGCGCGTCGGGCAGGGGCAGCACCGGGCGCGGATGGCCCGAATAGCGTCCCGCCAGCCGTACCAGCTCGGCCAGGGTGTAGATGCCGGGGCCGCCGAGCTCATAGATGCGGTGGCGGCTGCCCTCGTCGAACAGGGCGCGCACATAGGCCTCGGCCACGTCGCCGACGTAGACCGGCTGGAAGCGCGCACCGGCGCCGGCCAGCGGCACCACCGGCAGGTGGCGCTGCAGGCGCGCGAACATGTTCAGGAAATTGTCGCCCGGGCCGAACACCACCGAGGGGCGGAAGATCGTGGGCGCGACCGTCGCTTCGCTGGCGGCGGCCAGCTCGCCGTCGGCCTTCGAGCGCTGGTACATCGAAGGGCCGTTGCGCGCCGCGCCCAGTGCGCTCATGTGCAGGAGGCGCGGCACGCCTTCGGCCGCGCAGGCGGCGGCGATGCGGCGCGGCAGATCGACGTGGACATGGCGGAATTGCGGCCCGTAGGGCGTGCCGCGGCGCGAATGCAGGATCCCGACCAGGTTGATGGCGGCGCTCTTGCCGGCCACCAGGCGGCGTAGGACGGCGTCGTCGTGGATGTCGGCCTCGACGATGTCGACGCCCAGCGGCATCAGGTGCATCGCATGTGCTTCGTGCCGGGTCGGCACCACGATCGTCACGTCGCGCTCGGACAGCCGTGCGGCTAGGTGGCTGCCGATAAATCCTGTTCCTCCGAACAACACTACCGACAGCTGGGGCATGATCGACTCCTCAGGGCAGGCCAATCTCAGGGCAGGCCAATCGCGCCGCCGCGCGGCATGATCGTCCCCAGGCGGGCCTTGAGCGACTGCGGACGCTTCTCGAACAGTGCGGCGTAATTCGTTGCGTTCGACATCACGTTGCGCACGTAGTTGCGGGTTTCCTCGAACGGGATGGTCTCCACGAATATCGCACCCTCCATCGGCGCGGTCAACAAGCCGCGCCACGTGCGTGTGCGGCCCGGGCCGGCGTTGTAGGCGGCGGTGGCCAGCACTTGCGAGCCTTCGGCATTGTTCAGCACCATGTTCAGGTAATTGGTGCCGAGCAGGATGTTGGTGCGGATATCGCTCAGCATGCCGTGGCCGTAGTCGCTCATGCCGATCTTTTCCGCCACCCACTTGCCGGTCGACGGCATCACCTGCATCAGGCCGGCCGCGCCGACCCCGGACTGGGCATCGGAAATGAAACGCGATTCCTGGCGGATCAGGCCATACACCCAGGCCTGGTCCAGGCCCAATCCTTGTGCGGTCGGGTGCAGGATGTCGTTGTGCGGGGCCGGAAAGCGCTGGGTGTAGTCGAATTCGGTGCGGGTGCGCTCCGAGGTGTTGACCATGCGGTCCAGGATCTCGTTCTGGCGCGCATACTCGGCCGCCACCAGCAGCTGGCGGTCGGAAAAATCGCGCAGCGTCCAGTTCCATTCGCGCGTGCCTTCGAAGCGCAAGCGCAGGGCAAAGAATTTCAGGGCGCGCCTGAAGCCGGGATTGGCGGCCATCTGCGCCAGCTCGGACGCGGTGGGCGCGGTGGGCGATGCCGCGTTGGGCGGGATCGTGATCTGCTGGCCGATTTCCTCCAGCGCCAGCTGCCCGTAAAAATTGTTCTGGTCGGCGATGCGGCGGAACAGGGCCTGCGCATCTTCCTTCTTGCCCTGGGCCAGGTAGGCGCGCCCCAGCCAGTAGGTCCAGGCCGGCAAGGCGCGCTGCGCGGCCGGCATGGCGTCGATGGTGGCCTTCACCATCTTCCAGTCGCCGCGGCGCAGCGCGATCCGGGTCTTCCACTCGGCCTGGGTTTCGGACAAGGGGGCGCCGGCGGCACGCTGCCAGTCGTCGTAGGCTTCCGGCGCCAGCACCAGCGAGGCGGCCAGGGCGATGTTCGACCAGCCGATCGCCTTTTCCTCGGCGGACAGCCTGGACGCATTCTTGTTCAGGGCCACCGTGGCCAGCTTCAGGCTGGTGCGCGCCATGCGGCCGATCGCGACCAGGTAGATCTCGTGCTCGGCGCGGGTGCTGCCGATGCCGCGCGCCATCGCCAGCGCCGGGAAGTCGACCGCCTGGGCGGCGCGGGTGTCGGAGGCGCCCAGCAGCAGGGCCGTGCGGCGCGACGGGCCGGTGGCGTGCATCTCGCCGGCCAGGCGCAGCTGGGCCAGCAGGTCTTCCTTGCCGAACTGGCCGGACTGGGCCAGCTGGGCGACCAGGGCGGCGCCGGCTTCGCCGTACATCGGCGGATTGTCGAGCAGGGCACGCGCATCAAGGGCCACGTTCTGCCCCTTCACGGCGCGCGACAGCAGGGCGTAGCAGCGGACCTGGTAGTCGTCGTTCTTCACGAACAGCGGCAGTTCGCGGTCGAAATTGGCCCAGTCGCGCTTGCGGCCCAGCTCGAGCAGCCAGTCGTTGCGCAGGCGGTCGGCGATGGCGCTGCCCTCGTAGCGCTTCAGGAAATCCAGGATTTCCTCGTTCGACGCGTCCTTCAGGCGCGGTTTGAGCCGATAATAGTCGACATACGAGGGAATTGCGTAGTTGGGCAGGCGCGCCGCCAGCTCGGCTGCCTTGCCGGCATCGTTCTGGCGCGCGGCTTCGCGCAACTGCAGGAACAGCGCATCCTGCTCGCGGGCGGCATCGGCGGCGGCCTGCGGCAAGGCGGCCGCCGGCGCCGTGGCAGGCACGGCAGGTGCGGCAGCGGATGCGGCAGGTGCGGCGGACGGCGCCGTTTGGGCGGATGCCGGCGAGAACGCCAGCAATGTAGAGGCAGCAATACTTGCGCCGGCTAACAATTTCAATCGAAACATCAAACCAACCTTAATGTACGCTTCATTTCATCCATGACCGGCGATCCAAGAATACCACGCCCCATCCTGGGGCTGCCAGACTCGAACTCAAGCGTGACGGGCGATAGCCAGGCGGCCAAGGCGGCGCTGCGCAAGGCGCTCAGGACGGCCCGCGGCACGCTCGACCCGGCCATCAAGGTCCAGTGGGACGCGCACATCGGCGCCCAGGTCGTCAGCTGGTGGCGGCTGCGCCAGATGGATACCGTGGGCGTCTACTGGCCGCTGGCCGGCGAGCCCGACCTGCGCGCGGCCTATGCGGAGCTGGCGCTGGCCGGGGTGCGCCTGGCGCTGCCGGTGGTGATGGAACGCAACGCCCCGCTGGCGTTCACGGAATGGAAACTGGACGAGCCGATGCTGGCGGACGAGATGGGGGTGGCGGTGCCGGCCACCCTGCGCTTCATCGAGCGCCCCCCTGCCCTGCTGATTCCCTGCCTGGGCTTCAATGCCGACGGTTACCGGCTCGGCTACGGCGGCGGCTACTACGACCGCACCCTGGAACTGTCGCCGCGCCCGCTGACCCTGGGCATTGCCTACAGCAACCAGGAAGCCCGGTTCGGGCACGCGCCGCACGATGTGCCGCTGGATGTGATCGTGACGGAGCGCAGCCAGGTCAGGTAATCGATTTATGACTGGGAAGCACAAATAAAAATGCCCACGGCCATCGGCGCGTGGGCATTTTTTGTTGGCCGGCGATCGTCAGGCCGCTGCCGGCGTCCCGTGCAGGCGCTGCCAGATGGCGGTGGTGGCCGCCGCCTGGTTCATGCTGTAGAAGTGCAGGCCGGGCGCGCCGCCCGCGAGCAGGCGTTCGCAGAGCTGGCTGACCACGTCCAGGCCGAAGGCCTTGATCGAGGCGCTGTCGTCGCCGAAGCTGGCCAGTTTCAGGCGGATCCAGCGCGGGATCTCGGCGCCGCACATGTCCGAGAAGCGCATCAGCTGGGTGTAATTCGTGATCGGCATGATGCCGGCCACGATGGGCACGTCCACGCCGAGCCTGCGCGCGTTGTCGACGAACTGGAAATACGCGTCCGGATTGTAGAAATACTGGGTGATGGCCGCGTTCGCGCCGGCCTGCACCTTGCGCACGAAGTTCTGCAGGTCGTCCTGCGGCGACTTCGCCTGCGGATGCATTTCCGGATAGGCCGCGACTTCGATGTGGAACCAGTCGCCGGTTTCCTGGCGGATGAACTCGACCAGGTCGCTGGCATAGCGCAGTTCGCCGGCGCCGCCATAGCCGCTCGGCAGGTCGCCGCGCAGGGCCACCAGGCGGCGGATGCCGTGCGACTGGAACTCGCGCAGGATCGTGCGGATCGATGCGCGCGTCCCGCCGACGCAGGACAGGTGGGGTGCGGCGGCGTGGCCTTCGGACTGGATCTCGAGCACGGTGTCGAGGGTGCCCTGCTGGGTGCTGCCGCCAGCGCCGAAGGTCACCGAAAAGTACTTCGGCTGCAGCGCCGCCAGCTTCTGGCGCGCCGCGCGCAGTTTTTCCGCGCCCTCGGGGGTCTTGGGCGGGAAAAACTCGATGCTGATATTAGGGGTTTCCATCTTTATTCAGGAGTAAGGTAGAAAGCGCCCACGAAATCACGCTGTACAGGATGGCCGCCAGGAAGGCCGACCAGAATCCCGCCACATGGAAGCCCTCGACCAGGTGCGCCACCAGCCAGAACAGCAGCGCGTTGATCACCAGGATGAACAGGCCGAGCGACACCAGGGTCACCGGCAGGGTCAGGACGACCAGCACGGGACGGATGATGGTGTTGACCAGGCCCAGCACCAGCGCGGCCACGAGGGCGGCGCCGATGTTGGTGACGGTCACGGAATGCATCAGGAAGGGCAGCGCCATCAGGGCGGCGGCATTGATCAACCAGGTCAGGAGCAAGCGCATGGAGTGACTTTCGTGAGGTTGAGCCAACGGACCGAGTTGATCCGTGAGTCCAGGTAGCGCAACAGGGTCTCGAGAAACCGTAGCGAGCGGCCGCAGATTTGGCCGAGAAGCGCAGCCGTACTTACGGTACGGCCGGTCCGCCGTAGCGGAGCATCGCAGGCCAAATATGCAACGCGCAGTAGGTTTATCGAGATCCCATCAGTAACGGTAATGCGCCGGCTTGTACGGGCCTTCCTTGCTTACCGAGATGTAGGCGGCCTGCTCGTCGGTCAGCGTGGTCAGCTGGGCGTTCAGCTTCTTCAGCTGCAGGCGGGCGACCTTCTCGTCCAGGTGCTTCGGCAGCGTGTACACGCCGACCGGGTACTTGTCCGCATTCACGAACAGCTCGATCTGGGCGATGGTCTGGTTCGCGAACGAGGAGCTCATCACGTAGGACGGGTGGCCGGTGCCGCAACCCAGGTTCACCAGGCGGCCTTCGGCCAGCAGGATGATGCGCTTGCCATCCGGGAAGATCACGTGGTCGACCTGCGGCTTGATGTTCTCCCACTCGTACTTCTTCAGCGCGGCGACTTCGATCTCGTTGTCGAAGTGGCCGATGTTGCAGACGATCGCCTGGTCCTTCATCTTCTGCATGTGCGCTTCGGTGATGACGTGGTAATTGCCGGTGCAGGTGACGAAGATGTCGCCGTGTTCGGCGGCATAGTCCATGGTCACGACGCGGTAGCCTTCCATCGCGGCCTGCAGGGCGCAGATCGGGTCGATCTCGGTCACCCAGACCTGGGCCGACAGCGCGCGCATGGCCTGGGCCGAGCCCTTGCCCACGTCGCCATAGCCGGCGATGACGGCGATCTTGCCGGCGATCATGACGTCGGTCGCGCGCTTGATGCCGTCCACCAGCGATTCGCGGCAGCCGTACAGGTTGTCGAACTTCGACTTGGTGACGGAGTCGTTGACGTTAATCGCCGGGAAGGCCAGCTTGCCTTCCTGGTGCATCTGGTACAGGCGGTGCACGCCGGTGGTGGTCTCTTCGGTCACGCCCTTGATTTCCGGCAGGCGCTTCGAGTACCACTGCGGATCGATGGCCAGGCGGCCCTTGATCGCGTTGAACAGGCAGATCTCTTCGTCCGAACCCGGCTTGTCCAGCACCGAGATGTCCTTCTCGGCGCGCACGCCCAGGTGCAGCAGCAGGGTGGCGTCGCCGCCGTCGTCCAGGATCATGTTGGCATGGTTGTCGCCCGGCCATTCGAAGATGCGGTGGGTGTAGTCCCAATATTCGTCCAGGGTCTCGCCCTTGACGGCGAACACCGGGGTGCCGACCGACGCGATGGCGGCGGCGGCGTGGTCCTGGGTCGAGTAGATATTGCACGAGGCCCAGCGCACCTGCGCGCCGAGGGCTTCCAGCGTGCGGATCAGCACGGCGGTCTGGATGGTCATGTGCAGCGAACCGGCAATGCGCGCGCCCTTCAGCGGCTGGCTGGCGGCGTATTCCTCGCGGATGGCCATCAGGCCCGGCATTTCGGTTTCGGCGATGCGGATTTCCTTCTCGCCCCATTGGGCAAGGCCGATGTCGGCAACGAGGTAATCCTGGGAAGTGTCTTTGAGTACGGCGCTCATCACGCCCTCCTTTCAAGTTAAGAAAAAAGTAACGTGAGCGCGGTGTTGATGATCCGAGCCTGGCGAAAGAGGAATCTTTCGTCGCAACGCTCCTCGGAATTCATAAGTTTAACACGGAGCAGTGAGCTTGGGTCCCCGCCTTCGCGGGGACGACGGCTCAGCCGAGGCACGTCGTTCCCGCGAAGGCGGGAACCCAAGTTGCTTTTAAACTGTGCAATTACGCCAGCCCGGCAGCGGCGCGCAGTGCCGCCGCCTTGTCGGTGCGCTCCCAGGTGAACTCCGGCTCTTCGCGGCCGAAGTGGCCGTAGGCGGCCGACTTGGCGTAGATCGGGCGCAGCAGGTCCAGCATCTGCACGATGCCTTTCGGGCGCAGGTCGAAGTGCTCCATCACCAGCTCGGCGATCTTCTCGTCGGAGATCACGCCGGTGCCTTCGGTGTAGACGGTGATGTTGATCGGCTTGGCCACGCCGATCGCGTAGCTGACCTGCACCTGGCACTGGCGCGCCAGGCCGGCGGCGACCACGTTCTTGGCCACGTAGCGGGCCGCGTAGGCTGCCGAGCGGTCGACCTTGGACGGGTCCTTGCCCGAGAACGCGCCGCCGCCGTGCGGTGCGGCGCCGCCGTAGGTGTCGACGATGATCTTGCGGCCGGTCAGGCCGCAGTCGCCCTGCGGGCCGCCGATGACGAAGCGGCCGGTCGGGTTGACCAGGTAGCGGGTGTCCTGCAGCCATTCGCGCGGCAGCACCGGCTTGATGATCTCTTCGATTACCGCTTCCTCGATCTGGCTGTGGCTGACTTCCGGCGCATGCTGGGTCGACAGCACGACGGTGTTGACCGAGACCGGGCGGCCGTTCACGTAGCGCAGCGTGACCTGGGACTTGGCGTCCGGGCGCAGCCACGGCAGGCGGCCGTCCTTGCGCAGCTGCGACTGGCGCTCGACCAGGCGGTGCGCGTAGTAGATCGCGGCCGGCATCAGTTCCGGGGTCTCGTCGCAGGCGTAGCCGAACATCAGGCCCTGGTCGCCGGCGCCCTGGTCGAGGTCGAGGCCGGCGCCTTCGTCGACGCCCTGGGCGATGTCCGGCGACTGCTTGTCATAGGCGACCAGCACGGCGCAGCCCTTGTAGTCGATGCCGTAGTCGGTGTTGTCGTAACCGATGCGCTTGATGGTGTTGCGCGCAACTTGAATATAATCGACGTTTGCGTGCGTCGTGATCTCCCCGGCCAGCACCACCAGGCCCGTGTTGCAAAGGGTTTCGGCCGCCACGCGCGCGCGCGGATCCTGCTCGAGGATGGCGTCGAGGATGGCGTCGGAAATCTGGTCGGCGACTTTGTCCGGGTGGCCTTCCGAGACGGACTCGGAAGTAAAGAGGTAGTCATTGGAAGACATCTAGGCTCCTGATACTGTTGAAATAATTGCCGCAGTACCATTGCCTGCGACGCTTTAGCGATATTTATATTCCGCTTCGCAAGTTGTCATTAACTCCGCGGATCCTGCTCAAAGTGGTATTTTACGCTCCTTAAAAAATTTTGGTGAAGCAAGCCGCATCACCTCTACCCTGAATCAATAATGCTCGTCTTCTTGTTCCGTTTCCTGTCGGTGTTCCCGCTCCCCGTGCTACATGCACTGGGCGCGGCGCTCGGCTGGCTCGTCTATCTGGCTTCTCCTTCCTATCGCCGGCGCTTGCGCAGCAATCTCGCGCTGGCCGGCTATGGCGCCCAGTTGCGCACGGCGATCGCGGAGTCCGGCAAAGCGATCGTCGAACTGCCTTTTGTGTGGTGCGCGCAACAGGAGCGCGTTACCCGCCATGTCACGATGGAGAACTGGGAGCTGGTCCAGCGCCAGCTCGACTCTGGCCGCGGGATCGTGTTCCTGACGCCACACCTGGGCTGTTTCGAGCTGACCGCCCAGCAGGTTTCGCTGCGCCAGGAGTTGACGGTCATGTATCGCCCGCCGCGCAAGAGCGCGCTGAAACCCCTGGTCGAAGGCGCCCGCGCACGCCAGAACATGCACCTGGCCCCGGCCAACCTGTCGGGCGTGCGCATGCTGGTCAAGGCGCTGCGGGGCGGCCAGCCGGTCGGCGTGCTGCCGGACCAGGTGCCGCAGGAAGGCGAAGGCGTGTGGGCGCCCTTCTTCGGCCGCCCGGCCTACACCATGACGCTGCCGGCCAAGCTGGCCCAGCTGGGCAAGGCCGACATCCTGCTGACCTACGCCGAGCGCCTGCCGCACGGCCGCGGCTATGTGATCCGCTTCGTGCCCTTCGAGGGCGACCTGTCCGGCACCGCGGCCGAACAGGCCGGCGCCATCAACCGCGCCATGGAGCAATTGATCGCGCGTTGCCCATCCCAGTATTTCTGGAGTTATAACCGCTACAAGCGTCCGCAGGGCGTGGCGGCCCCGGAAGCCGAGGCGGTCGCATGAGGGTCCTGATTGCCTTGCTGTGGCTGCTGCACTGGTTGCCGCTGCCGATCCTGGGCCGCATCGGCAATGCCGTGGGCAGCCTGATGTATTACGCGATCCCGAAACGCCGCAAGATCGCAATGACCAACCTGCGCCTGTGCATGCCCGAGCTGAGCGAAGCGGAACGCGCCGCCATCGTCAGGCGCCACTTCCAGGGTTACTCGCGCAGCATCCTGGAGCGCTCGCTGATCTGGTGGGCGCCGATCCCGCGCCTGCGCCGCCTGATCCACATCGAGCCGGCGGTGCCCCAGGCCGAGATGGAAAGCGGCCCGACCATCCTGCTGTGCCCGCACTTCGTCTGCCTCGACGTGGCCGGGGTGGCGGCGCGCGTGATCCCGGTGTCGACCATCTATTCGCCGCAGAAGAACAAGGCCTTCGACCGCCTGCTGCGCTACGGCCGCGAACGCTTCGGCCCGGTGCGCCTGTTCACCCGCGAAGACGGCATCAAGCCGATCCTGCGCGCACTGCGCGACGGCCTGCCCTACTTCATGCTGCCGGACATGGATTTCGGCGAGAAGGACGCGGCCTTCGTGCCTTTCTTCGGGATCCCGGCCGCGACCCTCACCGCCCTGCCGCGCCTGGCGGCGGCCACCAGGGCCAAGGTGATTCCGGTGATCGCGACCTTCCTGCCCAATTACCAAGGCTACCGGGTGGTGTTCTATCCGGCCTGGGAAAACTACCCGGGCGACGACATGATCGCCGCCACCCGCCGCATGAACGAATTCATCGAGGAGCGGGTGCGCGAGAACCCGGCCGAATACTTCTGGACCCACAAGCGTTTCAAGACGCGGCCGAACGGCGAGCCCTCGTTCTACGAGTAAGGAACCTATATGAAACTGAAATTCACCAAGATGCACGGCGCCGGCAACGACTTCATCGTCGTCGACGCCATCAACCAGCAGGTCGACCTGACGCCTGACCAGTGGGCCCGCCTGGCCGACCGCCGCTTCGGCATCGGCGCCGACCAGATCCTGGTCGTCGAACGCCCCGGCGAGGCAGGTTGCGATTTCCGCTACCGCATCTTCAACAACGACGGCGGCGAGGTCGAACAGTGCGGCAACGGCTCGCGCGCCTTCGTGCGCTTCGTCAGCGACAAGGGCCTGACCGATAAGCGCAGCATCCGTGTGCAGACCATGGCCGGCATCATCACGCCGCGCCTGGAAGACGATGGCAGCGTGACGGTCGACATGGGTGCGCCGGTCCTGGAGCCGGCCCGGGTGCCGTTCGACAGCAATGGCCTGGACGGCGTGCCGCAGGGCCGCGACACGCTCTGGCCGATCACGGTGCGCGCGCGCGGCGCGGAGCAGACCGTGCTGGTGTCGACCGTCTCGATGGGCAATCCGCATGCCGTGCAGGTGGTCGACGACGTCGATACCGCCCCGGTCGCGGAGACCGGCCCGCAGATCGAACACCACCCGCGCTTCCCGAAACGGGTCAATGCCGGCTACCTGCAGGTGCTGGACCGCGGCCACGTGAAGCTGCGCGTGTTCGAGCGCGGCGCCGGCGAAACCCTGGCCTGCGGCACCGGCGCCTGCGCGGCGGTGGTGGCCGGCATCCGGCGCGGCCTGCTGGACTCGCCGGTACAGGTCGAGGCGCGCGGCGGCCGCCTGAGCATCGCCTGGGCCGGCGAAGGCCAGCCGGTCTACCTGAGCGGCCCCGCCGAGACCGTGTTCGAAGGCGAAGTCACGCTCTGATCCTGCCCGGCGCCTGCGCTCGCCACGAGCCCGGGCGGGATCAGGCCGCCAGGTCGAGGTCCAGAGGGGCATCCGGCCCGCCCGCCTCGGGCAACAGGGTCCGCAGGCGGTACAGGCGCTGGCGGTAATTGCCTTCCGGCCCAGCCGGGCCGCAATCGACGTTCTCGAACAGGCGCAAGGTACGGTCGAGCAATTGGCGCTCCTGCGCCGTTTCCACCGGCACCAGGCGGCGCCGGCTGCGCCCATAGCTGGCGCGGATATCGACCACCAGGCAGTGTCCGCGGTCGGCATTCCCGAGGTCCAGCAGCAGTGCCTCGGCACGGCTCAGGCCGAACGCCAGGGCCAGCTCGAGGCGCGCCGCCAGCAAGGGATATTCCGACAGGTCGCGCCCGGACAGCAGCCCCTCCAGGCCAGGCCAGGCGCCGGGGCTGCGCGGCGCGATCTTGCGCAGCATCGCCACCGCCTTCGGGCAGCCCTGCGCGGCCGCCTTCTGCAGCCAGAACACGGCGCGCACATCGTTGTTCTCGTTCTCGCGGCGCGCGCGCCAGGCGGCATTTCCGCACTCCAGCTGGGCATCGCGGTAGCCGAGTTCGGCGGCGTGCTCGAGGTATTTCTGGGCCTCGATCACGTTGCGCTGGGAAAACTCCGGCTTCACATAGATGCGCGACAGCGCGTACCAGGCTTCGGCCAGCCCCTGCTCGCCGGCCTGTACCAGCCAGCGCACCGCCTTCTTGAAATTGGCCGCGCCGCTGCTGCCCGGCAGACGGCGACCGTCGATGCGCATGCGCGCGCACCATAGTCCCAGGGCGAACTGGGCGTAGCGGTCCTGCTCGGCGGCGGCCATTTCCCAGAACGCATGCAATTCGTCCTGCGTGACGTCGTGGGCGGCGCCGCCCTCCTCCACCAGCCGGGCGCAGCGCGACAGCAGGGTCACCTCGTCCGGCGCCAGGCGCGCGCAGGCGCGGCCCTGCGCCACCTCGGAATGGGCCAGCGAGCGCGCCATCGGCAGGGCGCGCGCGAGATAGGACGGGTGATTGCCGGCTTCCCATTCCTGTTCCAGCAACGCGAACTGGGCCGGGGTGACGCCATTGTCGGCGGCGCGGCGCAGCCAGCGCTGGCCGGCGCGGTCCGGCATGCCGGCGCGCAGCGCGCTCGGGTCGATGCGGTCGGCGGCCGCGCCATGCTCTGCCGGGCTCGCGGCGGCCGGGGCGGCGCCCGGGCGCGGCGGCGCGGCCCCGTGTTCGCGCGCCAGCAGCCACTGCGCTTCGGGAAAGCCGCCGCGGCCGGCGTCTTCGAGCGCCCGCAAGGCCTTGGCGCGTTGTCCCGGCGCCACACGCTCGCCGCCCAGCACCAGCTGTGCATAGACCAGGCCGGCCCGGGCCAGGCCGCCATCGTAGGCGCGCTCGTACCAGCAGGTCACGGACTGCGGGCTCTGCCGGGCCAGGTCGAGGGGAATATGGTTGCCGATCAGTTGCCATGCCTCAGCGCAACCTTGCCGGGCCGCACGGTCCAGCCAGTGCAGGGCCGTGGGCAGGCTCTTCGGCAGGCCGGTGCTGCCGAACAGGTAGAGCCGGCCGAGCTGCAGCTGGGACTCGGCCCGGCCGGCGCGCGCGCCACGGATGATTGCTAACTCTTCGCGGTTTGCCATCGCTGATTGTCGACTTCGTGTCGGTAGTGGAGACACCGCCGCGGATGCATGCAGAAGCACGCACATCGCGATGCATGCTGATGGATGAGGCCGCCAAGCCCGATCCACCGTGCGGTTGTCGGATGGGGCAGAGTCTATAGCCGGCTCAGGGGCGATTCGCCTGCGATTCCATATGCATTTGAGGCTGCACAAATGTTACATCCCGCGCGGGGCTGGTATGATGACGCACGGAAACTTAAACAAGGCTTAAGATTTCCTTGGTGAATCAGCCAAGCCGTTTCGAAAATACAACAGCACGATTGGTTTTATTGGCTTTCCACCAAGTGAAACAGTCATAATTGACTAATCCGACAACCTTGACGCGTTCAGCATTTAAGGTTCACTCATCCGAGCGTTCAGCAACAAGAACAAGTCTCAATGCTCTCTGGATTCCTGCGATTCACTTTATAAGGATACAAATAGATGAAAAAATCACTCGTAGCAGTCGCTCTGCTGGGCGCATTCGCCGGTGTGGCGCAAGCGCAAACCGCCGTGCAAATCTACGGCAACATCGACGCCGGCCTGGTCAAGCGTACCGACCAGACCCTGGCCATCGGCAAGCGCGCTTCGAACACCCTGGGCTTCAAGGGCACCGAAGACCTGGGCAACGGCCTGAAAGCGCTGTTCCAGATCGAAATGCGCTACGAGCCGGACACCGGCACCGTCGAAAACAACACCCGTCCGCTGTTCCAGGGCCAGAGCCGCGTCGGCCTGCAGGGTGACTTCGGTATGATCCGCCTGGGCCGTGGCCTGACCCCGTTCCAGGAAGTCGTCGGTTCGTTCGAACCGTGGCACGGCCTGCCGAGCCAAGCCGGCTTCTATACCGACATCAGCATCGCCGGCTTCAACTCGACCCCGCTGGATCCGGGCAGCAATGCTACCGGTTCGGGCCAGAGCAACAACCGTTACTCGAACGCCTTCTTCTACAACTCGCCGGTCGTGAGCGGCTTCCAGGTGAACGCTGCCATCGCAACCAAGGAAGGCCTGTCGGGCGGCGCAACCATCACCGGCGTCGGCGCTGGCGCAGCTTCCTACGCTTCGGGCGCAGAAGGCACGGTCAACCCGTTCTCGGTGGCTGCCACCTACAACAACGGTCCGGCCGCCGCAATGCTGGCTTACGAGCGTAACGCCATCGAAAGCAAAGTCTGGTCGATCGCCGGTTCGTTCGCCGTGACCCCGGAACTGAAACTGATGGGTACCTACTCGCGCCAGAGCCAGGAGCACACCAACACCCAGCGTCCGACCATCAAGGGCGCCGTGATCGGTGCGACCTACGCCATGGGCCCGGGCAAGGTGCTGGCCGGCTTCGGTATCAAGCAGCAGGAAGAGAACGTCCGCCTGCACGACCTGTTCACCCGCCAGTACTCGCTGGGCTATGAGTACAGCCTGTCGAAGCGTACCTACGTGTACGTCGACGCATCGCGCAAGAAGAACATCTTCAGCCAGAGCACCGGCAACCTGGCGAACACCCCGACCGTCAACCACTTCGACGTCGGCGTGAACCACTCGTTCTAAGCAGCATTTTCTGACTGAGCGGGGTTCGCCCCGTTCAGCAAGAAGTCCGCAAGGGCGGGCCTGGGCAACCAGGTCCGCCCTTGTTGCATCCAGGCCTTGTGCGATTCGCGCAACGCCTACGCGGCTGAGCCAAACCAGCCTGCGCGAATTGATGAGCATCCAATGTCAGCGCGTCTGACAAAACCTTCAGGCAAGGCGCTTCGTCGAAGACAGTACGCCAGGTGCGGCGAGACGATGCCAGGCCGTCGTGCAGGTGTTGCCAGGCGCGCTGAACGATCCGATTTGCCAGGGAGATGCCATGAAGAAGATTGTGCTGGGCGCGCTCGCCGGCGCCTGTTTTCCGACCCTCGCGCTGGCCCAGTCCAGCGTTCAGCTCTACGGTATCGCCGACGCAGGCCTGATGTGGCAGCGCGGTTCGTCGCCCAAGGTCATCAGCGGCGGCGCCGACGGCTCGCGCCTCGGCGTCAAGGGCAGCGAAGACCTCGGCGGGGGCATGAAGGCCGTGTTCGACCTGGAAGCGCGGATCGAGTTCGACACCGGCAAACAGCAACCGACGCTGGTCAACGAGAACCAGGGTTTCTACCTGACGCGCGGCATGGACGCCCTGCCGCCCAATCTGCTCGCCGCCGTGCGCAGCGCCCTGCAGCCGCGCGGCGGTCCGGCCGTCAATCCGGAAAACGCCCTGTTCGACCGTACCGCCATGGTCGGCCTGGTCACCCCGGTGGGCGCGGTCCTGGCCGGGCGCATGTACACGCCGGGCTACGAAGTGTTCGCGGCAGCCGACACCTTCGAAGTCGGCACCGGCGGCACCTGGGGCAGCGTGACCGGCGGCACCGCCGGCTTCCAGGCGCTGGGCGCCGACATCCGTTCGCAGCGCGCGCTGCAGTACCGGATCGCCCTGCCGTCCGGGTTCGGCGGTTCGCTGATGGTCGCCGGCAGGGGTTCGGGCTACCTCGGCCTGTACAACAAGTTCTGGGGCGCCGCCATCACCTACAAGGCGCACGGCTGGGATGTCGGCATCGGCCACAACCATGCCTACGATCCGGCCGGCGCGCCCAGCCTGCGCACCACCACCGTCGGCGGTTCCTATGCCTGGAACGACTGGAAGTTCTTCGCCGGCTGGCACGACCAGCGCAACCGCCATTCGGCCCTGCTGCCCACCTATATCGGCGGCTGGGACGCCCTGATCGCGCCCCAGCTCGCGCCGCTGGGCCCGGCGACCGCGGCCGCCCTGCGCGCGGTGTTCGTCACCAACATCACCATCAACAGCCAGCAGGATGCCGTCAGCGTCCAGGTCGGGGCGCAGTACCGCGTCGGTCCCGGCCGCATCCTGGCATCCGTCGCGCGCCAGAACGACCGCACGCCGTCCGACAGCGACGCCACCCTGTTCGCGCTCGGCTACAACTACTTCCTGTCGAAGCGCACCGACATCTACGCCGTCGCCTCCTACATCAAGAACGACAAGGAGGCCCAGTACAGTCCGGCGACGGCGGGCGCTCCCGGCGGCTTCACGCCCGCGCCCGGCGTGGATGGGCGCGCCTTCCAGCTGGGGGTACGCCACCGCTTCTGACATCGGCGCCACGGCGGCGATGGGCCCGGCCATCTTTATATACTGACAGCGGTTGCAGTCGGTTAAAATTAGCGGTCTACCTATTTCGCAAGCCTTGCAATGACCGCCCCACTGGATTCCGCCGCCATCGCCCAATACCTGGTCGACCACCCGCAGTTTTTTGAAGAACATGCCGGCCTGCTGGGCGAGGTAAAACTGTCGAGCCCGCTGACCGGCCGTGCCGTCTCGCTGCAGGAACGGCAAATGGAAGTGATGCGCGACAAGTACAAGGCGCTGGAGCTGCGCATGGCCGAGCTGATGCGCCATGCCGAGGAAAACGCGGCGATCGCCAACCGCTTCCACGGCTGGACCCGCCAACTGCTGGAAGCCGGCGCACCGGACGAAGCGCCGGCCGCGATGCCGCGCGCCGTGGTCGACGGGCTGATCCAGCATTTCATGGTGCCGCAGGCAACCCTGCGCCTGTGGAACCTGGCGCCGGAACATGCAACCGAGTGGTATGCGAGCGACGTTTCCGACGACGTCCGCCTGTTCGCCAACAGCCTGCGCGCGCCCTATTGCGGCCCGAACCGCGATTTCGACGCCGTGCGCTGGCTCGAGGACAGCGCGTCGGTACGCTCGACCGTGCTGGTGCCGCTGCGCGCCGCCGGCTCGGCCTTCGGTTTGCTGGTGCTCGGTTCGCCCGATCCGGAGCGCTTCAGCGCCAGCATGGCGACCGACTTTCTGGTCCACATCGGCGAGACGGCCAGCGCCGCGCTGATCCCGCTGCGCGCCTGAGGTAAGAGCCCGACGATGGACACCCCGGCCGCCGACGACTGGACCGGCCGCTACCTGGCCGAGCTGCGCACCCAGCGCAAGCTTTCCGGGCATACCATCGCCGCCTATGCGCGCGACCTCGGGGAGCTGGCCGCATTCAGCTCCACCTTGGCCGGCCATACCGACTGGACGCGGCTGACCCACTTCGAGATCCGCCGCTTCGCCGCCAAATTGCACGCTGAAGGCCAGAGCGCGACCTCGATCGCGCGCAAGCTGTCCGGCTGGCGCGGCTTCTTCAACTGGCTGGCGCGCCACACGGCCCTGGCCGCGAACCCGGTCGACGGCGTGCGCGCGCCGCGCCGCGCCAAGCGCCTGCCGAAGGCCCTGCCCGTCGATGACGCCGTGCGCCTGATGGAAGCGAACCGCCATGGCCACCCCGAGCCGGCCGAGCTGTGCGACCGCGCGATGTTCGAACTGCTGTATTCGAGCGGCCTGCGGGTGTCGGAACTGGCCGGCCTGGACGTCGGCTTCTTGCCGGCCAGCGATGGCGCGCCCGCATCGACGGGCTGGCTGGAGCGCGAAGCGCGGGAAGTCGTGGTCACCGGCAAGGGCAACAAGATGCGGCGGGTGCCGGTCGGCGGCCCGGCGCTCGAGGCGATCGCAGCCTGGCTGGCGGTGCGTCCGCCGAGCAGCGACGGCAGCAACGCCCTGTTCCTGTCGGCGCGCGGCGCCCGCGTCAGCCCGCGCGTGGTCCAGCACCGCCTCAAGAACTACGCCCTGAAGGCCGGGCTGCCGGTCCATGTGCACCCGCACGTGCTGCGCCACTCCTTCGCTTCGCACCTGCTGCAGTCCTCGGGCGATCTGCGCGCGGTGCAGGAACTGCTGGGCCACGCCAGCATCACCTCGACCCAGATCTATACCTCGCTCGACTTCCAGCACCTGGCGGCGGTCTACGACAAGGCCCATCCGCGCGCCAAACGCAAGTAACGACTCGCACGCACCGATCAAACGACCTGCGCACACGCGACCGTGGCCGGTGGTGACATTTCGTAAATTCCGGCATAATCCCCCGATTCTCGGCGGCCGACAGGCCCCACTTTGATCGGATAGCGAATTATGGAATTGATCCCCAGCACCATCCTGACCGGCTTCCTCGGCGCCGGCAAAACCACGCTGCTCAACCGCATCCTGCAGGAAAACCACGGCATGCGCATCGCCGTGATCGAAAACGAGTTCGGCCAGGAAAACATCGACAACGAGATCCTGGTGCAGGATTCCAGCGAGCAGATCGTCGAGATGAACAACGGCTGCATCTGCTGCACCGTGCGCGGGGACCTGATCATTGCCCTCGGCAACCTGGCGCGCAAGCGCGACGCCGGCGAACTGCAGTTCGACCGCGTCGTCATCGAAACCACGGGCCTGGCCAACCCCGGCCCGGTGGCGCAGACCTTCTTCATCGACGAGGAAGTAGGCGCTCACTATCTGCTCGACGCCGTCGTCACCGTGGTCGACGCCCGTCATGGCATGGACCAGCTGGACCGCCACGAGGAAGCCCAGCGCCAGGTCGGTTTCGCGGACAAGATCCTGCTGTCCAAGACCGACCTGGTCGACGCCGCCGCGGTCGAGGAACTCAAGGCGCGCATCCGCCGCATCAATCCGCGTGCGCCGATCAGCACCTCGGACTTCGGCCGCGCGCCGATCCAGGAAGTGCTCGACCTGCGCGGCTTCAACCTGAACGACAAGCTCGAGCTCGACCCGGCCTTCCTGACCGCCGACGAGGCGCATGATCATGACCACGACCACGATCATGAGCATGTGCACACCGAAGCCTGCGACCACAGCCACGACCACCACCACAGCCACCACAGCGACGACATCGCCGCCTTCGTGTTCAAGAGCGAGCGCGCGTTCGATCCGGAACGCCTCGACCAGTTCCTCGGCAGCATGGTGCAAGTCTTCGGACCGAACATGCTGCGCTATAAAGGTGTACTGTCGATGGCAGGGGCGGATCGCAAGGTGGTGTTCCAGGGCGTGCATCAAATCATGGGCAGCGACCTGGGTGCAAAGTGGGGCGATCAGGAACCGCGCGGGAGCAAGATGGTCTTTATTGGTAAAAATTTACCAAAAGACGTGTTTATCCGCGGCTTGGAACAATGTTTGGTATAAACTACTCCGGTTCTGTATTGCACGTCAGGCAGCCTGACGGTGCAAGCCGGTAGTTGAACGACTGAACAGTCCCGCGACGCAGCGGGACAGGCAGGGATCAACCCTGCCGTCACGGCAGCGAACCAGCGCGCGCACCTTGCAATAATTGTAACCGCTGAGTAAGCTGATAAAATGGAAACTCTGTCGTATCAAAGGTAAGTGAAGTCATGACTAAAACAACGAAACCGAATACCGTGGCGCAGCCCGAAGACCGCCTCCTGACGGAAGAAGAGATTCGGGCGATGGGCGACGACGACTACATGAACCCGGCCCAGCTGGCGTTCTTCAAGAACCGCCTGCAAGAACTCGAGAAGGAACTGCTGAAAAACGCCGGCGAGACTACAGAGCACCTGCGCGAGACGGTCCTGGTGCCGGACCCGGCCGACCGCGCCACGATCGAGGAAGAGCACGCGCTGGAACTGCGCACCCGCGACCGCGAACGCAAGCTGCTCAAGAAAGTCCAGCAGTCGCTGGCGGCGATCGAAGCCGGCGAATATGGCTGGTGCGAAGAAACCGGCGAGCCGATCGGCATTCCGCGCCTGATCGCGCGCCCGACCGCGACGCTGTCGCTGGAAGCGCAACAGCGCCGTGAACTGAAGCAAAAACTGTACGGCGATTGAACCGTGACAGGCCTCACCGAAAAAAGCATGCGTCGATCGCATGCTTTTTTTATTTGCGCTACAAATAAATTTCCCTTGGGATACACTAGCGTCGGCCAGCCTGTCGATTGACGCAGCTCAGGCGTGCGCGCCACGTGCCGCGGGCCGCCGTGCTACTGTCTCGACCGGTGAAAAACGGTAGACAAGGACCGACGTGGGACTCTTTTCCTTCCTGAAGAAAAAGAACGAAGCGCCCGAGGCGCGGGCCGGCGCACGTCCGCGCGCTGGCGACATGCGCGTCGGCGACATGCGCGTTTGTGACATCTCCGGTCCCGCCAGCGCTTTCGCCCCCACTACCCGCATGCCGCTCGACACCGAAGCCGAGCGCGAGCGCCAGCGCGAGATCGCGCGCGCGACCGCCGCCAAGATCGACGAGATCGAGCTGGAGATGGCGGCCGATATCTTCGACGACCATGCCTGGGCCGGCAACCGGCGCGCCCCGGCCGTCGCTTCGGGCGTCCCCAGCACCCCGCTTGCCGACCTGAACACGGCCGACCTGCTGGTGGAGGAAGGCATGCCGGACGACGCCGTGGCGCCGTCCAGCGCGCCGGCGGTCGAGGAAGCCGCGATCCTCTACGCCAACGGCCAGCTCGATGCCGCCGAACAGGCCTTGCGGGCTTGCCTGGTCGGCCCCAGCCGCAGCGAGCGCCAGCCCTGGTGGATGCTGTTCGACCTCTACCAGGTGACGGGCCGCGAGCCCGAGTTCGAGAGCATCGCGATCGACTACGCCAGCCATTTCGAGACCTCGCCGCCGGCATATTCGCCGCCGCATGCGCCGCTGGCGGCACAGTCGGCCGGCCAGCCCTATGCCGGCGTGACCCCGACCGCGACCCTGTCGGGCCAGCTCGACGCCACCATCGGCGCGCAGCTGGCGCGCGTGCTGGCGTCCAACTGGCCGCTGGTGCGCCTGGAGTTCAGCACGGTCGGCTCGGCCACGCCGGAAGGCTGCGCGGTCCTGCTCGAAGCCTTGCAAAGCCTGCGCCGCACGGGCCGCGAACTGGTCGTGGCCGGCGCCGACCACCTGATCGGCGTGCTGCGCCCGATGCTGGCGATCGGCGAACGCGGGGCCGGCGAAGCGCCCTGGCTGCTGCTGCTCGAACTGCTGCTCCTGATGAACCGCGAAAAGGATTTCGAAGAGACCGCGATGGATTATTGCGTCACCTTCGAGGTCTCGCCGCCCTCGTTCGAAGCGCCGGCACGCGCCGCCGTGAGCGTGAGCGCGGCTGCCGGCGGCGGTGCGGCCGCCGGCGACCGGTTCCTGCTGCCGGGCCTGGTCGAAGGCGGCAGCGCGGCGCTGCTGGAGGCGATCGATGCCTACGCCGCCCAGCACGCTTCCCTGGTGCTGGACTGCTCGCGCCTGGCGCGTATCGACTACGCGGCGGCCACCGCCCTCGGCGCGCGCCTGCGCCAGCTGGCCGGCGACGCCGGCGCCAGCGGAGAAAAACGCGGCATCGAGCTGCGCGACCTGAACCACCTCGTCGCCGCCCTGCTGCGCCTGCTCGGCGTGGGCGAATACGCGCGTCTGTACGCCCACAAGTATTGAACAGCCAAGGCGCCGCCGGACTCGGCTTTATGCCTTGTAATTGTGTGAACGGTCCCCACGTTTGGTGAGCAATCAACCACGAGGCAACTATGGAACAATTTCACGGCACGACCATTGTGAGCGTGCGGCGCGGCGAACAGGTCGCACTCGGCGGCGACGGCCAGGTCACGCTCGGCAATGTCGTCATGAAGGGCTCGGCGCGCAAGGTGCGCAAGCTGTACCAGGGCAAGGTGCTGTGCGGCTTCGCCGGCGGCACCGCGGATGCCTTCACCCTGCTCGACCGCTTCGAAGCCAAACTGGAAAAGCACCAGGGCAACCTGCTGCGCGCCTCGGTCGAACTGGCCAAGGACTGGCGCACCGACCGCATCCTGCGCCGCCTGGAAGCGATGCTGCTGGTGGCCGACCGCGAGAAGACCCTGATCATCACCGGCAACGGCGACGTGCTCGAGCCGGAGGACGGCATCGGCGCGATCGGCTCGGGCGGCGTGTATGCGCAGTCGGCCGCCAAGGCGCTGCAGGAAAACACCGATATGGCCCCGGCTGAAGTCGTCAAGAAGGCGCTCACCATCGCCGGCGAGCTGTGCATCTATACGAACATGTCCCACATCGTCGAGACGCTGGACTGAGCAATGAACAATCAACACATGAACATGATTCCCTCCGAAATCGTTTCGGAACTCGACAAACACGTGGTCGGCCAGAGCAAGGCCAAGCGCGCGGTGGCGATCGCCCTGCGCAACCGCTGGCGCCGCCAGCAGGTGGAAGAGCCCTTGCGCCATGAGATCACGCCGAAGAACATCCTGATGATCGGCCCGACCGGCGTCGGCAAGACCGAGATCGCGCGCCGCCTGGCCAAGCTGGCGGATGCGCCCTTCATCAAGGTCGAGGCGACCAAGTTCACCGAAGTCGGCTATGTCGGCCGCGACGTCGACACCATCATCCGCGACCTGATCGACATCGGCGTCAAGCAGACCCGCGCCAGCGAGATGAAGAAGAACCGCCAGCGCGCCGAGGACGCCGCCGAAGACCGCGTCATCGACATCCTGGTGCCGCCGGCGCGCGACTTCGGCTTCAACGTCAGCAGCACCGAATCGAAGGACGGCGACACCACCCGCCAGACCTTCCGCAAGCGCCTGCGCGAAGGCGCCCTCGACGACAAGGAAATCGAGATCGAAGTGGCCGACGCCGCGCCCCAGGTCGACATCATGGCGCCGCCGGGCATGGAAGAAATGACCGAACAGATCAAGTCGATGTTCGCCGGCGTCGGCGCGGCCCGCAAGAAGGCGCGCAAGATGAAGGTCAAGGACGCGATGAAGATCCTGATCGACGAGGAAGCCGCCAAGCTCGTCAACGAAGACGAGATGAAGCAGAAGGCGATCCAGAACGTCGAGCAGAACGGCATCGTGTTCCTGGACGAGGTCGACAAGATCGCTTCGCGCTCGGAGCACGGCGGGGCCGACGTCTCGCGCGCCGGCGTGCAGCGCGACCTGCTGCCGCTGGTCGAGGGCACGACCGTGAACACGAAATATGGCATGATCAAGACCGACCACATCCTGTTCATCGCCTCGGGCGCCTTCCACCTGTCGAAACCGTCGGACCTGATCCCGGAACTGCAGGGCCGCTTCCCGATCCGCGTCGAACTGGAAGCGCTGTCGGTCGACGACTTCAAGAGCATCCTGACCTCGACCGACGCCAGCCTGACCAAGCAGTACGAAGCCTTGCTGGCGACCGAGGGCGTGACGCTGGAGTTCGCGCCGGAGGGCATCCACCGCCTGGCCGAGATCGCCTTTTCCGTCAACGAGCGTACCGAGAACATCGGCGCGCGCCGCCTGTACACGGTGATGGAAAAGCTGCTCGAGGAGATCTCGTACTCGGCCACCGACAAGTCGGGCGAGAAACTGGTCATCGATGCCGCCTACGTCAACGAGCGGCTCGACAAGCTGGCGGTCAACGAAGACCTGTCGCGGTATGTGTTGTAACTGAGGTGCTGTAATCACCCGCATCGAAAGGAGCGAAGATGGCAAACAAGGCGCTGGCAACCCGGCAGAAGATGATGCTGCGCGTCACACCGGCGCCGCTCAAGCCACGCAATCCCTTTGCCGGCTTCGCCAGGCAGCGCGCGGCCGGCTCGCATGCGAAGCCGCTCTCCAGCGAGCGGCAGGCCGCCAAGCGCGCGCTGAAAAAGGTCAAGCTGGAAGCGGACGACGAATAAGGCAAAGACGCCGGCCCGTGCCGGCGTTTTTTCATTGAAGACTCGCTTTTTCTTCTGTAAAGTCAGAACCCATGAGCTCCCCCGACATGGTTCTGGACGTCCTCCGCGCCGAACTGCGCGCCGCAGGCATCACCTATAAAATGCTGGCCGACCGCATCGCCATGAGCGAATCGAGCATCAAGCGCATGTTCGGCCAGAAGGACATGACCTTGTCGCGCCTGGCCCAGATCTGCCAGGCCGCCGGCATCCACCTGGAAGACGTGCTGCGCCGCGCGGCCGATGCCCGGCCCCAGGCCGACACCCTCACCCTGCCCCAGGAAACCTCGCTGGTCGCCAACCCGCGCCTGCTGCTGGTGGCGATCTGCTGCCTCGGGCACTGGAGCCTGGAACAGATCCTCGAAACCTACCGCCTGAGCGAACCGGAATGCATCGGCCTGCTGGCCGAACTGGACCGGCTCTGCCTGATCGAGCTCAAGCCCCTGAACCGCTACAGCCTGCGCGTCTCGAACGCCTTCCGCTGGCTGCCGGACGGCCCGGTACAGCGCTACTTCCGCGAGCATGTGGTGGGAGATTATTTCGATGGCCGCTTCGACGGCCCGGGGGAAGCGCTGATGTGCCTGCCGGCCAGGCTGTCGCTGGCGAGCGCCGGCGAACTCACGGAAAAAATCTACCAGCTGGCCGGCGAACTGGCGCGGCTGCACCGCAACGACCGCCGCCTGGCGCCGCGCGAACGCGATGGTTTTACCCTGCTGGTCGGGTTCCGGTCGTGGGAGTTTTCCGCCTTTACCGCACTCAGACGGTAAATCGACACAGGATTACTGGCGCGTCGGCGCCTGGCCGCTGACCGGGCTGCCGGTCGAACGGGTCGGCGGCGCCATCTGCACCGGCGCCGGAGCGGGATTGTTCGGGTTGTTCGCGTTGTTCGGCACGGCGATGTTCGGCGTGGCCGGCGCCGGCTCTTCCGGCGGCCCGCTGACCTGGCCCGGATTGCCCGGGTCCGGGAAGGTCGACGACTGCGACACCGGACCCGCCGGAGGAACCTGCTGCGGCTGCACGACCGCCCCCGGCGACATCGGCGGTTCCGGCACCGGCGCACCCGGCGGCAGCGTGGCCGGCATGACAGAGTTGACCGAAGCGCCCTGGACGGCCGGGCCGCCCATCGGGGCCGCCGGCTTGGTGTCGGGCGCCAGGTCGAGCCGCTTCATGACGCCGCCGTCGGACAGCATCACATAACGCGGATGCACCTCGGCCAGGGTAATGCCCGGCGTCAGTTCCTTACCCACTTTCAGCGCCTTCGGCGGCGAGCCCTCGGCCACGATGATGGCGACGCTGTCGCGCCCGGCCGCGACGATGCCGGTCAGCTGGTAATTGGTCGCGCTTGCCGTGGCCACCTGGCCGCCGAACAGCGTGGCGGCGGCATCGATGCCGGGTTCCGGCATGCCGGTGTGCGGCACCGCGGCGATCGGACGCTGCGGCGGCTGGTACAGCTGCAGGATCCAGTAGGCAAGCGAACCCGCCAGCAGGATCACGCCGAACAGGCTCGTAAGTAGAGGCAAGCGCTTGTCCATCAGTTTCCTTATCACCGCACTAATTGGTTGATTTCAATGATCGGCATCAGCACCGCCAGCACGATCAGCAGCACGACCAGGCCCATGGCCAGGATCAGCACCGGCTCGAGCAGGCCGGCGATGGTCAGTGCGCGGCGCTCCAGGTCCGCCTGCTGGGAATCGGCGGCGCGCTCGAGCATGGCCGGCAGTTCGCCGGTGATCTCGCCGGCGCGGATCATGTGCACCAGCATCGGCGGGAAATACTTCTGCACCGACAGGGCCCGCGCCAGGCTGGCGCCCTCGCGTACGCTGGCGGTCGCATGTTCGACCAGGCCTTTCATGGCCACGTTCGACAGCGTGTCGCGACTGGTCTCGAGCGCGCGCAGGATGGGCACCCCGGAACCGGTGGTGATCGCCAGCGTGCTGGCGAAACGCGCCGTGTTCAGGCTGCGCTCGAAGCGGCCGTACACTGGGGCGTCCAGCAGCCAGGCATGCCAGCGCAGCTTGAGCGCGGGATTCTGCAGTGCGCGGCGCCACATGAACCAGGCTGCGACGATGGCCAATCCAACATAGATCCCGTAAGCGCGCGTAAAGTTCGACACGCCGAGCATGATCACGGTGAGCACCGGCAGTTTCTGCTTGGTGTTGGCGAACACCGAGACGATCTGCGGCACCACGTAGGTGAGCAGGAAGATCACGATCGCGAACGCAACCACGGTGACGATCGCCGGATAGGTGAAGGCCAGGCGCACCCGCTGCACCAGGGCGTTGCGGCGCTCGATGTAGTCGGCCAGGCGCGCCAGCACGCGCGCGAGCTGGCCGATCTGTTCGCCGGACGAGACCAGGGCGCGGTAGATTTCGGCGAAGTCGCGCGGGTGGCGCGACAGCGCGCTGGAGAAGGAAGCGCCGCCCATCACCTCGGAACGGATCGAGGCGATCAGGTCGCGCATGTAGGCGCGCTCGGCCTGTTCCAGCAGGGCAGTAAACGCCTGTTCCAGCGGCAGGCCGGCTTCCAGCAGGCTGGCCAGCTGGCGCGTGAACAGGGCCAGCTCGACCTGGGACAGGCGCTCGCCGAAGCCGCGCGAGCGCGTCGCTCCGCTCTCGTCGACCTGGGCCGTGATGGCCTCGACGGCGAGCGGCGTCAGGCCCTGCAGGCGCAGGTCGGCGCGCGCGGCGCGCGGGCTGTCGGCGTTCAGCACGCCCTTGCGGGTGACGCCGCCGGTATCGACGGCTTCGTAGCGGAATGCCGGCATCAGTCAGCCTTCGTCACGCGCACCAGCTCGGCTTCGGTGGTGACGCCGTCAACCACCCAGCGTTCGCCGTCTTCGCGCATGGTCTTCATGCCGCACTTCAGGGCCGTGTCGCGGATCTCCGCTTCCGACACCTGGTTGTGGATCTGGGCACGGATCTGCTCGTTCGTTTCCAGCAGTTCGTAGACGCCGACCCGGCCGTGGAAGCCGGTATGGCCGCAGCGGTCGCAACCGACCGCGCGCCATTGGCCGTTGCCTTCCTGCTGCTTGCAGTACGGGCACAGCTTGCGCACCAGGCGCTGCGCCATCACGCCCAGCAGGGACGACGACAGCAGGAACGGCTCGATGCCCATGTCCAGCAAGCGGGTCACGGCCGAGGCCGCATCGTTGGTATGCAGGGTCGCCAGCACCAGGTGGCCGGTGAGCGAAGCCTGCACCGCGATCTGCGCGGTTTCGAGGTCGCGGATCTCGCCGATCATGATCACGTCCGGGTCCTGGCGCAGGATCGCGCGCAGGGCCTTGCCGAAGGTCATGTCGATACGGGCATTGACCTGGGTCTGGCCGATGCCGGGCAGGTCGTATTCGATCGGGTCTTCCACCGTCATGATGTTGGTGGTGCTGGCGTTCAGGCGCGACAGCGAGGCGTACAGCGTGGTGGTTTTACCGGAACCGGTCGGGCCCGTCACCAGCACGATGCCGTGCGGCTGGTTGATCATCCTGTCGAACTGCGGCAGCAGGTCCGTGCTCATGCCGAGGTGGCCGAGGTCGAGGCGGCCCGCTTCCTTGTCGAGCAGACGCAGCACCGCGCGTTCGCCGTGGCCGGTCGGCAGGGTCGAGACGCGCACGTCGACCGGCTTGCCGCCCACGCGCAGGGTGATGCGGCCGTCCTGCGGCAGGCGTTTCTCGGCGATGTCCAGCTGGCTCATGATCTTGATACGCGAGATCAGCGACGCGTGAATCGCCTTGCGCGGACGCACGATGTCGCGCAGCGCGCCGTCGATGCGGAAGCGCACCACCGAGGTCTGCTCGAAGGGCTCGATGTGGATATCGGACGCGCCTTCGCGCAGCGACTGGGTCAGCAGCGCGTTGATCATGCGGATCACCGGGGCGTCGTCGGACGATTCGAGCAGGTCCTCGATCGCCGGCACGTCTTGCAGCAGCTTGGTCAGGTCCAGGTCGGCATCGAACTCGTCGGCCACCTGGGACGCGTCGCCGCCGGCATTGGCGTAGGCGGCGGCGATCGCCGATTCCAGCTCCGCGCGTTCCATGCGGCGCAGCGCGATGCGGCCGAAGCGGCGCGAGACTTCCGCGATCGCGGCCGGCTTGGTGGCGTTCGACACCAGCACTTCGACGGCCTGCGACGGGTCGCCGTTCGAACGCGCCAGCACGCCGTAGTCGCGTGCGAATGCGTAGGGCAACAGGTTATTCATGATGTTCAGTTCTGCGTCGGCGATGCCGGCCGGTACCCTTGCTGCGCCGGCTGGGGCGGCTGCACCGGACGGTATTCCGGCTGGGGCCGCTGGCCTGGCTGGGCCGGCTGCACGGGCTGGTTCGTGCCCGGTCCCGTGGCGGCGCCCGGACGCGGCGCGACTGGCGCCGGCGGCGGCATCGTGGCCATCGCGCCGCCCGCGGGCGGCTGGCCATTGGTTAAGGGTGGCAGCATCGGCGCGCCGAGGTTGCGCAGCAGGATCGAGTCGTCGTCCGGCTGGCTGTTGGCGCCGGTTGCACGCATGAGCTCGTAGCGGTCCATCGAGATGCTGGTGTTCTGTTCCTTGCTGCGCACCACCACGGGGCGCAGGAAGACCATCAGGTTGCGCTTGACGCGGCTGCGCGACTGGTACTTGAACAGGTTGCCGATGATCGGGATGTCGCCCAGGCCGCGCACTTTCTCTTCGTTGTGGCCTTCGTCATCCGAGATCAGGCCACCGAGTACGATGATCTGGCCGTCGTCGGCCAGCACGTTGCTTTCGATCGCGCGGACGGTCGTGATGAGGCCGCCCGAATTCGCCGGGACCGAATTGTCGATCCCCGAGTTCTCGTGGTAGATCGACAGCTTGATCGTGCCGCCTTCGGAAATCTGCGGGCGTACCTTGAGCAGCAGGCCCACGTCCTTGCGGTCGACCGTCTGGAACGGATTGCTCGCCCCGCTCGCACCGGTCGTGAACGAACCGGTGATGATCGGGATGTTCTGGCCGACCTTGATCGTTGCCAGCTCGTTATCGAGCGTGATCATGTTCGGCGTGGACAAGATGTTGGCGTTGCCTTCGTTTTCAAGGGCGCTGGCAACCGCCCCCAGGCCCAGCTTGCCGTTGATCTGGCGGAAGATGCCGACCGACAGGCCGCTCAACCCCTGCAGGGCACTGGTGCCGCCGGTGGTGCCGCTGGTGCCGCTGGTGCCGCCGGCCGCCGCCGCGGCCAGGTTGATGATGTTGTTGGCGCCGCCATTGTTGAAGGACTGCAGGCCGCCGACGCGGTAGCGGCTGGTGTCGCTGCCGGACAGGCCGACCCACTGCACGCCGAATTCGGACGCCTTGTTCGAGGTCACTTCGACCACCAGCGCCTCGATATAGACCTGGGCGCGGCGCACGTCGAGCTGGTCGATGACCGAGCGCAGGTTGCGGTAGATCGCGTCCGGCGCGGTGATGATCAGGCTGTTGGTCGAGGCGTCGGCCTGGATGAAGCCGGAGCCCTGGCCGCCGCCGGCGCCGCCCGCCGTGGCCTGGCTCTGCTGGCCGAAGGTGTTGCCGGTGCCGCCCATGCCGACGCTGCTCTGCTGGCCCTGCTGGCCGCCGAGTCCGCCGCCGGTGCCGCCCGCGCCACCCGTCGAGCCCGCCTGGATCGAGCCGCCCGAGGTGCCCTGCTGCTGCACCGGCACCGCCGAGGCGTCCTGCGACACCACCGCGCGCAGGGTCTGGGCGACCTTGCTGGCGTCGGCGTTCTTCAGGTAGACCACGTGGATGTTGCCCATTTCCGTGGTCGGCTGGTCGAGCTTGGCGATCAGGCTCTTGGCCATGTTCGCGCGCGCCGCCGAGGGCGCACGCACGATCACCGAGTTGGTGCGGGAGTCGGCCAGCACGGTGACGCGGCCGGCATCGCCGCCCGGGCTCGGCTCCATCAGGCGCGAGACCAGCGTGGCGACGTCGCTGGCGATGCCGTTGCGGATCGGGACCACGTCGAGGTCGCCCGTGGACGGGGCGTCGAGCGCGGCGATGATCTTCGACAGGCGGCGCAGGTTGTCGGCGTAGTCGGTGATGACCAGGCTGTTGTTGCCCGGGTCGGCCATGATCGAATTGTTCGGCGAGATCAGCGGACGCAGCACGGCCGTCAGGTTGGCCGCCGATTCATGCTGCAGGCGATAGACCTGGGTCGCGACCTGGTCGCCGCGCACGCGCGAGCCGCCGACGCCGACCTGGGTCGGCGAGGACTGCAGCTTGGCTTCGGCTTCCGGCACCACTTTCGCGTAGCCGTCGCCGGTGACCACCGCATAGCCCTGCAGGCGCAGTGCCGAGGTCAGCAGGGCGAAGGCCTGGGCCTTGCTCAGGGTGCGTTCTGACACCAGGGTCAGCGTGCCCTTCACGCGCGGATCGATGATGAAGGTCATGCCGGTGTAGTGGCCGACCGCCTTGATCACCGATTCCATGTCGGCGTTGACGAAGTTGAGGGCGGCGCCCCCTCCTTCCTGGGCAAAGGCGGGCACGGGCGGAACCGCTCCGAGGACGGCGCAGCACAGCATGACGTTGGCGGCGAGCCGGCGCACAGCCGGGGTTTGCGGATTTTTTTTCATCATCTGAACTCGAGTGCGATTATGTTCTTGCCGTTCACCATTCGGCGCTGGCCCAACAGATTGAGCAGGTTGCCCAGCGTGTCTTCGTATCCATCGGCCGCTTGCGCCTGGCCCGAAAAGCGCAGACGACCATTTTGCAGAGTACCACTTCCGGAGAGCAACAGCGCGCCACGTACGGTGCGCAGGTTCAGGTCGGCCTGCTGTCCGCGCCAATCCATCGCCACCTCATAACTGCCGAGCGGCTTGACCGGACTCATGCGCGAACCCATATCGGTCAGCGACAGCACGGTCCGCCCCTGCACGGCCACCATCTGGCCCTGGCGCGCGATGTCCAGCAGGTTCCAGGACAGCTTGATCACGCCCGACGGCGCCAGCGTGTTCAGCGGCGCGCCCAGCCCGGCCAGGCCCTCGGCCGGCAGCAGCAGTTCGCCGGCGCTGACCTGCCACTGCGACCAGCTGCCGCTGATCCGCACCGGCTGCGCCAGCGCCCTGTCGTTGGCCAGCTCCATGTTCACCTGGCCGAACAGCACCAGCGGCGACAGCCGCCAGCTGAACCGGCCCGGCAGCAGCGGCGTGACCGCTCCGCCCTCGCCCGCCGCACCGCCCAAGAAGGCTGAACCGCGCCACAGCGTACCCTGCGCATCCCCCAGAGTCAAACGCCCGCCGGTCTGGCGTTCGACCATCGGTCCCAGCCAGGACGCCGGCAGGAACACCAGCACCGTGATGACGGCGGCCAGCGCGGTCAATCCGAGCCACGACAGCGCCCGCTTCATTGGGCGGCGCCGGTGTTCTGGCGCAGCGTCAGGCTGGCGTCGACCTGGCCGGCCACCGGCAGGGCGGTGACGACGGCGTCCTGCACCAGCACACGGTTGGCGCGGCGCTGCTCGTCGAGCCAGGTTGCCAGGTTGGCGAACGACACGTTACTCAGCTGCAGTTTGATGTACTCGCCCGTCATCGACAGCGATTGCGGCGTCAGGCCGCGTCCGCTGAGGCTGGTATTCACGGTTTCCCGGGTAAGCGGCGTGGCCTGCGTGGCCGGCGCACGCGCCAGGCTGCCCGCTTCCTGGGCCATGGCCTGCAGCTCGGCGGCCTGCTGGCGCAGCTGCGGCAGGGAGCGGCGCAGCTGCGCGCGGCCTTCGACGGCCGGGTCGACCAGGATCAGGTAGAGCAGCGCCAGCAGCACGACGGCGCCGCCGACGGACAGGAAACGCCGCTCCTGTTCGGTGCGCGCGAGCCAGAGTGCGTTGGCGCGCTCGCGGTACTGGGCGATGGTGGTGGCGAAACTCATGGCTTGGCTCCTGTGCTGCGGATCACCCAGCTGCCCGGCGCAGCCTCGTCGAGGCTCATGTTGCGCGCGGCCAGGGCGGTGCGCAGCTGCCCGGTCAAGCCGGGGTCGACCGTTTCGGGTTTGACTTTGACCGACAACGCGCGTTCGCGGTATTCGATTGACGCAATGCCGGGTTGGCGTCCGAGCGAGCGCATCGCTTCGCCGAAGGCCGCCGCCATGTAGGTGAATTCGTCGGGCGCCACCTCGCCGGTGCTGGCGCGGGCGCGCGCGATGTTCTGGCGCATCTGGGCCACCGGATCGAGGATCGTGGTCTGGTTCGGATACACCGAGCGGAAGGTCTGGGTCATCGACTGGCGGATGGTCTCGGCTTCGCGGCGCAGGCGCAGCCACTCGACGTTCAGGCCGATCAGGTTGACCGCCACCGCCAGCAGGACCAGGCCCAGCGGCCAGCGCCAGCGGCGCCAGTCGCGCGGCTGGCTGCCGGCGGCGCCCAGGCCGCTCACCAGGTCGAGCGAGGTGCTCTTCGAACCGGCGATCCAGTGCGCCCAGTCGTCGGTTTCCAGCGTGATGCCGGGCCCCGCGTCGGCAGCGAGGACCTGGTATTCGCCCAGCTGGCCGGGCGGCACGTACAGCACCAGCGGGGCGTCGCCGCTGAAGGCGCGCGCGGTCTGCAGCACCACCGCCGGGGCGGCGTCGAGCTCCAGGCCGAAGCCCTGGAACAGGCCCTGGCGCAGGGTCAGCTCGGTGCCCTGGATGGCGGCCGAGACGCTGCCCGGCTGCAGCGGCAGGCAGAGCTGGCCCGGCACGGCGGCCACCGAACGCGCACCCTGGGCCAGCAGGCTGCGCACGATGGTTTCCAGCCAGTCGCGGTCGACCACGGCAATCGGGCGGGTCTCGTCAGGCTGCTGGGGCGCGGCCACCAGCACGTGATCAAGCGGGTCGCCCAGGATGTGTTCTTCGACCAGGCCGGGCAGCGCGGCCTTCAGGCGCGCGCCGGTCAGGGGCGGCGCCTGCACGGACAACAGGTTGACGTCGGCGCCGGCCAGCAGCAGCACGACCCGGCGGCTGGTGCCCACCAGGTCGCCCAGGTTGCGCAGCGGGCCTTCGCCGTGCTGTTCGATGACGCCGCCGTCGTTCACGAGGGCGAAGCGGCTCAGCGCGTGTTCGCCTTCCGCGCGGGCGGGATGCCGGATATAGAGTGTACTCAAACCGTCTCTCTTTCTCGATCTTCTCGATCTTGTTGATCTTATTGATCTGTTAGTACTGGCGGATCCACACCACCTGCGTACCGCCACCGGCAACCAGCGTCGGGAAGCGGTGGACCAGCGCCTCGGCATCCAGGGCGGCGCGGTCCAGGCGGATCCGGCTGTTCACCAGGAACCAGTCGCTCCTCACGCCTGCCGCGCCTGGCGTGATGGGCCTGTTCTGCCCGATTTCCGCGGAAAAGTAATTCATGTCCCGCCAGGCCGCGCGCTGCCGCCGCACGACCAGCGAATTCGCTTCCGACACCGACATGTTCGGCATCAGCGCCGCCAGCACTTCGGCCGGCGCCGTGTTGACGTTCACCGGGGTCACGTCCGGCAGCACGATCACGAACGGCCGCAGGCGCTCGACCATCGCCGGCGTGAAGCCCGGCACCGTCAGCAGGTCGTCCACCGCCAGGAACTTCATCGGCGAGCCGGACACGCTGCTGCGGCTGACCGCCGGCAAACTGCGGCCGCCGGCCGGCGTTCCCCCAGTCGGCGTACCACCCGCCGGCGTACCACCCGCCGGCGTGCCGCCTGTTGGTGCACCTCCGCTCGGCTCGCCGCCTTCCGGCACCGGCGCTTCCAGCGGCTGGCCGGCGGCGACGAAGGCGGCGACCCGTCCCGCCAGCTGCTGGTCCATCTGCAGGTTGCGCAGCAGGCGGCCGAACACTTCCATCTGCTCCGGATTCACCTGCCCCTTGTCGGCCAGATTGCGCAAATTGTAACGCGAGCAAGCATCGATTATGTTGCCGGACAACGTCGCCTCGAAATTTTCCCCTTGAACCCGTTCGCGCTCGATGTACTGGTCGAGGCGGGTTTCCGCCAGCGGCGTGGCCCAGACGTGGTCGAGGGCGGTGAAATCGCGGTGGTCGAGGCCGTCCTGGAACAGCACCAGGCTGGCCCAGTCGAGGGCGCCGCGCAGGATCCACTTGGTCTGCAGGTGCAGGCGCTGGTTCTCCATCGAGCGCACCTGCACCTGCTGCTGCCAGAACAGGCTGGCGACGATGGAGATCGCCAGCGTCGTCAGCAGCAGCGCGGTGATGACGGCCACGCCGCGTTCGCGCAGCCCCCGCATGCGTGGCCGTCTCATGGTTCCCCCAGCAGGAAAGACTTGGTCATCGGTACTTCCTGTCCCTGCACCTGCAGCGCCACCTGCATGCCGGTCGGCGGCAGCGGCACGGTATTCGGATCCTGCTGGGCCGCCGGCACGCCGCCGGCGGTCGCGGCCGCAGCCGCTGCGCTGCCGGAGGTGGCGGCGCTGGTGGCCTGGCGCCAGGCCCGGTTTTCCCAGGTCAGCACCTGCATGCCGGCCACCCCGGCCTGCAGCGCGACGGCGCCGCTGGTATCGGTGTCGCTGACCGCGGCCTGCCACAGTCCGTCGAGCTGGACCAGGTCGCGCACGGCCGGCGACTCGCGCCGCACCAGCACCCCGTTGACGATGCGGTAGGCGACCACCTGCAGCCGCGATGGCTGGTTTTCGGTGAACACCTCGCGGATCATCGTGAAGCGGTCGGTACCCGTCAGCAGATAGGGACGGCGGTCGAGCACGTCGCGTCCGGCGATGTGCTCGCAGTCGCTCTGCATCTGGGCAAAGGCCAGCTGCATGCCGCGCGTGGTTTCCATCTGGTTCGTCAGCGCCACGCGCGCACGGATGATGCCGTCCAGCCCGCGCCAGCCGAGCACGGCGACAATCGCGAGGATGCTGATCGCCACCAGCAGTTCGACCAGGGTAAAACCACGCTGCCGCAGTTTCGAAGTCATAGACGCGGCCTCAGCACGAGTTGGACCAGCTTGACGATGCGCCGGTTCGGATTTTCGATGTCGAACACCGAGACTTCGACGCGGCGCAAACGCGGGTTCGGGCTGGCGAACACTTCTTCCTGGCAGACCAGGTGCAGGTCGCCCTGCGGGCAATCGAAGCCGCGCTTGCCGATTTCCGGAAATTCCTTGCCCAGGCGGATTTGCACGAGGCGGTTCTCGGCCGACCAGGTCGCCATCATCGAGGTCCGCAGGCCGCTGCTGTTGGCGGTCAGGCTGCCGACCGCGCGCAGGCCGGCGCCGAGGGCGGTGCCGACGATGACCAGGGCCACCAGCACTTCGAGCAGGGTGAAGCCACGGGAGCGGGATGTTTTCATGGCGGCGTTCATGGCGGCGTTCATTCGACCGTGAAGTGGCCGACGCCGTCGGCCCGGATCGCGACGCGGTTGTTGCCGGTGGCCAGGATCAGGACGAAGGGCTTGTCGACCGGCTCGCGGCCGAAGGTGATGCGCAGGGGATTGACGGTGCCGGCGCTGGCCGGGTCCAGCAGCAGGGTCAGCGGGCCGTTCTTGAACTCGCGCTCGCGCAGCAGGTCGTCGCCGGTGATCAGGTTCCAGCGCGTCTCGTTGCGGACCAGGAAGTGGTAGCGCTCGGGCGTGGCCTCGAAGGTGACCGGGCGGTTACGGACGATCGCCTCGTCGCGCGCCAGCTGGAGCAGCAGGGTCAGGCGCTGGGCCTCTTTTTGCAGGTCCTGGCGCGGGCTGGGGATCGCATTCAGCGACGCCACCCCCAGCATGATGCCGATGATGACCATCACGACCATGATCTCCACCAAGGTGAAGCCGTGGTCCGGCATCCCGGCCGCCAGACCGGGCCGGGCGGGCCGGCCGCGCACGTGCTTGGTCATCGGGATGGTTCTCCTCGGGCTGCTGGCCGGGCGGACGGGTCAGCTCCGCTTACTTGCTGTCCCAGGAACCGACGTCGGCATCCTCGCCGGCGCCGCCGGGCTGGCCGTCCGCGCCCAGCGAGAACACGTCGACCTCGCCATGCAGGCCCGGCTGCAGGTACTGGTAATTGTTGCCCCACGGGTCCTTCGGCAGTTTCTCGACGTAGCCGCCCTCTTTCCAGCCGCCGGCGGCCGGCCCGGTGGTCGGCTTCTGGACCAGCGCCTGCAGGCCCTGCTCGGTGGTCGGGTAGCGCTGGTTGTCCAGCTTGTACAGCTTGAGCGCCTGCATCAGGGTCGCGATGTCGGTACGGGCGGCGGTGACGCGCGCTTCGCCGGTGCGGCCCAGCAGCTTGGGCACGACCAGCATGCCGAGAATGCCGATGATGACCACGACAACCATGATCTCGACGAGGGTGAAACCGCCCTGGCGGCGCCGCTGCGACATGCGATACGTAATGTTCTGCATAGAATAATGATGGATGGTGGTCAGGAAATCGATTTTGCCAATCGATCTAGTATAAGGCCGAATGGCCGCAATCAGCCACCCGGGAGACTTTCCAATTGTAAGCTAGTAGAAACGGTACCGCACGGCTTGTCAGTGTGCCATGCCGCCCCTGCCGGAAGGCTAGCCGCGTTCGCGGCAGACCGCGCAGGCGAGGTTGCGCCCGACCTGCACTTCGGTCCATTCCATGCCGCGGCCGTCGAGCATCAGGAGGCGCCCGACCAGCGGGCGTCCGCAGCCGACCAGCAGTTTCAGGGCCTCGGCCGCCTGCACGGCGCCGATCACGCCGACCAGCGGCGCGAACACGCCCATGGTGCTGCAGGCCACGTCCTCGAAGCGGCTGTCCTCGGGAAACAGGCAGGCGTAGCAGGGAGAGGCATCGTCGCGCACGTCGAATACCGAGACCTGGCCGTCGAAGCGGATCACGGCGCCGGCCACCAGCGGCACGCGCGCAGCCACGCAGGCGCGGTTGACGGCCTGGCGGGTGGCGAAATTGTCGCTGCAGTCGAGTACGACATCGCTGTCAGCCACGAGTTCCCGCAGGCGCTCGCCGGCCACGCGCTCGCGCAGGGCGACGACTTCAATGTCGGGATTGATCTGGATCAATGCTTCACGACCAGACTCGACCTTGGGTTGGCCGATCCGGGCCGTCGTGTGCATGACCTGGCGCTGCAGGTTGGTGAGGTCGACCTCGTCGTCGTCGACCAGGGTGATGCGGCCGGCGCCGCTGGCGGCCAGGTACAGCGCGGCCGGCGAGCCGAGACCGCCGGCGCCGATCACCAGCACGCGCGCGCCCAGTACCCGCTCCTGCCCTTCGATGCCGACCTCGTCGAGCAGGATATGGCGCGAATAGCGCAGCAGCTGGCGGTCGTCCATGCCGGTCGGACTCACGTCATCGGGCATCACTTCTTCGGGCTGCCCTTCACCTCGGGCGGCTTCTGCTCGGTGCCCGGCAGCCTGGCCGGGGCCGGCGCGTCGGCGTCCGGATCGGCCTTGGCCAGCTTCACCGGCAAGCCCTTGAAGTGATTGATGGCCTGGGCCAGCTGGAAATCGTCCTTGCCGCCGAACTCGGGCGGCGCGGCGCTTTTCAGCATGGCCAGGGTGCGCTGCTCTTCCTCGAGCTCGTCACGCCGGGCGCTGACGGCGCCGTTCTTGCCGACGAATTTGGTCTCGCCTTCGTTCGACAGGTGACGGTCGAGATCGGCTTCGCGCACGCGCAGCGCGTTCAGGCCGTCGCCTTCCGGGGTCTCGTCGACTTTCAGGTCGGGCACGATGCCGAGCGCCTGGATCGAGCGGCCTTTCGGCGTGTAGTAGCGCGCCGTGGTGAGTTTCACCGCGGTGTTCTCGGTCAGCTGGCGCAGGGTCTGCACCGAGCCCTTGCCGAAGGTCTGGCTGCCCATCACGATGGCGCGCTTGTAATCCTGGAGGGCGCCGGCCACGATCTCGGATGCCGAGGCCGAACCGGTATTCACCAGCACCACCATCGGCACCGTCTTCAGCGCCGCCGGCAGCTTGGCCAGCGGATCGGCGCCCGGCCTGGCGTAGAAATCGCGCCGGCCATAGAAGGTGGTGTTCGATTCCGGCAGCTGGCCGCGGGTACTGACGATCACCTCGTTCTGCGGCAGGAAGGCGGCGGACACGCCGATCGCGCTGGGCAGCAGGCCGCCCGGATCGTTGCGCAGGTCCAGCACCAGGCCCTTGATGTTGGGATTCTGGGCGTACAAACCCTTGATCTTCTCGGCCAGCTCGTCGACGGTCTCTTCCTGGAACTGGCTGATCCGCAGCCAGGCATAGCCCGGCTCGACCAGTTTCGCCTTGACGCTGGCCACGCGGATCTCTTCGCGCTCGACCGGCACCACCCACGGGGTATCGGCGCCGCGCCGGGCGATGGTCAGCAAGACCTTGCTGTGCGGTTCGCCGCGCATGCGCGAAATCGCCTCGTCCAGGCTCAGGCCCTTGACCGGCACGTTGTCGATGCGGGTGATCAGGTCGCCGGCCTTGATGCCGGCACGGAAGGCGGGCGTGTCCTCGATCGGCGAGACGATTTTCACGTAGCCGTCTTCCATCGCCACCTCGACGCCGACGCCGACGAACTTGCCCTGCACGGATTCGCGCATTTCGGCGAAATCCTTTTCGTCGAGGTAGACCGAGTGCGGATCGAGCGAAGCGACCATGCCGGCGATGGCGTCGGACAGCAGCTTCTTGTCCTGGACCGGTTCCACGTAATCGCTCTTGATCAGGCCGTAGACATCGGCCAGCTGGCGCAGCTCGTCCAGCGGCAGGGGCGACTCGACGCCCTTTTGCGCCATGGCCGAGAACTGGACCGAGGCCGCCACGCCGGCGACCATGCCGAGGCCGACCAGACCGAGGTTCTTGAGTTTGTTGCCCATTCCTGTTCCTAAGTACCTAGAATTTGACCCAGCCGGCCGGATCGATCGGTTTGCCCAGATGCCTGAGTTCGAAGTATAGCCCCGATTCTCCGTTGCCGCCGGTGCTGCCCGCGCTCGCGATGACGTCGCCGGCCTTGACCGCATCGCCCTCGTGTTTCAGCAGGGTTTCGTTGAAACCGTAGATGGACAGGTATTCGCCGCCGTGGTTGACGATGATCATGTTGCCCCAGCCGCGCATCCACTTGGCGTACACGACCCGGCCCGGACCGACCGCGCGCACGTCGGTGCCTTCCGGCGCCTTGATGAACATGCCGCGCCATACCGGGCCGTCGGCGCGCTTGGCGCCGAAGCGGGCGGCGACGGTGCCGGAAATCGGCGCCGCCAGGCGGCCGCGCAGGCTCTCGAAAGCGCCGCTCGGGAGGTCGGCGGCGAGCGAGGTGTCGGCGGACTTCTGGGGCGCCCTGGTCTCGGCCGGTTCCTCGGCCACCTGCGGCTCTTCCTTGACCGGCGCCGGCGGTTTGTACGGCTTGCCGTGCTTCGCCGCTTCGCGCGCCAGGCGCTCGCGCTCGGCCTGTTGTTCTTTTGCACGCGCCAGCGCGCGCGCCTTCGCCTCGGCCGCGGCCTTGGCGCGCGCGGCGGCCAATTCCTGCTGGCGCTTGCGCTCGGCGGCGGCGGCGATTTCCTGTTCGCGGATCAGTTTCGTCAGGCGATCCACCAGGCCGCTCATGCGCTGGGCGTCCTGCTCCAGCTTGTTGGCTTCCTTGCGCTGGCTCACCAGCTTGCTCGACAGGCTGGCCAGCAGCGAAGCGTGCCTGGCCTTCTCTTTTTCCAGCAGCGTCTTCTGGTCGCGCTGCTCCTGAGCAATTTCTTCGAGTTCGTCCTTGGCGTTTTGCGTCTCGGCCTGGTTCGCCTCGACCGCCGCCAGGTTTTCACGCAGCGAGGTCAGCAGCCTGGCCTGGGCCTGCGATACATAGGCCATCATCTGCAGGTCGCGGTTGATGCGGTTCGGATTGTCGCCCGACAGCAGCAGCTTGATGCGGTCTTCATTGCCCGCGACGTAATGTTCGCGCAGCATCTTGGACAACTGCCGTTTCTGGGCGGCGATGGTCTGGGTCAGGCGCTCCTGCTGGGTGCCCAGGTCTTGCAGCTTGGCGTTGGTCGCGGCCTGCTCATCGGCCAGTTCGCGCAGCGAGCGGTTGGCGTTCGAGATCGCCTCTTCCGACTCGGCCAGCTCGTCGGCCGCGTCTTCCTTTTCGCTCTCGGTGCGGCTGATGTCCTTCTTCAGCGCATTCAGCTTTTGCTGGATGCCGGCACGCTGGGCTTCGGCCTGGGCCTTCTGCTTGCTGCGATTGGTCTGGCGCGGGGCGGCATGCGCGGCCCCGAGCGACAGCGCACACGCCAGCAGGCCGCACAGCAGCTTGCTGCCGGCGGACTTCAAGGCTGGGAGTTGCAAGGTTTACTTCGCCTTCCCTTGGTTCGCCACGGCGGCCATCGCGGCCGCGATCGCTTCCTGGTCGCCCAGGTAGTAATGGCGGATCGGCTTCAGGTTCTCGTCCAGCTCGTACACCAGCGGGGTGCCGTTCGGAATGTTGAGGCCGACGATGTCGGTGTCGCTGATGTTGTCGAGCATCTTGATCACGGCGCGCAGGCTGTTGCCGTGGGCCGAGATCAGGATCTTCTTGCCGGCGCGGATGGCCGGGGCGATTTCCTCGTCCCAGGCCGGCATCACGCGCGCCACGGTGTCCTTCAGGCATTCGGTCAGCGGGATCTGGGCCTTGTCGAGGCCGGCGTAGCGCGGGTCGTCGAACGAGGTGCGCGGATCGTCGGCTTCGAGGGCCGGCGGCGGGGTGTCGTAGCTGCGGCGCCAGACCAGCACCTGCTCGTCGCCGAACTTGGCGGCGGTCTCGCCCTTGTCCAGGCCCTGCAGGGCGCCGTAGTGGCGCTCGTTCAGGCGCCAGTCGTTCCTGACCGGCAGCCACATCATGTCCATCTCGTCCATGGCGAGCCACAGGGTACGGATCGCACGCTTGAGCACCGAGGTATAGGCGAGGTCGAAGGTGAAGCCGGCTTCGCGCAGCAGGCGGCCGGCGGTCCTGGCTTCGTTGACGCCTTTTTCGGTCAGGTCGACATCGGTCCAGCCGGTGAAACGGTTTTCGAGATTCCAGGTGGACTCGCCGTGGCGCATGAAAACGATTTTGTACATAAAGCTTCTCGGATAATAGTGGGATGGAATACGGATTCAGCTTCTATTTTATAATGCGACGATTCAATGTAGTTCAACCGACGGAAACTTCGTGAAATTCATCCTTGACCATATCTTCGTTGTTGCGATCGCCGTGATCTCCGGCGGCGCCCTGTTGTGGCCGGCGCTCGCGCCGCGCGGCCGCCGCGCTTCCCCCCTGCAGGCGACCCAGCTGATGAACCGCGGCAAAGCCACCGCCGTCGTCGACGTGCGCGGCAGCGACGAGTTCGCGGCCGGCCACCTGCGCGACGCAAAACACATTCCGCTGGCAGACTTGGGCAATCGCATTGGCGAGTTGGACAAGTCGAAAACCAAGACCGTGATCGTGGTGTGCCAGAGCGGCAATCGCGCCGACAAGGCGGTGCGCCAGATCAAGGCGGCCGGCTTCGACGACGTCTACGCACTGGATGGCGGCATCGCGGCCTGGACGGCTGCAGGCCTGCCCCTGACCAAATAATCGTTCGAAAGGATTGCTTATGACTGCCCATGTCGTTCTCTACCACACCGCAAGCTGCCCCTACTGCGTGCGCGCCGAGCGCCTGCTGGAAGCCAAGGGCGTGACCGACATCGAGCGCATCCGCGTCGACCTCGACCCGGAACAGCGCGCCATCATGATGCAGCGCACCGGCCGCCGTACCGTGCCGCAAATCTATGTGGGCGATACCCACGTCGGCGGCTTCGACGACCTGTACGCGCTCGACCAGGCCGGCCGCCTGGATCCGCTGCTGAAGGGCGAAGCGGCCTGAACGCGGGCTTGAATGCCACGGAAATGCCATTGACATGCCATTGAAATGTCGCTGAGCGTCGGGGCGGCCGGCAATGCTATTGCAACCGAATTGGTTTTGATACAATTGCCGACGCCTTGACATTCAAGCATATGGGACGGCTCGTCCGTCCTTCACACTATTAACGAAAGCGTTCCATGGCTGACGAAAACCTGCAACCCGTGTTCCAAATCCAGCGTATCTACTTGAAAGATATGTCGCTGGAACAACCGAATTCCCCGGCGATCTTCCTCGAGCAGGAAGCCCCGACCATCGAGGTCTCGCTGGACGTCGGCGCCGAAGGGATCGCCGATGGCATCTACGAATCGACCGTGACCATCACCGTGACCGCCAAGGTCAAGGACAAGGTCGCTTTCCTGGTCGAGGGCAAGCAGGCCGGTATCTTCGAAGCCCGCAACATCCCGGCTGACCAGATGGATCCGCTGCTGGGCATCGGCTGCCCGAACATCATCTATCCTTACCTGCGTAGCAACATCGCCGATTTCATCACCCGTGCCGGCTTCCCGCCTGTGCACCTGGCTGAGATCAACTTCGAAGTGTTCTACCAGCAGCGCCGCCAGGCGCTGGCCGAGCAGGCTGCCGCAGCTGGCACGCCGGCCGCCAACCAGTAATAACAAGTAAGACCCCGCTGTTCGGCCTGCCTGTAGCAGGCTGGCCGAACAGGCCTCTGTTTCTGCCTTTCGGCGCGTGCCGTTTTCCCAAAGGCCTGTCATGCTCACCAATCGACTCCGCCAACGTCTCATCGCAGGCAGCATCCTGTTGCTGGCATCCTGCGCGGCCGCGGCCTTCGATTTCAAGACGGTGGGCGCCCATCCCGCAATCCTGTACGATGCCCCGTCCGCCAAGGGCGGCAAGCTGTTCATCGCGCCGAGCGGCATGCCGGTCGAAGTCGTGCTCAGCTATGGCGACTGGGTCAAGGTGCGCGATGCGGCGGGCGACATGGCCTGGACCGAAACCAGGAACCTGTCGGCCAAGCGCAACGTGATCGTGCGCGCCGCCTCCACCCGCGTGCGCGCCGCACCGGAAGACAATGCCGCCGTCCTGATGACGGCCGATAAGAACGTCCTGCTCGAACTGGTCGATCCGGAAGCCGGCCCGTGGGTGCGCGTGCGCCACCGCGACGGCATCAGCGGCTATGTCAGGGCGTCCGAAGTCTGGGGCATCTAACCCCACCCACCCCATGCACGAAGCCAAACAACCACAACCCATCACTGTCCTCGGCGCCGGCGCCTGGGGCACGGCGGTCGCGATCGCGCTGGCCGCCCGCCACGACGTCCTGCTGTGGGGCCGCAACCCCGAGCAGATGGCCGCCACCGAAGCGGCGCGCGACAACGTCACGTACCTGCCCGGCCATCCGCTGCCGCCCGCCTTGCGCGTGAGCGCCGACTTCGAGGCCGCCATCGCCCACGTCACCGGAGCGCCGGCCGGCACCACGCCGCTGCTGATCGCGGCCTGTCCGGTGGCCGGCCTGCGCCCGCTGCTGGAGCAATTGAAAGGCCGGTCCATCCCGAACATCGTCTGGCTGTGCAAGGGTTTCGAATACGGCACCGGCCTGCTGCCGCACCAGGTGGTGCGCGAAGTGCTCGGCGACAGCGTGCCGGGTGCAGCCCTGTCCGGTCCCTCGTTCGCCCAGGAAGTGGCGCGCGGCCTGCCCTGCGGGCTGACGGTGGCCTCCAGCTCGGCGGAACTGCGCGAACGCGTGGTCTCCCTCGTGCACGGCGGCAGCGTGCGCGTGTACGCCTGCGACGACATGGTCGGCGTGGAAGTCGGCGGCGCGGTCAAGAACATCCTCGCCATCGCCACCGGCGCGGCAGACGGCCTGGGCCTGGGCCTGAATGCGCGCGCGGCATTGATCACGCGCGGCCTGGCCGAGATCACCCGCCTGGGCACCGCGCTCGGCGCCCAGCCCAGCACCTTCATGGGCCTGACCGGCATGGGCGACCTGATCCTGACCTGCACCGGCGACCTCTCGCGCAACCGCCGCGTCGGCCTCGCGCTGGCCCAGGGCAAGCAGCTCGACACCATCGTCAAGGAACTGGGCCACGTGGCCGAAGGCGTGCCGTGCGCAAAAGCCGTGCGCGAACTGGCGGCGAAACTCGGCGTGGACATGCCGATCACCAATGCGGTGGCCGGCGTGCTGTTCGATGGCGCCTCGGTGCAGGAAACCGTGGACCGCTTGCTGGCGCGCGATCCGCGAAACGAACTGGCGTAATCCGCGTGGGCACCGTAAATCAGTCCACCGGACTGATTTACCCCACCCTGCGCCCAGCGATTCAGGTGTTCGGCGCCCCGCGCGGGTCGCGGGTCGGGCCGCCGCTGTTGTCGCCCGGGTGCAGCAGGATGGTCATCAGGGCCACCGCGTCCTTGTTGGCGCGCACCGCGTGCGGTTCGCCGCCGGCCAGGTAGACCATCTCGTTCGGCCGCAGGATGGTGGTGCGGCCGTGGGCGTCGAAGGCGATCTCGCCTTCCAGGCACAGCAGCGTCATTTCTCCCTCGACCCGGTGCTCGGGCAGCGGTTTCTCCTTGGGCAACACCAGCCGGATCAGCTCCATGTGATCGGTCTTGATCAGCGCGATCGACGTGAAGTTCGCGATGTCGTCCTCGTCCCGCGAAAGTAGAATCCGTTCTCCCGATACTGCGTGTTGCAAGGCCATGTCGCTCTCCAATCAATCAATCATTCTTCGTGTGTCTGGGGCACCCCGCGCAGCCAGTCGACCAGCGCGGTGGCGTCCTTGAATCCCTGCACGAGCTGGGGCACCAGTTTTTCCGGGGCGTTGACGTCGAGTTTCGTCTCGGTCCAGACGAAATAGCTCTTGAGCTTCAGGTATTCGACCAGCGGGTGGCTCGGGTCGAAGCCTTTCGGCGGACGCTGCAGTTTGTCTTCCTGGGTCAGGTCGCCATAGGTCTCGCGCAGATGTTTATTCTTCAACATTTTGCCGAACCCTGTCGCATCGTTGACCACGTGTTCGCGGATCGCCTTCAGGCGCGCCGCCGGCGGCAGGTATTCGCCGGCGCCAAACTGCAGGGTGCCGTCGGCCTCGATGTGAAAGTAATAGGTCGGGCCGCCGGCGGCGCTGGGGCGGCGCTTGTCGCCCGGCGCGATGCCGGCCGAGAAATGCGTTTTATAGGGCGTCTTGTCGTGCGAAAAGCGCGTGTCGCGCTGGAAGCGGAACGCCGCCTTCTTCGGCTCGCAGGCCGCCACCTGGCGGTCGAACTTCGACAGTTCCCGGATCAGTTCGGTCAGCGTTTCGATGAACTCGGTGCGCAGGATGTCGTAGCGGGGTTTATTCCAGAGGAACCAGGGGCGGTTGTTGTTGTCCTTGATCTCGGTAAGGAATTGCGTCAGGTCGCGCAGGTGCATAAGTTTTTCTTATTCAACAAAAGGAATTCAGGGAGTCTGGCGCGGGCGGCGGCCGACCGTGACGTCGAGCGTTGCCTGCCGATTCTTGCGCATCACCGTCATTTGCGCCTTGCCGCCCGGCGGCAGCTCGGCGATCAGGTTCAGCATGTCGTTGGTGCTGCCGACCTTCTTGCCGTCCACCGACAGCAGGATGTCGCCCGGACGCATGCCGGCGCGGTCGGCCGGACCGCCGCGCACCACGCCGGCGATGATGGCGCCGCGGTCGCGCGCGAGCCCGAAGCTGTCGGCCAGTTCCGGCGTGATGTCCTGGGATTCGATGCCGATCCAGCCGCGCACCACCTGGCCGTGCTTGACGATGGAGTCGAGCACGGTCTTGGCGGTCGAGACGGGAATGGCGAAGCCGATCCCGACCGAGCCGCCGGTCTGGGAATAGATCGCCGAGTTAATCCCGAGCAGGTTGCCGCGGGTGTCGACCAGGGCGCCGCCCGAGTTGCCGAAGTTGATCGCGGCGTCGGTCTGGATGAAATTCTCGAAATGGTTGATGTGCAGGTTGTTGCGCCCCAGCGCGGAGATGATGCCGAGGGTGACGGTCTGGCCGACGCCGAAGGGATTGCCGATCGCCAGCACCACATCGCCCACGCGCGCTTCGTTCGGGTTGCCGAGCACGATCACCGGCAATTTGTCGGCCTTGATGCGGATCACGGCGAGGTCGGTTTCCGGATCGGTGCCGACGATGCTGGCGGCGGCCTTGCGGCCATCGGCCAGGCCGACCTCGATCTCGTCGGCGCCTTCGACCACGTGGTAGTTGGTGAGGATATAGCCGTCGGCGCTGACGATCACGCCCGAGCCCAGGCTGGCCATCTGTTCCTGCGGCGGCAGCTTGTCGCCGAAGAAGCGGCGGAAGAACGGATCTTTCAACAGCGGATGCGCCTCGCGCAGGGCCTTGCTGGTCAGGATGTTGACGACGGCCGGCATCGCGCGCCCGGCCGCATCGCGGTAGCTGCCAGGAGCCGCCCCCGCCGGTCCGCCGCCCGGCGCCTGCAGCACCGGCACCGAACGGCCGGGGCCGCCGATGCCGACCTGGGCCGGCGCACGCTGCATCGACAGCGCCCCCAGCCAATCCGGGCGCAGCGCCGCGATCACGGCATAGATGCCGAGGGCGATCGTGACGGTCTGCGCGAACAGGAGCCAGTAGCGCCGCATGATGCGTGGCCGGTCGGCCTCAAGTGCGATGCTTCAGCGAATCGCGGATCTCGCGCAGCAGCAGGACCTCTTCCGGCGCCACCACCACCACTTCTTCCTGCGGACGGAACGAATTGCGCATCCGGTTCATCAAACGCACCATCTGGAAGATCACGAAAGCGAGGATCAGGAAATTCAGCAGGACCGTCAGAAAATTACCGTAGGCCAGCACGGCGCCTGCTTTCTTCGCCTCGGCCAGCGGCAAGCCATAGGGCTGGCCGTTCAGGGGCAGGTAGTAACTCGCGAAGTCGAGTCCGCCGAACAGCCTGCCGATCGGCGGCATGATCACGTCCTGCACCAGCGAATCGACGATGCGCCCGAAGGCCCCGCCGATGATGACGCCGACCGCCAAGTCCATGACGTTGCCCTTCATCGCGAACTTCTTGAACTCTTCCATCATAGCCATCCCGATTCTCCTTGTCGTTTTTACATAGCTGTCGAAAAGATACCCCCTGACGATGATACTCCAAAGCCGGGCTTCCGCTGCCGCGAGTGAGTCCAACCCTGGCCGCAGGGGGAAGCGGAAAATGCACATTTGGAAGGCATCATGACGCTAAGAACGTTTTTTCTTTAATTTGCAAAACTGTTCACATATAATCGACTGTTGCAATAAAGGTTTTTACCTATTTGCAATCTATTGCATTGCAGCATTTCGCATTTGACGAATGGAGTTGGTATGAGTAATGAGAAGCAGGTCGATACAGGCCGGCGAGGCTTGCTCGTGGCTACATGCGCGGCGGGTGGCGTTGTCGGTGTTTCAACGGCCGGAGTTCTGGTAAGTACTTTCCAGCCTTCGGAACGAGCGAAGGCGGCGGGCGCGCCGGTCGAGGTGGACATCTCCGACGTCAAGCCTGGCGAAATGAAAGTGGTGGAATGGCGCGGCAAGCCGGTCTGGATCCTGCGCCGCACCCCGGAAATGCTGGCCAGCCTGCCGAAGAACGACAGCCTGGTCGCCGATCCGAAATCCGAAAAGCCGTACCAGATGGAAACGCCTGCGTACGCCAAGAACGAAACCCGTTCGCGCGCCGAGCACAAGGAAGTGCTGGTCGCGGTCGGCATCTGTTCGCACCTGGGCTGCTCGCCCTCGTCCCGCTTTGCCGAAGGTCCGCAGCCGAACCTGCCGGACGACTGGCACGGCGGCTTCCTGTGCCCCTGCCACGGTTCGACCTTCGACCTGGCCGGCCGCGTCTTCAAGAACAAGCCGGCGCCGGCCAATCTCGACGTCCCCCCGTACATGTACCTGGCCGATAACAAGATCCTGATCGGCAAAGACGAGAAAGGCGAGGCATAAGATGGGCGCAGCTTTCAAGGAAACCAAACTTCCGGCCGATGCGCCGAAGAGCCAGAAAGCGCTGGCCTGGGTCGACGACCGCTTCCCGCTGTCGAAACTGTGGAACGATCAATGGGGCAAGTACTACGCCCCGAAGAACTTCAACGTCTGGTACATCTTCGGCTCGCTGGCCATGCTGATCCTGGTGCTGCAGATCGTCACCGGCATCTTCCTGACCATGCACTACAAGCCGGACGCCAGCCTGGCATTCGGCTCGGTCGAATACATCATGCGTGAAGTCCCGTGGGGCTGGCTGGTGCGCTACATGCACTCGACCGGCGCCTCGATGTTCTTCATCGTGGTCTACCTGCACATGACCCGTGCGCTGCTGTACGGTTCCTACCGCAAGCCGCGCGAACTGATCTGGCTGTTCGGCTTCGCCACCTTCCTGTGCCTGATGGCGGAAGCCTTCTTCGGCTACCTGCTGCCGTGGGGCCAGATGTCGTACTGGGGCGCGCAGGTGATCGTCAACCTGTTCAGCGCGATCCCGCTGATCGGCCCGGACCTGTCGCTGTGGATCCGCGGCGACTACGTGGTGTCGGACGCGACCCTGAACCGCTTCTTCGCCTTCCACGTGATCGCGATCCCGCTGGTCCTGCTGGGCCTGGTGGCCGCGCACCTGATCGCGCTGCACGAAGTCGGCTCGAACAACCCGGACGGCATCGAAGTGAAGGAAAACGTGGGCCCGGACGGCCATGGCGTCGACATGATCCCGTCGCACCCCTACTACACCACCAAGGACCTGTTCGGCGTCTCGGTGTTCCTGTTCATCTACAGCGCGGTGATCTTCTATGCACCCGAGATGGGCGGCTACTTCCTGGAGTACAACAACTTCCTGCCGGCCGATTCGATGAAGACCCCGCCGCACATCGCGCCGACCTGGTACTTCACGCCGTTCTACTCGGTGCTGCGCGCCACCACCTCGGACTTCATGTGGGTCGTGATGGCCGGCGTCGCCGCCTACGTCGTGTTCATCTGGCTGCGCTCGCGCCTGTCGTACAAGACCAAGCTGATCGTCACCGCGATCGCCGTGGTGATGGAAATCGGCATGCTGACGCTGGATGCGAAGGTGTGGGGCGTGGTGCTGTTCGGCTCGTCCGTCGTGATCCTGGCCCTGCTGCCGTGGCTGGACCACTCGCCGGTGAAGTCGATCCGCTACCGTCCGGACTGGCACAAGTATGTGTACATCGTCTTCGGCATCGCGTTCATCGCACTGGGCTACCTCGGCACCCAGCTGCCGACCCCGGCCTACACGCTGATCGCCCAGGCCTGCACGCTGATCTACTTCAGCTTCTTCCTCCTGATGCCGTGGTGGAGCGCCTCGGGCCGGTTCAAGCCGGTGCCGAACCGCGTGACCTTCACTCCGCACTGACCTTCACTGCGCAAAGGACAACCATGAATTTTTCGAAGAAGATACTCGCGGTCCTTGCCTTGCTGCCGGGATTCGTCTTTGCAAACGAGGGAACTTTCCCGCTGGATCACGCGCCGGAGCGCAACGACATTGCGTCGCTGCAAAACGGCGCCAAGCTGTTCGTCAACTACTGCCTGAACTGTCATTCCGCATCGGCGATGCGCTACAATCGCCTGCGGGATCTGGGCCTGAGCGAGGACCAGATCAAGAACAACTTGCTGTTCTCCGGCGAGAAGGTCGGCGACATGATGACGATCGCGATGCGCCCTGCGGACGCGAAAGCCTGGTTCGGCGCGGTGCCGCCGGACCTGTCGGTGATCACGCGCGCCCGTTCGTCGGGCGCCGGTTCGGGTGCGGACTACCTGTACACTTACCTGCGCACTTTCTACAAGGACGACACCCGTCCGACCGGCTGGAACAACATGGTGGTGCCGAACGTCGCCATGCCGCACGTGCTGTGGCAGCTGCAGGGCGTGCGCACCGCCAGGATGGTCGAGGAAGACGATCCGCATGAACACGGCAAGAAAGTGCACAAGTTCGCCGGTTTCGAGCAGGTCAGCAAAGGCCAGCTCACGCAGCAGGAGTTCGATACCCAGGTGGCCGACCTGGTCGCCTACATGAACTGGATGGCCGAGCCGGCGCAGGATCTGCGCAAGCGTCTGGGTGCGATTGTGTTGCTGTTCCTTGCTATTTTCGCTTTCCTTGCCTGGAGACTGAACGCTTCTTATTGGAAAGACGTAAAGTGATTTGATTGCCCGGTTATAATGCGGGCAATTATTATCCTGGGGTGAGCCGCTTGCGCTTCACCCCTTTGTTTCTTGAAGGAACTATAAACCATGATGGTTCTCTACTCCGGCACCACGTGCCCGTTCTCCCAGCGCTGCCGCCTGGTCCTGTTCGAAAAGGGCATGGACTTCGAAGTGCGCGACGTGGACCTGTTCAACAAGCCCGAGGACATCTCGACGATGAACCCGTACGGCCAGGTGCCGATCCTGGTCGAACGCGAGCTGATCCTGTACGAATCGAACATCATCAACGAGTACATCGACGAGCGCTTCCCGCATCCGCAGCTGATGCCGGCCGATCCGCTGATGCGCGCGCGTGCCCGCCTGATGCTGTTCAACTTCGAAAAAGAGCTGTTCGTGCACGTGAACACGCTCGAGAACGAGCGCAACAAGGTCGGCGACAAGAGCCACGACAAGGCGCGCGCGGAAATCCGCGACCGCCTGACTACGCTGGCCCCGCTGTTCCTGAAGAACAAGTACATGCTGGGCGACGAATTCTCGATGCTGGACGTCGCCATCGCCCCGCTGCTGTGGCGCCTGGACCACTACGGTATCGAGCTGTCGAAGACCGCCGCGCCGCTGATGAAGTATGCCGAACGCATCTTCTCGCGTCCTGCCTACATCGAAGCGCTGACGCCGTCCGAAAAGGTCATGCGCCGATAAAACGCCGTCCGTCGCCTCGGACACCGTTGCACGCCAGTTTTCGACGCCTCACGGCGAATCGGATTACACTGGCGTGTAACAACTTGATGCAATTTGATCCACAACATGCCAGATATCTCCACCAAGCCGTACCTGCTGCGCGCCATTTATGAATGGTGCACGGACAGCGGCTACACGCCTTACCTGGCGGTCAAGGTCGACGCCGCGACCACGGTTCCGATGGAATACGTGAAGAAGGGCGAGATCATCCTCAACATCAGCTACGGCGCCACCTCCGGGCTGAAGATGGACAACGACGCAATCACCTTCCGCGCGCGCTTCAACGGCGTCTCGCGCGAGCTGTACATCCCGGTGCAAAACGTGCTGGCGATCTACGCCAACGAAAACGGCCAGGGCATGGCCTTCGACGTCAGCACCACCGCCGCCGAGCTGGCCCCGCCTTCGCCCGAACCCGCGAGCGCCCCTGCTTCTTCGGCCGGCCTGTCGGCCGTGCCGGGCAAGACCTCCAGCGCACCTGCGTCCGACGTGTCGCATCTGCCCGACGGCGACAATGAGCCGCCGAAAAAAGGTGGCCGCCCGACGTTGACCAGGATCAAATAAGGGTATAATCCTGGCCACATTGCCGGCTTAGCTCATCAGGTAGAGCAGTTGATTTGTAATCATCAGGTGGCGGGTTCGAGTCCTGCAGCCGGCACCAAAGAATCAAGCACTTGGCCCAGCCTTCATGGTTGGGCTTTTTGCTTTCTGGAGACGAAAAAAAAGCCCGCAGGAGAGTGCGGGCAAGGAGAATAAGGCACGAGATAGTCTCCACATCGAAGACAAGCCAAGTGTAGCCCTTGCGTCGCTGCTAAAGTCTAACCAATAGTAACTTTACCAACATAAAAAGCGCTTTCAGTTTCCACGCACGGCATTACAGCAGCGCCAGCGCCGGCATCCCATGCTTGCCCAGCCAGGTCGTCTCGAAGCGCTGCTGCACCAGCCGCAGCGACACCGCATCCCCTCGCTGCCGGTACACCTCCATCAAGCCCCGCAGCGCCCAGCCATTACTTGGCGTACGCGCCAACGCCGACCGGAACACGGTCTCGGCCTCGTCAAGCTGGCCGGAGCGCAGCAGCGCCACGCCCAGCGACTGGCGGGTCGGGTAATACCAGTACGGCGGTTCCATGTAAGGCAGGCTGTCCTGCACGGCGACTGCTTCACGGTAGGCTGCCAGCGCCAGCGGCCGGTCGCCCTGTGCATCCGCCAGGCGGCCGGTGGCGACGTAGCGGGCGGTCCTGACGATGTCCTGGGCCGGCACGTTCCAGGCGGCGAAGGGTTTGAAGTCGGCCGTGCGCTCGATCGCGGCCAGCGCATCGATCTCCCGCCGGCTGTCCTCGACCATGCCCTTGCGCGCGTAGCCGACCGCGCGCGCGTAATACCACATCGCTCTGACCAGCACCAGATCCGGCCCCGGGTCCGGCAGCGATACCAGGGTGTCCGGGTCGCTGAACTGGACCTGCGAGAAATACGGCGCCGCCTTCACCGGTTGCAGCGACGGGAACTGCAGCACCAGTTCGTAGGGCAGCGCCTTGTCGAGCTTGGCGGCGGCGTCCAGCGCGGTCTTGCCGTCGCCGCCCATCAGCGCCGACACCATCACGAAGTGGATGTTGTGCGGGTAGTAGGCGCCCTTGTAGACCGGATCGCTGTGCGAGCGGCTGAAGTAGCGTTCGTCGGTGGCGACGGCGTCGATGTTGGCCGCCAGCGATTCCCTGTACATGCCGAGCCGGTAATAGATATGCGATGGCATGTGGACGATGTGGCCGGCGCCGGGAATCTGCTTCGCCAGCAGGCGCGCGTAAGGCAAGGCCCGCTCGGGATTCGAGGATGCCTCCACCGCGTGGATGTAATAGTGTTCGGCGCCCGGATGATGGGGGTTGCGCGCCAGGACCGTCTCGAGGGCCGCGATCATCTCGGCGGTGCGGCCCTTCGGCTGGGTGCCGCCGGCCTGCCAGTAATCCCAGGGCGACAGGTCCATCAATGACTCGGCGTACAGGACCTGGATGGTGTCGTCGGCCGGATACGCGCGCGCCGCTTCCATCATCGCGTCGGCATAGGCCTTGTCGAGGTGGGAGCGGTCCTCGACCGGCGTGTCGGCATAGCGCTGGCCGACGGCGCGGATCAGGGCCTGCTCATGGGGGCTGGCGCGGCCGGCCAGCTGCAGGGCCTTCTGGGCCGCCGCACGGGCCGGCGCGACCGCTTCCGGAAACATCGGCGCGTTGATGTTCGGGCCGAGCGCCAGCGCTTCTCCCCAGTAGCACATCGCGCAGTCCGGGTCGATGCGCGCGGCGGCGCGGAAGGCGCGCACGGCCTCGGCGTGGTTGAAGGCGAAGGTCAGGCGCATGCCCTGGTCGAAATAGGCCTGCGCTTGCGGACTCCCGGTCGTGATCGGCACGTGCAGCTTGCCAAGGTTCTTGTACAGCGGCGGCGCCGAGCTGTCACCCGCGCCCGGTAGCTGCTGGCCAGGCCGGAAGGGACGGGTCTCGGTGGGAAATTGTTGCTGGGCCTGCAGCAGGCTGACCAGCAGCACGGGACGCCCGGGCTGGGCCGCCGTGCAGCTCGCGCCCCTGGCCAACAGGGGATCGAAGGCGACACGCTCCCGCCTGGCTGCGGACGGGGAATAGGCCAGTAGCGAAACGAGCCCGGCGCTCAGCAGGGACAGCAGGATTCGATGGTGTCGCATGGTGCCCTCCTCTCACCAACGTAGGCGATAAGAGAGGGCTTGGCAAGATCAACGCTGATGCACGGTGCAGGCATCGACCCCGTCGTGCTTGCCGAACTCGAAGCGCACCGGCAGGAACAGTTCGATCACCTCGGCATTGGTGCGCGCATGCATCGACACCTCGTCCACCGTAAAGCCGCCGCCGCGCGCCAGCGCCAGCGGCAGCATCAGCTGGTCGCCCAGGTATTCCGCGACCGCGGCCCGGGTCGTCAGGAACTGGCGGGCGCGCTGCACCACGTGGCGGGCGACGTTCTCGGCCGAGACCGATTTCTCGCCGAAGGCCGTGAATACTTCGGTCGTGTGTTCGTACTCCAGGGTCAGCATCAGGGCGTTGCCGGGACCCTGCTCGTCCGGCAGGCGGCGCGCCAGCAGCTGCTCCTCGCCCCAGTTCATGGCCTTGCCGACGCACTCCAGCTCGCGCTGCGCGACCCTCGCCGGGATGCCGGCGATGAAGCACTCGGCATAGGCCACCTTGCGCTCGCCGCGCTCCATCCAGCTGCGCGGCCGCAATTGCGCGCATGGAGCGACGCTGGCCACGACTTCGCCGCCGCCGGCCGGATAAAAGCCGAAGCGTTCCAGCTTCACGTCGATCTCCGCGCCCATCCCGGCCAGCAGGCGGCAGTAGGCGCGCTGCAGGAACTGCACCGGCGGCGCCATCGGATTGTGCGTGCCGCCGGACAGGCGCAGGGTCGACGGCCGGTCCGCCGTGAGCAGCGCCGGCAACACCGTCTGCAGCACCAGGGTACAGCTGCCGGCGGTGCCGATCGCGAAGCGGTAGTCGCCGCCCTGGACTTTGCCGGGGATGAATTCCAGCTCCTGGCTGCCGACCGCCGCGCCGGTCACCCGGGCGCCGCAGATCTGGCTTGCCGCCTGCACCGCCACCAGGTGCTGGCGCATCAGGCCAGGCTTGGCGCGCCGCGCACGGATCTGGCGGATGCGGAATGGCCGGCCGGTGATCATCGCCAGCGTCAGCGCGCTGCGCAGGATCTGGCCGCCGCCCTCGCCGGCCGATCCATCCAGTTCGATCATGTTCATCCTTTCACGCACACGATCTGCTTGAGCGTATGCACCACTTCGACCAGGTCGCTCTGCGCCTGCATGACGGCATCGATGTCCTTGTAGGCCATCGGGATCTCGTCGATCACGCCGGCGTCCTTGCGGCATTCGACGCCTTCGGTCGCCTTGACCTGGTCGTCGACCGAATAACGGCGCTTGGCTTCGGTGCGGCTCATGGTGCGGCCGGCGCCATGGCTGCAGCTGTGGAAGCTTTCGGGGTTGCCCTTGCCGCGCACGATATAGCTCTTCGCGCCCATCGACCCCGGGATGATGCCGAGTTCACCCGCACGCGCCGATACCGCGCCCTTGCGCGTGACCAGCACGTCCTTGCCGAAGTGATGCTCCTTCTGCACGTAGTTGTGGTGGCAGTTCACCGCTTCCACATGCGTCTCGAACGGTTTCGTGATCACCGAGCGCACCGCCGCGATCAGGTTCTGCATCATCACTTCGCGGTTCATGCGCGCGAACTTCTGGGCCCAGCCGACCGCCTGCACGTAGTCGTCGTAGTGCTCCGTTCCTTCCTGCAGGTAGGCCAGGTCCTGGTCCGGCAGGTTCGCGAAGTGGGTGCGCATGTCCTGCCTGGCCAGTTCGATGAAGTGCGTGCCGATCGCGTTGCCGACGCCGCGCGAGCCGGAATGCAGCATGAACCACACGGAGCCCTGTTCGTCGAGGCAGATCTCGATGAAGTGGTTGCCGGTTCCCAGCGTCCCCAGGTGCTTGTAGTTGTTCGTGTTCTTCAGCCGCGGCGTCTTCTGGCAGATGACGTCGAATTCGTCCTTCAGCGCCATCCAGGCGGTGTCGACGGCCTGCGGCGGCGTTTCCCACGATCCCTTGTCGCGGCCTTTGAAACCGCGCGTCTTGGGCGACATCCCGTGCGGCACCGAACGTTCGATCGCGCTGCGCAGCGGGCCGAGGTTGTCCGGCAGGTCGTTCGCACTCAAGGTCGTCTTGGCGGCCATCATGCCGCAGCCGATGTCGACGCCCACCGCGGCCGGGATCACCGCACCCAGGGTCGGGATCACGCTGCCGATGGTCGAGCCCTTGCCGACGTGGACGTCGGGCATCGCGGCCATGTGCTTGTAGATGAAGGGCATGCGCGCGGTGTTCGCCAGCTGGCGCTTCGCATCCTCTTCGACCGGCACGCCGCGGGTCCACATCTTGACCGGACTGCCGCCCGCCACTTCCAGGACATCGTAGTGTTCGTTTTTCATTGTTCTCTCCTAATTCTGCACCAGGGTCGACAGGACATTCTGCCAGACGCGCTGCGCCTGCCATGCGGGAACAGCGCCGGACTCCGGGAATACTTTCACCTGGGCCGCCATGCCCTGCACATCGACGCGCAGCGATACCGCCTGCACCCCTGCCGCCCTTCCCTTTGCGCCGGCCTTGCCGACGCTGATGATCCAGCCCATTTCCGCCTCCTGTGTCGTCGTTTTGTGCCTTTCTATTTGCAAGCGGCGTGCCAGGCATGGCCATCCGGGCTTGTTGGATAGGCAAGCGATTGATTCATAAGGACATTGTGATCGACAAGGAGCAGATGGCAAAAGAGCTATTCCAAACAGAAATATGTTAGATTTATATTTATAGATAAGATTTTATACGATGAAAAACAAGAAAACCGTCGTCATCGGCTTCGTCGGCACCCAGCTCGACAGCGGCAAGGGTAGCGCCCGCTGGGAAAAATGGCGGCCGACGGTCGCCCTGACCCAGCACGAAGACGTGGTGGTGGACCGCATCGAACTGCTGTTCAACGGGAGCATGCATGCCCTGGTCGACGTGGTCAGCCAGGACATCGGCGCGGTCTCGCCCGAGACGGTGGTGGTGCCGCACCATATCGGGATCGACGACCCCTGGGACTTCGAGCAGGTCTATGGCGCGCTGTTCGACTTTGCGAAGGCCTACCCCTTCGATCCGGACAACGAGGAATACTGGATCCACATCACGACCGGCACCCACGTCGTGCAGATCTGCCTGTTCCTGATGACGGAGGCGAATTACTTTCCCGGCCGCCTGCTCCAGACCTCGCCGCCGCGGCGCCATGCGCCGGGAGAGCCGGGTAGCTACGCGCTGATCGACCTCGACCTGTCGAAGTACGACCAGATCGCGCAGCGCTTCTCGCGCGAACAGCAGGAAGGGGTGGCGTTCCTGAAGTCCGGCATCGCCACCCGCAATGGCCGCTTCAACGCGATGATCGAGGAGATCGAGCGGGTGGCGATCAAGTCGAAGGCGCCGATGCTGCTGATGGGGCCGACCGGCGCCGGCAAATCCTTCCTGGCGCGTCGCCTGTACGAGCTCAAGAAGGCGCGCCGCCAGGTCGACGGCAGCTTCGTCGAGATCAACTGCGCGACCCTGCACGGCGATGGCGCCGGCTCCACCCTGTTCGGCCACATCAAGGGCGCCTTCACGGGCGCCGCATCGGATCGGGCCGGACTGCTGCGCACCGCGAACAAGGGCGTGCTCTTCCTCGACGAGATCGGCGAGCTGGGCCTGGACGAGCAGGCGATGCTGCTCAAGGCGATCGAGGAAAAGCGTTTCCTGCCGGTCGGCGGCGACCATGAGGTGCACAGCGACTTCCAGCTGATCGCCGGGACCAACCGCGACCTGTCCCGCGAAGTCGGGCGCGGGCGCTTCCGCGACGACCTGTTCGCCCGCATCAACCTGTGGACCTATGAACTGCCCGGGCTGGCCGACCGTCTCGAAGACATCGAGCCGAACATCGATTTCCTGCTGCGCGAATTCGGCGCCGAGCACGGCCAGATGGTGCGCTTCAACAAGGAGGCGCGCGACCGCTACATGCGCTTCGCGATGTCGGATGCGGCGCGCTGGACCGGCAACTTCCGCGACCTGTCGGCCTCCGTCGTGCGCATGGCCACGCTGGCCGAGGCGGGACGGATCACCAACGAGATCGTCGAGGCCGAATGCCAGCGCCTGAAGCGCTTCTGGCAACCCTTCCGCGAGCCGGATGGCGCCATGGCGGACGCCGACCTCGAGGACCTGCTCGGCGCGGCTACAGTGGCGGGGCTGGACCGGTTCGATGCGCTGCAGCTGCAGGCGGTCGTCAAGGTATGCCGGCAGTCGAAGTCGCTGTCGGATGCGGGCCGCAAGCTGTTCGCGGTCTCGCGCAATGCGAAGCGCCAGCCGAACGACGCCGACCGCCTGAAGAAATACCTGGCGCGTTTCGACCTGTCCTGGGATGCGCTGCAGGCTTAGGAATTCTGCGCTTCATACCGCCGATGCTGCAGTCTGTCGCAATCCGCCATTTCTCCAGGACGCACAGGCCTATAGTGCATCCATCAGCCAACTTCTGGAGAACAAGTCATGAACAAACTGCTCAGCACCGCATTCCTGGCCACCGCTTTCTCGATGGGGGCGCATGCCGCCTGGGCGGACGACATCGTGCGTGAAAACCGTCCGGTCGATGCCAAGGTGTCGAAGATCCACCTGGGCGGCGTGATCCGCCTGAACGTGCGCCAGGGGCCGACGCCATCGCTGGTAGTGTCGGGCGACCGCCGCTACGTCTCGAAGATCACGACGAGCCAGCGCGGCGACACGCTCACGATCGATACCGAAAGCAATAACAACATGCACTTCGGGAACAACAAGGGCAATGAACTGCGTGCCGACCTGACGGTGCCGAACCTGCAGGAGTTCGTTTCCGAAGGCGTGGGTTCGAGCGAGGTGTCGGGCTTCAGCGGCGACAAGCTGGTGGTGTCGCTGGATGGCGCGGGCGCCGTGAAGGTCAGCGGCCAGTACCGAGACATCGATGCCCACCTGGGCGGCGTCGGCGGCCTTACCCTCAACACGACCGGCCAGGCGGATCGCATCGAGCTGAAACTGGGCGGCGCGGGCCACATCAGCGTGAGCGGCCAGACCAAGGTGCTGCGTGCCCATCTGGGCGGCGTGGGCAGCCTCGACGCGCAGCAATTGCGCGCCGATACGGTCGACCTGGACATGTCGGGCCTGGGCGGCGCCAGCGTCTTCGCCAGAACCGCGGCCAACGTCAATCTGAACGGCATGGGTTCGGCCACCGTCTACGGCAAGCCGGCGACGCGCAACGCGACCACGAATGGATTCGGGAAGGTGAGCTGGCAGTAAGCATTCCACATCCGGCACGGGTTGCGCCGTGCCGGACGCCTTGCCGGCAGGCTTAGCGGATCACCGTGTCGTTCTTCACGGATTTCACACCCTTCACGCCACGCGCCAGTTCGACGGCGCGCTGGGCGCTTTCGCGCGAATCGACGAAGCCGCTCAGCTGGACCGTACCCTTGAACGTTTCCACCTGAACCTGGGTCGCCTTGACGGTCGGGTCGGCGGCAAAGGCAGCCTTCACCTTGCCGGTGATCACCGAGTCATCGATGTATTCACCGGTGCCTTCACGGGTGGGAGTCGGAGCGCAGGCAACCACCGACACCAGCAGGGTGCCAGCGATGAGGGATTGGGCAATAGCGGACTGGAAACGACGAGTAAGAGCCATGACAGTTCTCCCGATGAATTGAGATTTTTATTATTCCCAATTTCGGCGTAGCCTGTCGCCCGATACTGTTGTGAAAACGGCACTGTACGACTCAAGGGGCGCCGGCTCCGCTCGCATGGGCTGCCGGCAGCGCGTTTGCACGGCTGGCAATCAACTGGGCCGACAGGTCGCGGCCGATCACCAGCCGCACGTTCGCGCGTCCAGTCATCCTGACCTCGACCGGCCTGCCGCCGAAGCGTTCCGCCAGCCGCTCGGCCACGCCGCGGAAGGCCGGCTGGTACTCGATGCGGGTCTGGCGCACCGTGAATCCCTTCTCGTTGGTCAGCCGCACGACTTTCACGGCCGGGTCGCGCAGCTGGCGCGACATCATCCGCGCCAGGCCCTGGCGCCCATTGCCATTGCAGATCTCGAGCGCGGCCACGATGGACGGATCCTTGTCCTGCTTCGGCGGCGCCGGCACGGGCGGAGCGGCCGGCGGGACTACCGCAGCCGGCGCCGCGCTGCGGACCGGTGTCACGCGGCGCAGTTCGAGCACGCCGTTCGGGTTGCCGACGACTTCGACGAAAGCCCAGTCCTTATCGGGACGCCCGGTCGTCTTCAGCGCCTTTTCGATCGCCGGCAGCCTGGCGCCGCCGTCCGCGGCGGCGTAGTCGGCGCGGAAGTCGTGCTCGCGCAGGGCGCTGGCCTGGCGCAGCATCTGCGCTGCGCGCTCATCCTGGCCGAGCTGCTGCAGGGTCTCGCCAAGGCTCTGCCAGGTGCGGTGGTTCAGCGGATCGAGCAGGCAGGCCTTCTCCAGCGCGACCAGGGCCTCGTCGTATTGGCCGTTGAGGAAATAGGCGTGGCCGAGGTTCCCGAACAGGAAGGAGGCGCCGATCCCGGATGACATCGTGGCGTCGCGGGTCAGCTCGCGCCAGATCGGAATCGCCCTGGTGAAGTCGCGCTGCTCGGCGTAGGCGATCGCCAGGCCGTTACGCGCGTTCACGTGGCCGCCGTCCGCCCGCAGCGCTGCCTGGTAGGCCGCGATCGCCTCGTCGTAACGGCGCGCCAGGTGGTAGTTGCGGCCGCGGACGTAATTGTCGTCGGCGGCCGCGACCGCCGCGCGCGTCGGATCGGCATGCACGGCCATGCTGCTGCATGCCGCCAGCATCGCGCCGCTGCACAACAGGGGCAAGGTCTGGATCAGGATTCGGGTACGCATGACAACCTCCGCGGAAAATCAGTGAGCGCCGGTCAGGACCGTGCCGAAGATGCGCATGATCTTGATTGCGGCCGGGCCGAGCAGCACCATCAGCAAGGTCGGAAAGATGCAGAAGATCAGCGGGAAGAGCAGCTTCAGACCGATCTTGGCTGCGGCCTCTTCGGCGATCACGCGGCGCTTGCCGCGCAGGTTCTCCGAATACACGCGCAAGGCGTCGCCGATACTGGTGCCGAAGCGCTCGGACTGGATCAGCATCGCCACCAGCGCGTCGATGTCGTCGACGCCGATACGCAGCGAAAAATTGCGCAGCGCCTTTTCCTTGCTGAAGCCCGCACGCATCTCCATCAACACCAGTTGCAGCTCCTGGGCCAGGACCACGCTTTTGATATGGATTTCGCTCGCCACCTTGACCAGTGCGCGCTCCAGGCTCAAGCCGGCTTCGACGCACACGGTGAGCAGGTCGAGGGCATCGGGAATGGTTTCGAAGATCTCGCGCTTGCGGCGCTGGGCGATACGGGCCAGCACCACGTTCGGCAGGTAATAACCGCCCGACGCCGTGAGCAGGAGCAGGAACAGCACCCTGGTGCCGCTGTGAGCCACAGGCAGGAGGGCAAGCACGATGCCGGCCAGCGCGGGAAACGCCAGCGCGAGCACGCTTTTCGACGCGAAATAGAGCGCCGGAGCCGCCGGGTTGCGCCAGCCGGCATTCATGAAGCGCGTGCGCAGCGCCGACTTTTCCCACCCTTCGTCCGGTACCGACAGCTTGGTCAGCGGGCGCGCAGCCTTCGCCATGCGGTCGAGCCAGCCCCCGTCCGGCTTGCCGTCTTCGGCATGGCCCAGGAAGTGCGCCAGGCGCGCGCGCAACGCCGCCGGCGCGAACAGGAGCATTCCCAGCCAGGCCAGCATGCAGACGATCGCGAAGACGATCAGCAGGAACAGCAATTGCGGGGTAGTCATCGACGGCTCCTCAGATACGAATGCGGATCACCTTGCGCAGCCAGAACACCCCGACGATGATCATGACCAGTCCGTACCAGGACAGCTGGATGGCGGTCGGGTCGGTCCACATAAACTTGATGTACTCGGGATTCAGCAGCACCATCGCGCCACCCACCACGAACGGGAGCAATCCCAGGATCCAGGCCGACATCCGTCCCTCGGCCGACAGCACGCGCACCTGGGCTGCCAGTTTCAGGCGTCCACGGATGATGTGGCTGATGTTGCCGAGGATCTCAGCCAGGTTGCCGCCGGTCTCGCGCTGGATCAGGACGGCGATGATCAGGTAACGCAGATCGGTCAGCGGAATACGTGCGGCCATGTTGTGCAGCGCCTCGCTCATCGGGACGCCGTAGTTGATTTCTTCGCGGGCGATGCGGAATTCGCCGCTGAGCGGCTCCGACAGTTCGTTGCCGACGATTTGCAGCACGTTGGTAAACGAATGGCCGGCGCGCAGCGCGCGTGCGATGAAATCGGCCGCTTCGGGCAACTGTTCCTCGATGTGCACCAGCCTTCGCGCCCGTGCGCGGCGCACCAGCGCCAGGGGAAGCAGCGCGAACACGAGCGACACCCCGGCACGCAGCGGCGCCGGCCAGTGCAGTCCAAGGAAGATGCCGGCCAACAGCGCCACGCCGGTCCATATCAGGAAATACTCGACCGTCCACTTGGTCCCGGACTGGATCAGCAGCTGGTCGAGGCGGTGGACGAGCGCGGCCCGGCGCAGCAGGCGGTCCGCCACGTCGTGACGGCTGAAGCGGCGCTGCTTGAGGATCGAGATGCGCTCGCTCGAACGGCCGGGGGCGCCCGACATCAGTTGCAGGCGGCGCGCCACGCGCTGGGCCGCGGCGCCATGCGAACTGACCCACCACAGATACAGCCCTTCGATCGCGAGGATCACGGCGGCGAACAGGAAGACGACAAAACCGTAGAAAAGGATGTCCATGCAAGGCTCCGCAGCGGCACGGCGATCAGGTGAAGATGCGGTCCGGATCGAAGGTGTCTTCGGGCACCGATGCGCCGAAGGTCTTGAGGCGCTCGGCGAAGCGCGGCCGAACGCCGGTGGCGCAGAAATGACCCTGCACCTTGCCTTCGGCATCGATGCCGGTCTGTTCGAAGCGGAAGATCTCCTGCATCGAGATGATGTCGCCTTCCATGCCCGTGACTTCCTGGATGCTCACCACTTTACGGGTGCCGTCGGTCAGGCGCGAGGCCTGCAGGATCACGGTGATGGCCGAGCAGATCTGCTGGCGGATCGCGCGCGGAGTCAGGTTGACGCCGGCCATGCTGACCATGTTCTCCAAGCGCGACAGCGCGTCGCGCGGCGTGTTCGCGTGGATCGTCGCCAGCGATCCTTCGTGGCCGGTGTTCATCGCCTGCAGCATGTCGAGCGCTTCCGGCCCGCGCACCTCGCCCAGGATGATGCGGTCGGGGCGCATCCGCAGCGAGTTGCGCACCAGGGCGCGCTGCGTCACCTCGGCCTTTCCTTCGATGTTGGGCGGGCGCGTCTCGAGCCGCACCACGTGCGGCTGGCGCAGCTGCAGCTCGGCCGCATCCTCGATGGTGACGATGCGTTCGTTGGCCGGAATGAAACCGGAAATCAGGTTGAGCAGCGTGGTCTTGCCGCTGCCGGTACCGCCCGAGATCAGGATGTTGACCTTGGCCAGTCCCAGGCTTTCCAGCACCTTGATCATCGGCGGCGTGATGCTCTTGAAGTCGAGCAGGTTCTGCACCGTCAAGGGCGAGGCGCCGAAGCGCCGGATCGACACCAGCGGGCCGTCGACCGCGAGCGGCGGAATGATCGCGTTCACGCGCGAACCGTCCGGCAGGCGTGCATCGACCATCGGGCTCGACTCGTCGACGCGGCGGCCGACGCGCGAGACGATCTTCTCGATGATCTTCATCAGGTGCGCGTTGTCGTGGAAGGTCACGTCGGTCAGTTCCAGGCGCCCGCGCCGCTCGACGTACACCTGGCTGTGCGTGTTGACCAGGATGTCCGAGATGGTCGGGTCGTTCAGCAGCGGCTCGAGAGGACCGAAACCGAGCATCTCGTGCTGGATGTCGAGCACCAGGTGATGCCGCTCCTGCTGGTTCAGCACGATGCGCTCTTCCTCGATGATGCGCTGGACCAGCAGCGCCAGCTCGTGCTTGAACTGTTCGGTGGTCAGGCGCTTCAGGCGCTCCAGGTCGATCCGGTCGAGGATCATCTGGTGCATCGTCTTCTTCAGCTCCTGGTAGGCCTGTTGCGCCACCTCCGGCAAGGCCGGGTGATGGCGATCCTCGTCGGTTCCGGACAAACGCTCGCGCAGGGACATGGGATCGTCTCCTTGGGTATCAGTCATCGCCCTCGCCGCGTCCGAACAGGCGGTCGAACAAGCCCTTGGTTTCGGTCACGCGACGGGCCGTCACCACTTCGACCAGGTCGGCCAGGCTGCGCGCGGCCGCACTGCCGCGCGCCAGCTGCAGCACGGGAATGCCCTGGTTGACCGAATCGGTGACGGCAATGTAATCGTTGGGAACGGTATGCAGCACTTCCGCGCCGAGCGCCGCGTGCAGGTCCTGCAGGCGCAACCGGCCGCCTTTCTCGTAGCGGTTGACGATCAGGCGGATGTGATCGGTGACGTAGCCCAGCGAGCGGAATATGTCCAGCAGGCGGCGCGCATCGCGGATATCGGGCAATGCCAGTTGCAGCACGGGATAGATCGCATCGGTGCCGTCGAGCGCGCGCAGCGACACCGCGTCGATCTGGCGGCCGACGTCGAGCAGGATGTAGTCGTAGTGCTGGCGCGCCACGCGCAGGATGATGTCGATGTGCTCGGGCTTGGCCTCGATGGCCTGGCCGGGATCGTCGGCGGCCGCCAGCACCCCGAACCCGGGCGCCACGTGCACCAGGCAGGATTCCAGGAACGGGCCATCGATGCGGGCGATCTGCTGGCAGACGTCCGACAGGGTCATGGCCGGCTTCTGGTCCGACACGTACAGCGTGGCGTCGCCGAACTGGCGGTGCAGGTCGATCAGCAGTACTTTCTTGTCGGCGAGCGTGGCCAGAGCATAGCCGAAATTGGTCGAGATGAAGGTCGCGCCGCTGCCGCCCTTGCACGCGATGAAGGCAAGCACCTTGCCGTCGCGCGCCGATGCCACGCCGGCGCTGGCGGCGATGCGGTCGATCGCCTCATGCAGCGCGCGGTGCACCAGCGGCAGCTGGAGCACTTCGCGCACGCCGGCACGCATCGCGCGGATCAGCAGGTCGGGATGGTGATTATCGGTCAGCAGCATGAAATGCGCGGCTGCGTAATGGCGGGTCAGGCGTTCGAGCAAGTCTCCGTCGGCGGCATCGGCTTCGCTGGTGTCGACGATGACGAGGTCGGGAGGGTCGGACAGCGGACGATCGAGAGCGTCGCGCAGGCTGGCGCGGCTAGCGGATACATTCAGCGGCGGTACGCGCGCCGCGCCTTGGGAGGCGATCTCCGCGTAAAGCTGGGTGTCGCGGCTGATCAGGAGGGCTTTCATTGGATTCCTCGGGACGGCATTCAGTCAGGTCCATCATCGATTCAGCTTGGGCTGCGTGTTCGGGCTCGACCGGCCCGCGCCACTTCATTGGCTGCCGCTCCCGGCAACCAGGGGACGTTCGTTGCCGGATCCGTTTTCCTTGAACAGGCGCTGGTAGCGTTCCTGTGCCGCGCGGGCCGCGGCACCGTCGATGCCGGACGCGGGATTCGTATTCGCCGCAGCCTCGGGATGGATCACCTGGGCGGAAAGGTTCGCGCGCACGGAGTCGCCGAAGTGGTCGTTGAAGCGCGGGGTCGAGCTGCAGCCCTGCAGCAGCGCGCCCAGCAAAGGCACGAGCACGAGCAGATTGCGTCGGATGGACATCGCTTTCTCCTATTTCAATTCGAAGCCGCCCGCACTCTGCGCCGGGCGAGAGGCTGGCGCCGGCGTCGACAAGGCCGCGGTGCTGGCCTCGGGCGCGGGACCGTCCAGGCGCCCGCCGAGCATCAGGGCGCCGCGCGAAGGCACGCCTACCTTGTCGGTCGGCAGTACGTAGCCCGGACCGGGCATCGGCTTGACCAGGTGGGCGGTAATTACGAAGACCAGTTCGGTGCGGTCCTGCTGGTAATCGGTACTGCGGAACAAGGCACCCAGCACCGGCACGTCGCCCAGCACCGGCAAGCCTTTCAGGTTGGTCACCAGGTTATTCTTGATCAGCCCACCGATCGCGAAGCTCTGGCCGTCATACAGCTGAACCGTGGTGGTGGCGCGGCGGGTGGTGATGACGGGCAGGATCGAGGTCCCGTTGATGCCGTTGGCGGTAATGCCGATGCCTTCGCGCGACAGTTCCGAGACCTCGGGCGCGACGTGCAAATTGATCCGCCCGCCGGACAGCACGGTCGGCGTGAAGCGCAGGCCGACGCCGAACTCCTTCTCGGCCAGGGTGACGCGGTTGTTATCCTGGGCAACCGGCACATAGAACTTGCCGCCCGCCAGGAAGGTGCCTTCCTGGCCGCTGATTGCCATGATGTTCGGCTCGGCGAGCACGCGCACCAGGCTGTCCTGCTTCTCGGCGTTGGCGGTCAGGCCGTTGCCGTTCGACTTGTTGGCGCCGATCGAGCTATGGGCCGTGCCGGTGATGAAGTTCGACAGCAGGGTCGCGGCCCAGCTGCCTGAGCCGAAACGCCAGGTCGTACCGGCTTCGAGCCGCTCGAGCAGCGTCTTCGATACTTCCGCAACCTTCACTTCCAGCTGCACCTGCTGCGGCGCGCTGACGGCCAGCAGGTTGACGACCCGGGCGGCAGGCAGATTGCTGGCAGCGGACGCCCCCGGCGGATTGGCCGTATCCTGCTTGTCCGGCACAGGCAGCGGACGCAGCGGCCGGCGCACGTAGGCGTTCGCCAGTTCGACCGCACGCGCCACCGCGGCCGCATCGCTCACGGTACCGCTCAGGATCAGCGTATCGGCGGCCGCCAGGACCTTGATGTCGCGTTCTTCCGGCATCACCTCCGCCAGCGTGGCCTGCAGGGGCGCCGCATCCATGGCCACCGTGATGTCGAGCATGCTGCACAAGCCGCTTTTGCCCTGCACGATCATATTGGTGGTGCCGACATCGACACCGGCGATGTACAGCGTGTCCGGGGCGACCAGCAGCGCCTGGACGACAGCCGGGTTGCCGACGCTGCGGTGCTGCACCGGCTCGGGCAGGCGCATCAGGTTCGACTTGCCGACCTGCAGGGCCAGGCGGGCAGGCTTCGCCGCTTCGCCCTGGCAGCGCGGCCCGACCTCGGCGCGGGCGGGCGCCGCCTGGCCCGGATTGTCGGCAGCCTGCACCGGCCTGGCGGCCAATACGGGAGCGGCGGCCAGCGCCAGGCCGGCGGCAAGAAGACAGCGGAGAAGCGGCGCATGCATCAGGCATCCGTTCATGGCATTACCCTGGAATAGGTTCAGAAGCACTCCTGCGTCATGCGCAGGCCGTTGAGCACCGTGACGCAGTCGCGCTTGACCGGCGCCGCCACCTTGACGATCACCGGGGCCGGACGTGCGGCAGGCACCGGCTGCGCAGCAGGCTTGGGCGGCGTCGGCGCCGGGGACGGCAACAGCGTCAGCTTGGTGGCGCCTGAGGTAGCAGCCGACTGCGGATCGATCTGGTTGCGCAGGGCCAGCGACAAGGTGCCGACGCTGCGCGCCAGGTCGAGCTTCTCGGCCTGTTCGGGCGTGACTTCCAGCGTGACGGCATTGACCACTTTGGGCCTGGTCTCGTCGCGGTTGACTTCCTGGGCGACCGCCAGCACCAGGATTCGCTCCAGCACGATCTTCGAGATGCTCTGCTCGCGCGTGGTGGAACCGGGCGCCGCATCCTTTTGCATGCTGACGATGATGTCGACGTAGTTGCCGGGCAGTGCGAAGCCCGCCACGCCGATCACGTCGTTCACGCGCACCGTGATCGCGCGCTTGCCTTCGGCGATCAGGGCCGACAATCCGCCCAGCGTGCCGGACGGCGCCAGCTTGCTTTCGCTGACCGGCTCGCCCATCTGCAGGTTGCTCTTGAGGACCCGTCCACTGAGCTTTTGCAGATCGGTGAACGCACCTTTCGGCACGCTGTCGGCCGGCCACTCGGCCAGTTTGAACATCTCCGGCGCCAGGCGCTGGCCGAGGCTGATGTCGGCGGCGGCCACGGCGATGCGGCCGGCGTTGCCGGACGGCTGGTTCAGCAGCCAGCGCGACGCGAAAACCACGGCCGCCAGGCCGAACACGATGGCAACCGCCATGACGATGAATGCGCGCTTGTTCTTCATTTACGCCTCCGTCCCGTCAGCGATGAACATACTGTTCCAGGCCTGCTCGACCGCAGCCACCGACAGGCGGGGTTCGCTCCCGGCAAAGCCGGCGAAATCGGCGATGCGGTCGAGCAGTTCGCCGGGATAGCAGGCCAGCAGCGCGCGGCCGGATCGTGCATGCAGCCGTTCGATCAGGTGGTCCGCCGCGCTGTCGTCGTAGTCGATGCGGCGCAGCAGGCATTGGCGGCGCAGCTGCGCGCGATACACGCTGGCCGGCCATGGTCCGATCTCGGCCTTGTAGCCGATCCGGCGCAGGGCCGCGTTGTCGAAGGTGGCGGCGGGCTCCAGGTTGGTGGCGAACACCACGGCGGCATCGAAAGGCAGCGACTCGACCTGCCCGCCCTGCAGCGACAGCTGGTCGGCGCCGGCGTCGAGCGGAGCGATGAAGCGGTTGAGCAGTTCCGCGGCCGGGATGCGCTGGCGCCCCACGTCGTCGATCACCAGCATGCCGTTGTTGGCCTGCAGATGCGGCGGCGCATGGTAGACACCTTCCTCGGCGTCGTAGCGCAGGTCGAGCATCTCGCGTCCCAGTTCGGCACCGGCATGCACCAGCGGACGCTGGCAGACAGCCCAGCGCGCATCGCAGCTGCGCCGTTCCTCATGCTGGCGCGTGACCGCGGGGGCAAGGTGCAGTGCGGGGTCGTACAGGCGGATCACCTGGCGCCCGACGATCACGGCATACGGCACCGCGATCGGGCCCGGCAAAAGCCGCCCGAGCTTGTGCGCCAGCTGGGTCTTGCCGCTGCCCGACGGGCCGTACAGCAGCAGCGAACGGCGCGCATGCAAGGCTGCGCCCAGCACGTCGCGCACGGTCGGGGCCAGCCCATCCTCGCCGAGCAGCGCGGCCAGTTGCGCCCGCGTGACGCGCTCGGTATCCGCATGGCGCAGCGCCTGGCGCTCGACCACGGCGCGGTAGGATGCCAGCGTGACCGGGGCCGGACCGGTGTAACGGCAGCGCGCCAGCGCATCGACAGCGGCGCGCTGGCCGATCGCGGTCAGCTGGTACTGCATGTCGATATCGGATTCGCCGCACCAGGCAACCTCGACCTGTTGTTCCGCGATCAAGGGGTTGAGCGCTTCACGCAGCACGCTGATCGACAGGCGCAGCTTCCCTGCCAGCACGGCCAGCTGGGCCTTGCCGCTGGCATGGATGGCCTTGAGCACCAGGTCCGTGACAAAGCGCGGTTCGAGCCCGGTGTCGCGCACGGTCTTGGCCTGGCGCGGCAGGATCGGCGTGATCTCCGGCGCACCTGGCGACGCCGGTTGCACGACGCGCGGCGCCGTCACGGTACTGCTTGTCGATAGCGTTTCAAACATCGGAATCCCCCAGAAACTGCATGTTTTCCGAAACGGGTCAGACTGATTCTAGCGAGCGCCCTCCCGCCACTCTTGCGTTGCGCCAAGCCGTGCTCAACAGTAATGGCGGGCCAAAACAAGGACCGAGCCGGCCGCGATCGCGACCCCGTAAGGCATGGAACCGGCGCTCGTTTGCCCAAGCGAGCCGGCCATTTCCGCGCCCGGCACCGCCCGGCGCAGCATGATCCCGAGATTGGCCAGCACCAGCCGCAGGCGTCCGCGCGACAGCACCAGCAGCAGCGCCATCACGCCGCCGGCGCACCAGCTCAGCACGGCGATCTGGAAGGCGTCGCCCGGGCCAGTGAACGCGCCCACGACAGCCATCATCTTGACGTCGCCGGCGGCCATGCCGCGCAGCAGGTAGAAAGGCAGGAACATCGCCAGCCCAAGCCCCATCCCGCCGAGTGCGGAGAGCAAGGATGAACCGGGATCGGCGGACAGCAGGCGCAGGACCAGGACGCAGGCCAGGCCGGCGAGCAAGAGCCTGTTCGGGATGCGGCGTGTTGCGAGATCGCTCGCGGCGGCGATGCTCACCAGCAGAAGCAGCGTCACGGCAAGATACTGTTCGATTGGCATGGCATCCTCCAAAAACAAAAACCCTCCGGGCCGAGCGACCCGGAGGGTTGATACCGCTTACACAGGCATCTTGATGCCTGCCAGGCTGGTGCCGATGTTGTCGAACAGGGCCGACAGGTTGGTGCCCAGGGCCTGGGCGGCGACAGCGATGCCAACCCCGACCAGTGCAGCAATCAAGCCATACTCGATAGCGGTCACACCGTTCTCGTCAGCCATGAAGGTTTTGACTGCGGTGGTGAAAGTGCTCATGACATACTCCCATATGGTAGGTTAGTAATGACAGCCCTGACCGAATGCACTACTGGATGCTTTCTGCGGTTTGCTGCTCCGCGTCGGCCAGTGAGTTCACTATAGGAGATGATGCCGTGCGGCAAGTTGACTGCACGCAAGTTTTCCAGTGAGCACTATTTTTTGTCGATGGGAATCATTCTTCCTCCCCTTCAGGGATCGCGTCGCCCGGATGCTTGCGAAAGTCCCTTGAGCACAAAAAAAATTACTTTTGCATAATTGCATATAAGACAAAAAACCTATATCCTGTTTCGCTTGCTCTTTGTGACATGCCAGATACCTGCGGCGCGACGGCGGCTCTTTGGCCTGCAGGTCGGTGGATTACATTGCTGAGAACGACATGGACTCGCTTCTGAAACACATGGTGGACATGACCGGCCACCGCGATCACGCGATGCTCGATATTTCCGTGATTTCGGCAGTGCAGGAACTGGCCGGCGCCGCGCAGACGCGCATCCTGAGTATTGCCACCGTGGCTGGACAACCGGTCCTGCGTTCGCGCGCGGCGATCCATGCCGGCGGCAAAGCCCGTCTCGAAGACGCGCACGATGGCGCCCTCGGCGAGCCGATGAATCCGGAGCTGGCGCGCTGCCTGGCCGAACACCGCCCCAGCGCGGAAGCCTGCGGCGCCGACGGCAGCCGCACCCTGTGGCTGCCGATCTGGTTCGGCGACACGGCCAGCACCTGCCTGGAACTGCGCAACGACAAACCCTTCTGCAGCGACACCATCCACACCGTCGGCGGCATCGTCGGCGTGTACCGTAATTTCCAGAACCTGCTGGACTACAGCGAGCGCGACTCCCTGACCGGCCTGCTCAACCGCAAGACCTTCGACGACCAGCTGGCGCGCATGCTGCACGGCGCCCACGAGCAGGACCCGCGCCTGCCCGGCCTGGCGGAACGGCGCCAGCCGCACGGTCCGGAGAAACAGTGGCTGGCGGTGGTCGACGTCGACCATTTCAAGACCGTCAACGACAAGTTCGGCCACCTGTACGGCGACGAGGTGCTGATCCTGATCGCCAACCTGCTGCAGTCCTCCTTCCGCGTGCAGGACCGTGTGTTCCGCTTCGGCGGCGAGGAATTCGTCGTGCTGCTGCGCTCGACCACCCTGGACAATGCCTGGAAAATCATCGAACGCTTCCGCGCCAACGTCGAGCACCACGAGTTCCCGCAGGTGGGCCGGGTCACGGTCAGCGTGGGTTTCGTGAGCATCAGCGCCTACGAATCGCCGGTGGTGACCCTGGGCCATGCCGACCAGGCCCTGTACTACGCCAAGAGCAATGGCCGCAACCAGGCCTGCCATTACGACGACCTGGTCTCGCACGGCATGCTGCAGGCGGTGACCTCGAACGACACCGCCGAATTCTTCTGAGGTTTTACGCCGCGAGCGTCATGAAGCGCAGCGGATCCACCTTCCACTTCTCGGGCGATTCATGGCGCACGATCTTGTCGCCGCCGCCGAAACCCAGGCCGCGCGACAGGTCGACGGTCTCCGGCCTGATATAGGTCTGGCTTCTGGTGCTGAAGAATACGTTGACCTTCGGCGTGAGCAGGCTCGTTTCGTGCGGCTCGACCACCACGCCGAGGCGGCCCGATTCCAGCAGCACCAGGGTGCCGACCGGGTAGATGCCGACGCAGCGCATGAACTCCTGGGCCAGCGTGGGATTGAAGTGGAACTTGCTCCACTCGTAGATCTTGCGCAGGGCCTCGGCCGCCGGCAAGCCCTTGTGGTAGCAGCGGTCGGCCGTGATCGCGTCATAGACGTCGACGATGGCGGCCATCTGCGCCAGCTCGCTGATCTGGTCGGCGCCCTGGCGGTCCGGATAACCGGTGCCGTCGCGGCGCTCGTGATGGTGCAGCGTGATGTCGAGCGGGATCGGGCCGATTTCCGGCGAGCGGCGCAGGATCTCGACCCCGTCGCGTGGATGGCGGCGCACGACTTCGAACTCCTCGTCGGTCAGGCGTCCCGGCTTGTTCAGGATGTGGTCCGGGACCAGCGCCTTGCCCGTATCGTGCAGCAGGCCGCCGATGCCGGCCTGGTAGATGGTGTCGTCGTCCATCTTGCGCGAACGGCAGAAGGCAACCAGCAGGGTGCACACGCTGACCGAATGCAGGAAGGTATAGTCGTCCTTGTTCTTGATGTACGAAAGGCCGAGCAGGGCGCTGGCATTGCGCAGGATCGACGCGGTGATGTTCTCGACCACCGGCGACACCTTGTCCATTTCCACCGCCTTGCCCAGGCGCGCATCCTGCATCACGGTCCTGACCAGGCCGGCGGCCTGGCGGCGGATCGCAACGGCTCGGTCGAATTCCTCGGCCAGCGCGGCGCGGAGCGGCGCCACCGGCCTGGCCGCGATCGCCGTCACTTCCGCCTCGACCACCGCTGCCGCCTCCTCGACGGTCGGCGCGTCGGCCAGGTCCAGCCCCTTGCCGCAATCGATGGTCACGCCGCGGATCCCGGCGTTCAGGATTTTGCGGATTTCATCTTCGCTGCTCAGGACAAAGCGGTTGCGAACGAAAGGATGTTCCATCCAGCCGCAATCGAGGTCGTGAATGGCCATCCCCACGCGGAGCTGTGAGGAGTCGATTTTTTTAAGCATGGGGAAAGACAGGGGTGTGTTAATCTCGCCGCGTTTCGACGTACTTTCAGTATAGCAACTGCTCAGCTTACCTGTTGCAATAAGCAAACTAACTTTACAAATTATGTATCCTTAAAGATACAAAAATTGTCTCATGGAACTACGCCAGCTCCGCTACTACGTTGCCATCGTCGATCACGGTTCGCTGTCGCGCGCGGCGCTGGTGCTGCACGTGGCGCAACCTGCGCTGACCCAGCAGCTGCGCCAGCTGGAGGACGAACTGGGGGTCCAGTTGCTGCACCGCTCGGCACAGGGGGTGGTCAGCACCGATGCGGGCAAGGTCTTCTACGAGCATGCGCTGGCGATCCTGAAGCAGGTCGCGGATGCCCAGGCGGCCGTGATCCAGTCGGCCGAGCGGCCTTCGGGCAGCGTCACGCTCGGCCTGCCGCACAGCATCTCGGGGGCGCTGGCCCTGCCCCTGCTGACCGCGATCCGCCGGCGCTATCCGGAAATCACCCTGCAGCTGACCGAAGAAATCACAGGCAACCTGGCCGAGCAGCTGCGCTCGGGCCGCGCCAACCTCGCCGTCCTGTTCGACGACGGCCAGCTGGCCAGCTTCGCCACCACGCCCCTGGTCGAGGAAGAGCTGCGCTTCATCTGCCGCTTCGACGCGCCCTGGGCCGAAGGACGCGACAGCCTGAGCCTGGCGGAAGCGCTGGACGCGACCCTGATCCTGCCCGGCCTGCAGCATGGCGTGCGCCCGCGCATCGAAAGCACGGCACGCGCCGCCGGCCTGCACACGCGCGGCGTCATCGAGATCAACTCGATCGCGATCCTGAAATCGGCGATCCTGGCCGGCATGGGCGCCACCATCCTGCCGGTCGCCCCGGTGCAGGCGGAAGTCGAACGCGGCGCGATGCGGGCGCTGTCCATCCACAGCCCGGCAATCTCGCGCACGGTGGTGCTGTGCACCTCGAAGAACATCCCGCTGACGAACGCCGCGGCCGCCGTCAGCCGCCTGGTGGCGCAGGTCGCCGCGGAGCTGTGCGCCAGCGGCGCCTGGATCGGCGCACGGGCACTCGACGCCGCCTGAGCCGCCCGACGGGCCATCATTTTTTCTTATAGCCCCATCCTCATTCCGTATTTCCGTATACGTCAGCTTGTCACTACACTTCGGGCAAAGCCAAAAAAGCGGCACCCGGCCTGCTCCCGCCAACGCCTACCCGGCGTAACGCTCCGAGCCAGCCCACCTGAATACCATTTGGAGACACCATGCCTGACACCACCCTGGGCCAGGGCGCGCCTGCGCCCGCCGCGCCTGCCATCCCGCCTGCTCCCCCCGCATTGAAAGACGTCAGCCTCGACGACAAGTACACCGCCACCTCCGGCAAGATCTTCCTGTCCGGGATCCAGGCGCTGGTGCGCCTGCCGATGATCCAGAAGCTGCGCGACGAACAGGCGGGGCTGAACACGGCCGGCTTCGTGTCGGGCTACCGCGGCTCGCCGCTCGGTGGTCTCGATGAAAACCTGTGGAAGGCCAAGGGCCACCTCGAAGCCAAGAGCATCCAGTTCGTGCCGGGCGTGAACGAGGACCTGGCCGCGACCGCCGTGTGGGGCACCCAGACCGTCGACCTGATCGGCCCGGCCAAGCACGACGGCGTGTTCGCCATGTGGTATGCGAAGGGCCCGGGCGTGGACCGCTGCGGCGACGTCTTCAAGCACATGAACCACGCCGGCACCGCAAAGAACGGCGGCGTGCTGCTGGTGGCCGGCGACGACCACGGCGCCTACTCCTCGACCCTGCCGCACCAGTCCGACCACATCTTCGCCGCCTGCATGATCCCGGTGCTGTACCCGTCGAACGTGCAGGAATACCTGGACCTGGGCGTGCACGGCTGGGCGATGTCGCGCTTTTCCGGCCTGGCGGTGGCCTTCAAGGCGCTGGCCGATACGGTCGAATCGAGCGCCTCGGTCGACGCCGATCCGTTCCGCGTCGAAGTGAAACTCCCGCAGAACTTCGCGATGCCGGAAGGCGGCCTGAATACGCGGCTATCATCAGTTCCACTGGGCCAGCAGGCGCGCACCCAGGAAGCGCTGATGCAGGACTACAAGATCTACGCAGCCCTGGCCTACGCGCGCGAGAACAAGCTGAATCGCGTCACCATCGACAGCCCCGACGCGAAACTTGGCATCATCGCCTCCGGCAAATCCTACGTCGACGTGCTGGAAGCGCTGGAAGAACTGGGCATCGACGAAGCGATGGCGGCCCAGGTCGGCCTGCGCCTGTACAAGGTCGCGATGATCTGGCCGCTGGAGCCGGAAGGCGTGCGCGAATTCGCGCAGGGCTTGGAAGAGATCCTGGTGGTCGAAGAGAAGCGCCAGGTCGTCGAGTACCAGCTGAAGGAACAGCTGTACAACTGGCGCGACGACGTCCGTCCCCACATCGTCGGCAAGTTCGACGACAAGGGCGAATGGGTCTCGCCGCGCGGCGAATGGCTGCTGCCGCCGAAGGCCGACTTCTCGGTGGCGCAAGTGGCGCGCGTGATCGCCGGCCGCATCGCCCGCCTGAACCTGGACGAGCGCACGCGCGACCTGATCAAGGCCCGCCTGGCCTTCCTGGAAGCGAAGGACGCGGTGCTGATGAAGGCCGTCACGACCCCGTTCCGCCCGGCCTTCTACTGCTCCGGCTGCCCGCACAACACCTCGACCAAGGTGCCGGAAGGTTCGTTCGCGCTGGCCGGCATCGGCTGCCACGTGATGGCGACCTCGATCTACCCGGAGATGAACAAGCTGACCACCCACATGGGCGGCGAAGGCACGCCCTGGATCGGCCAAGCCGCGTTCTCGAAAGTGCCGCACGTGTTCCAGAACCTGGGCGACGGCACCTATTTCCACTCGGGTTACCTGGCGATCCGCGCCGCGATCGCGGCCAAGGTCAACATCACTTATAAGATCCTGTACAACGATGCGGTCGCGATGACCGGCGGCCAGCCGGTCGACGGCGTCACCTCGGTGCCGCTGATCGCCCAGCAGATGGCGGCCGAAGGCGTGAAACGCATCGCCCTCGTCACCGAAGACCTGTCGCGCTATGAAGACCGCTCGAGCCTGCCGGAACTGGTCACCATCCACGACCGCAAGTTCATGGATGATGTCCAGCGCGAGCTGCGCGAACTGCCGGGCGTGACGGTCCTGATCTACGACCAGACCTGCGCCGCCGAGAAGCGCCGCCGCCGCAAGAAGGGCGAGTTCCCTGACCTGAACAAGCGCATGGTGATCAACGAAGCCGTCTGCGAAGGCTGCGGCGATTGCGGCGTGCAGTCGAACTGCGTCTCGATCCTGCCGAAGGAAACCGAATTCGGCCGCAAGCGCGCCATCGACCAGTCGTCCTGCAACAAGGACTATTCGTGCGCCAAGGGCTTCTGCCCGAGCTTCGTGACCGTCGAAGGCGGCACGCTGAAGAAGAACAAGGCCGGCGTCGCCAAGGACGGCACCGACGACGGCTGGGGCCTGCTGCCGGAGCCGGCGCTGCCCTCGATTGCCGCGCCCTACAACATCCTGATCAACGGCATCGGCGGCACCGGCGTGATCACCGTCGGCGCGCTGATGGGCATGGCGGCCCACCTCGAAGGCAAGGGCGCGTCGGTGCTGGACATGACCGGCATGAGCCAGAAGAACGGTTCCGTGACCTCGCACGTGAAGATCGCGCAAACGCCGGAACGCCTGCGCGCCCAGCGCATCGCCACCGGCGAAGCGGACCTGGTGCTGGGCTGCGACATGCTGACCGCCGGCGCGTCGGACGCGATCTCGAAGATGCGCCCGGGCCGCACCACGGTGGTGGTCAACCTGCACGAGCAGCCGACCGGCACCTTCGCCCAGCAGCGGGATTGGGAATTCCCGGCCGGGCAGGTGCGCTCGCTGATCGCGGAAGCGGTCGGCGGCGAAGCCGGCGTGGACTTCATCGATGCGACCAGGCTGGCCACAAGCCTGATGGGCGACTCGATCGCCGCCAACCTGTTCATGATGGGTTACGCCTGGCAGAAGGGCCTGATTCCGCTGTCGGAAGCCGCGCTGCTGCGCGCGATCGAACTGAATGGCGTGGCCGTGGGCTCCAACAAGCGCAGCTTCCTGTGGGGCCGCCGCGCCGCCGTCGACCTCAAGCGCGTGGAAAAAACCGTGACCCCGGCGCAAGCCATCGTCGTGCAGATGCCGCAGAGCCTGGATTCGGTCATCAAGAAGCGCGTCGAATTCCTGACCGGCTACCAGAATGCCGCCTACGCCGCGCAGTATGCGGAGCTGGTCGAGAAAGTGCGCGCGGCCGAGGGCGCCCACAAGCTGGGCAACAAGCTGTCGATGGCGGTCGCGAAATCCCTGTTCAAGCTGATGGCGTACAAGGACGAGTACGAAGTCGCGCGCCTGTACACCGACGGCCGCTTCGTCGAGCAGCTGCAGACCCAGTTCGAAGGCAATTTCAGCCTGAAGTTCAACCTGGCGCCGCCGCTGTTCGCGAAGAAGGATGCCAAGGGGCACCTGGTGAAGGCCGAATTCGGCTCGTGGATGTGGAGCGCATTCAAGCTGCTGGCCAAGCTGAAAGGCCTGCGCGGCGGCGCCTTCGACATCTTCGGCTACACGGCGGAGCGCAAGATGGAGCGCGCCCTCATCGCCGAATATCGTGGGATGATCGAGGATGTGCTGCGCTCGCTGGACGCCTCGACTTACGCCACGGCGGTCGAACTGGCGGCGCTGCCGGAGCAGATCCGCGGCTTTGGCCACGTCAAGGAAAAGGCGGTGGCCGAGTACCGTGCGCGCAAGGCTGAGCTGCTAGGCGGCAACGTCAAGCAACGCGCCGCCTGAACCGTCGTCCCCGCGCAGGCGGGGACCCAAGTTTGTGTGCGTTACTGAGACGCCGGCAACCTTAGGCCCCCGCCCTCGCGGGGGCGACGCCTGACATTCTTGACGTTTACGTTAACGTCATATACCGTACCAAGAACTCCTGTTCGCTTCCGCAATCTCAAGGAACACCATGAACGACATCACCCCCGCCGCCAGGCTCGAGCTGCCGGAACAGCCGAAGCTGGCCAATAAAGTGCGTTTCGTGACCGCCGCCTCGCTGTTCGACGGCCATGACGCCTCGATCAACATCATGCGCCGCATCCTGCAGTCGAACGGCGCCGAGGTCGTGCACCTGGGGCACAACCGCTCGGTCGACGAAGTCGTTACCGCGGCCCTGGCCGAGGACGTGCAAGGCATCGCCATCTCCAGCTACCAGGGCGGCCACGTCGAATACTTCAAATACATGATCGACCTGCTGCGCCAGCGCGGCGGTGCGCACATCAAGGTGTTCGGCGGCGGCGGCGGCGTGATCGTTCCCAGCGAGATCGAGGAACTGCATGCCTACGGCGTGACGCGCATCTTCAGCCCGGAAGACGGCCAGCGCATGGGCCTGGTCGGCATGATCCGCTCGATGCTGGAAGCCTGCGACGTCGACCTGTCCACCTATGCCCCGACCTCGCTCGAGCCGCTCACCAGCGGCGCGGTCGAACAGCGCCACCGTCCGCTGGCCCAGCTGATCACCGCGCTGGAAAACGGCAAGGCCAGCAATGAACTGCGCAAGCAGATCATGGACGCGGCCGAAGGCCTGAAGGTGCCGGTGCTGGGCATCACCGGCACCGGCGGCGCCGGCAAATCCTCGCTGACCGATGAGCTGATCCGCCGCATCCGCCTCGACCAGGGCGACCGCCTGAACATTGCCGTCGTCTCGATCGACCCGTCGCGCCGCAAGTCCGGCGGCGCCCTGCTGGGCGACCGCATCCGCATGAACGCGATCAATCCGTGGAACGGCCAGGCGCGCGTGTTCATGCGCTCGCTGGCCACGCGCGAAGCCGGCTCCGAGATCTCGCAGGCGCTGCCGGAAGTGATCGCCGCCTGCAAGGTGGCCGGCTTCGACCTGGTGATCGTCGAAACCTCGGGCATCGGCCAGGGCGACGCCGCCATCGTCCCGCACGTCGACCTGTCGATGTACGTGATGACCCCGGAATTCGGCGCCGCTTCCCAGCTCGAGAAGATCGACATGCTGGACTTCGCCGACTTCATCGCGATCAACAAATTCGACCGCAAGGGCGCCCAGGATGCGCTGCGCGACGTGGCGAAACAGTACCAGCGCAACCGCGAACTATGGTCCCAGGGCGCGGACCAGATGCCGGTGTTCGGCACGCAAGCCTCGCGCTTCAACGACGACGGCGTCACTGCGCTGTACCACGGCCTGCTGCCGGCGCTCGCCGGGCTGGGCCTGAAGGTCGAGGCGCCGAAGCTGGAAAAACCGTCGCAGAAATACTCGAGCGGCAAGAACGTGATCGTGCCGCCGAGCCGCACCCGCTACCTGGCCGAAATCGCCGATACCGTGCGCGGCTACCACCGCAATACCCATCAACAGGTGAAACTGGCGCGCGAACGCCAGCAGCTGACTGAAACCAAGCGCATGCTGGCGCTTGCCAACCGCGAAGTGGTGCTCGACGACCTGATCACGGAGCGCGACAACGCCATGGACGGCGAAGCCAAGAGCCTGCTGGCCTCCTGGCCGCAACTGCAGGCCACCTACGCTGGCGACGAGCACGTGGTCAAGATCCGTGACAAGGAAATTCGCACCAAACTGGTGCAAACCACGCTGTCCGGCAACAAGGTGCGCAAGGTCGCCCTGCCTCGTTTTGAGGACCATGGCGAGATCCTGCGCTTCCTGATGCTGGAAAACGTCCCCGGCGCCTTCCCCTACACGGCCGGCGTGTTCCCGTTCAAGCGCGAGGGCGAAGACCCGACCCGCATGTTCGCCGGCGAAGGCGATGCCTTCCGCACGAATCGCCGGTTCAAACTGGTGTCGACCGGCATGGATGCGAAGCGCCTGTCGACCGCCTTCGACTCGGTGACCCTGTACGGCGCCGATCCGGCCCTGCGTCCGGACATCTACGGCAAGGTCGGCAACTCCGGCGTGTCGATCGCGACCCTGGACGACATGAAGGTGCTGTACGACGGCTTCGACCTGTGCAGCCCGACTACCTCCGTCTCGATGACCATCAACGGCCCGGCCCCGACCATCCTGGCGATGTTCATGAACACCGCCATCGACCAGCAGCTGGAAAAATTCGAACGCGACAACGGCCGCGCGCCGACCGCCGACGAAACGGCAAAGATCAAGGAATGGGTGCTGGCCAACGTGCGCGGCACGGTGCAGGCCGACATCCTGAAGGAAGACCAGGGCCAGAACACCTGCATCTTCTCGACCGAGTTCTCGCTGAAGGTGATGGGCGACATCCAGGAATACTTCGTCCAGCATCAGGTCCGCAATTTCTATTCGGTGTCGATCTCGGGCTACCACATCGCCGAAGCGGGTGCGAACCCGATCTCGCAGCTGGCATTTACCCTGTCGAACGGCTTCACCTTCGTCGAAGCCTACCTGGCGCGCGGCATGCACATCGACGACTTCGCGCCGAACCTGTCGTTCTTCTTCTCGAACGGCATGGACCCGGAATACACGGTGCTGGGCCGCGTGGCGCGCCGCATCTGGGCGGTGGCGATGCGCGACAAGTACGGCGCCAACGACCGCAGCCAGAAGCTGAAGTACCACATCCAGACCTCGGGCCGTTCGCTGCACGCGCAGGAAATCGACTTCAACGATATCCGCACCACGCTGCAGGCCCTGATCGCGATCTACGACAACTGCAACTCGCTGCACACCAACGCCTACGACGAGGCGATCACCACGCCAACCGACGAATCCGTCCGCCGTGCGCTGGCGATCCAGCTGATCATCAACCGCGAATGGGGCCTGGCCAAGAACGAGAACCCGAACCAGGGCTCGTTCATCATCGACGAACTGACCGACCTGGTCGAGGAAGCGGTATTGCAGGAATTCGAGCGCATCGCCGAGCGCGGCGGCGTGCTGGGTGCGATGGAAACCGGCTACCAGCGCGGCAAGATCCAGGAAGAATCGATGCTGTACGAGCACAAGAAGCACGACGGCAGCCTCCCGATCATCGGCGTGAATACCTTCCGCAACCCGAACGGCGCAGAAGCCCCGGCCACCATCGAACTGGCCCGTTCGACCGACGACGAGAAGCAGTCGCAGCTGACCCGCCTGGAAGCCTTCCACCAGCGCAACGCCGAGCAGGCGCCGGCCGCCCTCGCCGCCCTGCAGCAGGCCGCGATCGACAACGACAACGTGTTCGCGCGCCTGATGGACGCCGTGCGCGTGTGCTCGCTGGGCCAGATCACCACCGCGCTGTTCGAGGTGGGCGGGCAGTATCGCCGCAATATGTAAACGTCAAGGCGGACCCGCAATCCGCCTGCTTTCGCTCAAACCGGGGTCAGACTCCCATTTTTGGAAATATCGCAGCAGATATTTCCAAATTCGGGAGTCTGACCCCGGTTTGCGTTTGCTCTAGAATGGTTCCAAGTCCACCACGGAGCCGTGCATGCCGATCAAGCCGGAACACCTCGCCGCCCTGATGCGCGAAGTCGAGCAGGAAGATCCGATCGACTTCGCCGACCTCCCCTTCCCCGAAGACGACCTGCGCGAACTGGTTGCCAACCACCTGTGCGAGATGGCGGCGTCGATGGAGAACTTCAGCACCGAAGACCGCCTGATGACCCTGCTCGCGGTATCCGCCAAGCTGGTGCTCGAAAACCTGGTGCTGCACGTGCAGCTGTTGCGCCGCCATGGCATCCCCGCCGGCGATAACGTCGAAGCCCTGTTGAGCCGCCTGCGCAACAACAAAAAGTAAATGCGGCTGGCATACCACAAATTGCTTTGATTTCGCACAATTGCCTATTGTGTTAATGACAGCCGGATTTCTTCGGGTATGATTGATTTTTGCAAATTTCTATGCAGACAACCCTGTTTGCAAAAGCCATTAATTCGAGGGAATCATGCCGCGTAATGTCAACAAGAAGGCGCTCAGTACTGCACTGGTCACCGGGGCCATCATCGCCGCTGCCGCTCTGGGCGGCTGCAATCGCAGCAAGCCAACCGAACAGCTCCTGGCGGAAGCGAAACAGTATCAGCAGAAGGGCGAAGTCAAGGCCGCGATGATCGAGCTGAAAAATGCGGTCGCCAACAGTCCGGAAAACGGCGAAGCCCGTCTGGCGCTGGGCGTCCTGCATCTCGAGACCGGCGACGCCGTGTCGGCCGAAAAGGAGCTGAACAAGGCGCGCGCGCTCGGCATCGACAAGAACCGCGTGCTGGCGCCCCTGGCCCGCGCGCTCGAGCAGCAAGGCAAGTTCAAGGACGTGCTGGACGTGATTCCGGCCGACAGCGCCGCCAGCTCGGCTGAGCTGCTGACGCTGCGCGGCAATGCCTATCTCGACCTGAACGAGCCGGACAAGGCCAAGGAAGCCTATGACCAGGCCGCCAAGTTGCAGCCGGATAGCGGCAATGTCCTGATCGGCATGGCGCGCCTGGCGGTCTTCCACAAGGACCTGATGGCGGCCACGGTGCTCGCCGACCAGGCCGTCGCCAAGGATCCGAAAAACACCGAGGCGTGGATGTTCAAGGGTTCGCTGGCGCGCAGCGAAGGCAAGATGCCGGAAGCGCTGGCCGCTTTCACCCAGGCCTTGGCAATCAAGCCGGACCACCGCACCGCGCATATCGAAAAAGCGCTCATCGAAATCAACCTGCACAAGTTCGATGAAGCGAAGGCCGATCTGGACGCGGCGCGCAAGATCACGCCGGCCAGCCTGCAGCTGGCCTACACCCAGGGCTTGCTCGACTTTACCAAGGGCGAGAACGCAGCAGCCCTGGAATCCGTGCAAAAAGTGCTCAAGACCGCGCCCGAGCACATGCCGAGCATCCTGCTGGCAGGCGCGATCCAGCTCAAGATGGGCGCCCACCAACAGGCCGAGCAATACCTGCGCAAGTACCTGGCGGCGGTTCCGGACAACACGTATGCGCGCAAGCTGCTGGCCCAGGCGCAGCTGCAGACCGCGCCGTCGGATGCCCTCGCGACCCTGGCGCCGGCGCTGAAGAAGCCGACCGACGACCCGCAGCTGCTGGCCCTGGCTGGTGAAACCTATTACCGCAACCAGGATTTCGGCAACGCCACCACCTACCTCGAAAAAGCGGCGGCGCTGGCGCCGAAGGTCGCGGCCCTGCACACGTCGCTGGGCCTGTCCCGCATCAAGCAGGGTGACCAGGCGAAAGGTCTGTCCGAACTCGAACTCGGCGCCTCCCTCGACACCACCTCGCCCAAGGGCGCCATGGCGCTGGTGCAGGCCGAGATGTCGATGAAGCATTACGACAAGGCGCTGGCCGCCGCGCAAGCGCTGGTGAAACAGCAACCCGACAACGCCCAGGCACATGGCACGCTGGGTGGGGTCTATGAAGCCAAGGGCGATGTCGCGAATGCCCGCGCCAGCTTCGAAAAGGCGGTCGCGCTCGACCCGAGCTTCCTCCCCGCCTCGGCGCACCTGGCCCAGCTGGACCTGAACGACAAGAAGCCGGCCGATGCCGAAGCCCGTTTCACCTCGGTGCTGAAGAAGGATCCGAAAAACATCACCGCGATGACCGCGCTGGCCGAGCTGGCAATCATGCAGGGCCAGCAGGACAAGGCAACCACCTGGTTCGAGAAGGCCAGCAGCGAGAATCCGGATGCCGTCGCGCCCGCGATCCGCCTGGCCAACCACTATCTGAAGATCAAGCAGGTGCCGAAAGCGCTCACCCTGGCGCGCAAGCTGCAAACCGAAAACCCGACCGATCCCAGTCTGCTGAGCCTGCTGGGCCAGGCCCAGCTGGCGAACAAGGACACCACGGCGGCGATCGAGACGTATAGCAAACTGGTCAACGTCCAGCCGAAATCGGCGCAGGCCAAATACCTGCTCGCCTCCGCCTATGCCCTGGCGAAGCGCGACGACGATGCCGCCGCCGAGCTGAAAAAGGCGACCTCGCTGCAGCCCGATTTCCTGCCGGCCCAGCTGGCGCTGGCCGAGCTGGCAATGCGCAAGAAACGTCCGGAAGAAGCGCTGGCGATCGCGCGCGGCCTGCAGAAACAGGAACGCACCGCCCCCACCGGCCTGCTGCTCGAAGCCGACCTGCTGATGGCGCAGAAAAAGGTGGACCAGGCCCTGCCGCTGTACGAAAAGGCCCAGAAGAACCACCCGACGACCCGGATCGCCATCGCACTGCACCAGCTGCAAAAGATGAGCGGGAAGGAGCAGAAGGCCAACCAGGGCCTGGCGCAATGGATCAAGGACCATCCGAACGACGTCCAGGCACTGATGTATTCAGCCGAGCAGAGCCTGGCCGCCAAGCAGTACCAGCCGGCCGCGGACCAGCTGGAAACGGTCGTGAAGCTGACGCCCAACAATGCGCTGGCGCTCAACAACCTGGCCTGGACCTACCAGCAGCTGAACAATCCCAAGGCCGTGGAAACGGCCGAGAAAGCCTACAGCCTGGCCGGCAACAACCCGGCCGTGCTGGATACCCTCGGCAGCATCCTGACCGACAAGGGCGACAGCAAGCGCGCGGTGGATCTGCTGCAGAAAGCGGTGACGGCCATGCCTGAAAACACCGACATGCAATTGCACCTGGCGCAGGCCCAGATCAAGAGCGGCGACAAGGCCAGCGCACGCAAGACCCTTGAAAAGGTTTCCGCTGCCAGCAAGGGCGATGCATCGGCGAAAGCCAAGGAATTGTTGCAACAAATGTAAAAACCGGCCGGCGGCACACGCCGCCGGCGTTACATACGTGTGTTTTTTGCCATAGTCGTTATCAAATATTCATTTCTTTATTACATTCTCACTGCCTTCGGTGTTACGATTGTTAAAGTAACTGAGCCTTTGTGCAAGATGAATATCGATGTCCTGCGGAGATTAAAAGAATGAACAGCTTAACAACTCGCGAGGAAGTGAAAGAACTATTCTCTGAAACCCAGGACGCACGTTACGATACGGCTCCTCCGGGTGGTCGCGAGCTCGACTGTGATACGATCACCGATGTGACGATTAACGAAAAAACATTTGGTATCCGTACGGCGGACACGGATGGGAGGCGCAGTTCTGCGAATCTTCTCATCAACAAGATGTATGCGTGGCGTGGATATACTGGCACGCATCGTCTCGACGATGATCCGAACCGGATTACCCTTTCGGCTTCCGACCATGGCGAAGTGGTCGGAACGGTCACGCTCGGTATCGATTCCCCTGTCGGCCTGCTGGCCGACGAAGTTTTCAAGGACGAAATCGATCGCTTTCGCGAGCGCGGAGCGAAAGTCTGCGAGATCACCAAGCTCGCCTTCGATCCCAAGGTCCGCTCGAAGGCCGCGCTGGCCTCGCTGTTCCACGTGATGTTCATCTATGGCCGCCGGCTGCACAAATGCACCGACGTGTTCATTGAAGTTAACCCGCGCCATCGGCGTTTTTACGAGACGATGCTGGGTTTTAAACGCATCGGCGAGCTGCGCATCAACCCGCGCGTGGATGCGCCGGGCTGGCTGCTGTGGAACAGCCTCGATTACGTCCAGGACCAGATCGAACGCTACGGCGGCACCAGCGATTCCGCGGAAAACGAACGTTCCCTGTTCCCCTACTTCTTCTCCCAGAAGGAAGAAGAAGGTATCACGCGCCGCCTCACCAATCTCGGCTGAGGCTCAGGCGGTGCCGGCCGGGGCCTTCTGCCCCGTTTCATGGCGCACCAGGATCGGCACGATCAGCCGGCGCATGAACAGGCCGATGCCACCCCACATCGTGATGAACCAGAGCGGCACGCCGCCCGGCGGATTGCCCGGATAGCTCCACTGGCCGCTGTGCACGCCCGTGTATTCGATCAGCGCCCCCAGCAGCACCATATAGCCGGCATAGGCCAGGTCCAGCGGTTCATGGAACAGCGCCAGCCCCACCAGCAGCAGGGCGCCCGTCACCAGCAGGAGCGTATTGCTGTCGTGGATGGTGGCGAACGCGGCCGAGTAAGCCAGCGCCAGCGCCCACACGGTGGCGCGGCGGCCAGTTGGAGCCGGCCCGTCCAGCAGCCGCCGCGTGTGCAGCAGATAAAACCCCCACATGAACAGTTCCCAGACGGGCTGCAGCAGGATGTCCGGATGGGCGAACATGAAGATGCCCTGCTTGAGCGAAGCGGCATTCATCCCCGTGAAGAACAGGCAGACGCAGACGTAGAAGATCGTCTCGACCTTGCTGAGGCGGCCGAAAGTCAGGGCCCAGACCAGCAGCAATGCGGCCAGCTTGCCGAGGTTGGTCGGCACGAAAGCCAGGATCAGCATGGCTGCCGGCACCTGGAGAAGAAGGCGGGTACGCATGGACATGGAACAAGTAGACAGTAAGAGGCTGATGTTGTCAATCAGCAAAATATTAACAAAAGAAAAAGGCCTCCGAAGAGGCCTTTTCCACGAAGGTGCCAGGAATTACTTGGCAGCTTTCTTTTCGCGGCGACGCAGTGCGGCGCCCATGCCGACCATGGCCAGGCCCATCAGCGACAGCGCGCCCGGTTCCGGCAGGGCGAATGCCTGACCCGGATCGTCGATACGCGCGCCCAGGATGTCGGAGCCCTGGCTCCACACCGGGTTGTAGTTGTAGCTGTTCTTGAAGCGCAGGTCACGCATGCCCAGGTAGCTCGAGAACCAGTCCGAGTTCAGCTGGTCAGCCCACAGGCCGCCGGCGCTGGCCATCACGGAACCGTAGGAGTCAGCCTGGCCGGTGAAGCCGTTGCTGCTCGGGACGGTATCGCCGACGATGGTGTTGGTCGGGTTGCCGATGTCCATGCCGGTATCAAACATGATACGGGCCAGGAAGGTGCCTTCGGTGAAGCCGGCCGCGCAGCTTTCGCCGCAACGGATGCTCGGGTCGATGGAGGTGTTCGAGACCGACGATTTCGACATCGTCGACAGATCGCGCCAGTACAGGTCGAGGTAGCCGCCGGTGGCCGGGAACGGATTGCTTGCCGAAGCCGTGCCTTGTTGGATACCGTAGAACATGCCGGTGATCTGGCCACCCTGGCCGTTCACGTAGAAAATATCGCCGTTCGGATCGATGGCATCGTGCGGGGTGTTGACGTCGCCCTTCTCGGCGGTCGACACCAGGATGACGCCCCAGTTGATCTCATTGTTGCCGAAGGTATGCGCACCATTGATGGCGATTTGTTCTTGACCAGAGAACTTCAGGTAGATCGGACCGGCCGGCAGGGTGGACGGGGCCGGAGCAGCATATGCGCCCATGCTCATGACGGCGCCGACAGCGAAAGCGAGTAACTTCTTCATGTTCTCTCCAATATTTGGATTTCAATTAAAAACTAACGACAGCACAGCAATATAAGCAACCTCTGTGCCAGCATGAAGAAGTGCTTTCTAAGCAACTGATTCTTAAGTAAATTGTTATAAGGAAATTAAGATTATTACGTATTTACTTTGAGATATTTCACAAAGATGTAAGAAAAGCCGACAGTTAGTTACCGTACCTACCGGGCGCCAGCAGGTCGTGCGGGTCGAATTCGCGGCGCAGGCGCGCATGCAGGCGCGCCGAATCGTCGAGCCACTCCTGCAGTTCCGGCATGGCGTCCACCGCGAGCCGGTACGGGAACCAGCCGCGCTCGCGCCCGGCGGCGATCAGCTCCCGGTAACAGGCCTGGGCCGCCGCCACCGCCGCAGGAGAATTGCGGTCGAACAACAGCGGCACGGTGCTGTCGAACAGCTTGTCGCTCAGGGAAGTAAAGGTCAGCAATGGCTCGATGCCATGGCGGCGCGTGATCTCCCTCACCATCTGGACATAGGCGCGGGCGCCGGCGCCGCGCATCGGCACCAGCGGCGCATACCAGATCAGGCCGCAGCCGTCGCGGGCCGGATCGCGCGGCCCAGCGCCATGCGGACGCGGATTACGCCAGTAGGCCAGCGGCAGCGCGGTTTCGTTCGGGCGACCGAGCACCAGTTCCAGCGAACTGGCCAGCGTCGACGCGGTGCTCGACAGGCGCCGCCCGGCGGGCCCGGGAATCCAGCGCGACAGCGCCAGCAGGGTGTTCGCATTGTCCTGGCTCAGGAACAGCAGGCGGCTGGCGACGCCCTTCAGTGCGGCGCGGATTTCCTTCTGCGCCGCCTTCACCATGCGCGACGTTCCATACAAGGTTCCGAAGCCGGTCCAGGGCATGATCTGGTACTGGCTGCCAAGCGCGTCGATCACTTCCTGCGGAATCAGGCCATCGGGGCCGACCTGGGCGGCCGGATAGGGCGCCGACATCGCCAGCACCCGGTGCCGGTTCATCAGGTTCAGTCCGCCGACCGTGCCGGGCAGGCGGCCAAGGATGGTGCGGATCCGCTCGATGGCCGGCTCGAGCAGGCTGTCGTCCTTCAGGCTGAACAGGCACACCTTCACTCTTTCCGGACGGCGCGCCAGTATGATGCTCATGCGCGTCACGATACCCAGGCCGCTCTGGGTGAACAGGCCGCTGGCATAGGGACCGATGCCCCACTTGAACAGGCGGGCGATGTCTTCGCCGCCCGCTTCGCGCATCGCCGTGCGGTACAGGCTGCCATCCGCGAGCACCGCTTCCAGGTCCGTCACCGCGGCGAAGTGGTCGGTGATGGGCGTGACGCCGTAACCGCGCTCGAGCGCATTGCCGAGCAGGCTGCAATGCGGGCCGGCGCCGGTGGTCGGCACCATGAAGGGATAGCCGTTCCGTTCCAGGAAGTCGGCCAGCATGCCTTGCGTCACGCCCGGCTCGACCGTGACCACGCCCATTTCCTGGTCGAAGTGAAGGATGCCGCGCAAGTTGGACAGGTCGATGATGACGCAGCCGTCGCGCGCCGCGAGCGCGCTGCCGTAGCCCCAGTTGTGGCCGGTGCTGATCGGGTGTACGGGAATCAGGAAGCGCTGGGCGATGCGCATTACTTCAGGCAACTGTTTACTGTCGAGGATGCGCAGCGCGGCCGGCAGCCGCCGCGCCGCGCCGGTGGTATCCAAGCCCCAGGCCTGCATGGCGGCCTCGCCGCGCAGCACGTTGTCGGGGCCGAGCAATGCCTGCCAGGAGTCCAGTGCGGGCGCCAGTTGGTTCGTAGTGTCCTGCATGAGTCAGTCTGAAGTCGGTGGTTGGGCCAAGGGCGGACGCTTCAGCTTCAAATTCAGCTGCTCGATCAATTCCGTCGCCGCGCTGACGATCTGGCCGGACTCGAAGCCGGCCTTGGTCATTTCCTTAAAAAACGAGCGCGCAAGAATTTTCGCCGCATCCTCCGGATGACGGTAGGCCAGGCGGACTTTTTCGCCCACCTGGTCGCGCGCTTCCTGCAGCAATGCCAGCTGCGCAAAGCGCGAGTCGAGCAGGCGTTGCAATTGTTGCACCTGGATCGACTTACCGATGAATAGCGCAATTATATGAAGCAATTGCAAATCGCTGTCGCCAAATGCCGGGCTCGCCAGTGCGCCCGCCACATTGATGACGCCAACGATCTTGCCGTCGATGCGCAAGGGGGCGCACATCAGGCTGCCGCCAATGCCCGCGCGCCCTTGCGCCAGCGCCGCCAGCCCGGACTGCGCGATGTCTTCGACCAGCAGCGGCTCGCCGCTGGCCAGCACCCGGCCGCAGATGCCCTCGCCCTGCCCGACCGAGGCCGTCAGGGCCGCCTCCGGCAGCTGGCCGAAGCGTGCGTGGACCGACATGCGCAGGCGATCGGCAGCGCCGCTGTTGAGCAGCATGATCGAGCAGCTGGCGGCGCCGAGCAATCCCGCGGTCAGCGCGGCCTGGTTCTGCAGACAATCGTCGAGACTGCCTTCGGCCAGGAAATGCTGCAGGTCCTGCAGCCGCACCAGCCTGTTCGCCACGCTTCCCATGTCGCCCCCACAATAGGAATAATTGCAATCCAATAATTTTTTAATATTATCAGTGGGCAGGCTTTGCGTCAGGAGAAAGGAAAGCTTTATGGAACAAATGGCGCGCCAGCAGGAAGAAGGGCATGCGCAGCCAGTTCCCGCGGATATACAGCATGCCGTGGGCGACGGGCGTGAAGGCGTCCCTGCAGCTCGGGTGGGCAGGGCCGAGGGCGCGCAGGAACAGGCGGTCCATCAGCGCCAGCAGCACGGGGCCGGGAGCGGCCGCCGCCATGTTGCGGATGACCGCGTCCGGCACCGGGGTACCCAGCAAACGCCGGCAATAGCGCAGCGCGTAGAACAGCGGCCGTTCCAGTTCCAGTTCGCGCGCGCGTGACGGCAAGCCGTCCCAGAAGCCGTCGTGCGGCCCGAACTGCAGCAGCAGCCGGTGGATGTCGAACAGGTTGCGCAAACCCTGGTCGAACTCGCCTTCCGAGAACAGGTGCACGGCGCTGTGCAGCACCATGTCGCGCGGCGCCAGCACGAACAGCGGCGGCATGCCGGGCTCGAGGCCGGCGACCGGCACCGCGGCCGCGCGCAGCCTGGCCGGATCCGGACGCTGCGCCGCCGTCTCGGGCAGGATCGCATGGTGCACGTCGATGACGTTGCCGCGGCGCACGTGCTCCATCGGCGGCAGCTCGTGCATCCACTCGCGGTAATAGCGCTGGTCGTAGGCGTCCTGGTGGGTCGTGGCCCAGCCGTGCAGCATCAGGGCGGCTTCGACCTGGCCGATCTGCGCCTTCGGCACCAGGATATCGATGTCGGAAAACATCCGGCCGCGTCCCGGCGCCAGGCCGGCCATGGCATACGCCGCGCCCTTCAGCAGGATCAGCGGCAGGCCCAGGCCGGACAAGGCGCGGTCGATTTGCCTCACCTCGTAGCGCACCGCCTGGGCATGGCGGGCGCTGGCGGCGAGCGCCCATTCGAAGTGGGCGCGCGGCGCCGGCGGGACCCGGTCGAGCAGGCCGGCTTCCTCGAACAGCACCGGCAGCATGGCGCTCATGTTCGCGCCGAGCGCCTGGCGCAGCAGCAGGTCCCAGCCGGCCTCGTCGAGTCCGGCCGCCACGGACGGCTCGCGCAGCACGCGCAGCAGCAGCGGCAAGTCCTGCATGCCCATCATGCGCCGTCTCTCGCCAGGCGTTCGAACAGGTCCACCGCCTCGTCCAGCTTGCTGTAGCGGAACTCGAAAGCGTCCGTCGATTCGATCAGGCAGCCCAGGGCGTTAAACCCGCGCGCGCCCAGCACCTGGTAATTGAAAGCGTTCTCGGCCACGCCCATGAAGGCGCGCGCCTTCGGCAGCGGCGCCAGGCTGGTGGGCGCCTGCGCTTCGTAGCGGGGAAACACGATGAAGGCGGGGCGGGCCGGGTCGAAGGCGCGCTCGATGCTCGCGGCCGGCGCCTTCAGGTGGGCGATGGTGCCCTTGGCGGTGTTTTCCACCGGTGGGCTGAGCACGGCATCGGGGGCAAAGGCGCGGATCACGCCGATCGACGCATTCTTCAGGCTGACCGGGCGCGGCAGCGGCAGCACGGCGCCGTCGTCGAGGCGCACCAGGGTCATCTCGTCCGACAGCAGGCGCCAGCCGCGCGTGACCAGGGCCGCGCACAGGGTGCTCTTGCCCGACCCGGGCGGCGCCGGCAGGACCACCGCGCGGCCATGGCGCTCCAGCACGGCGGCATGGATGATCAGGTAGGTGTGGGCGCGGTGCGACACGCACCAGTTCATCACCCACTCGAACATCGGATAGGCCTGCGCCAGCGGCAAGGGCTTGAACGGGGTCATGCCCTCTTGCGCGAAACGGACCTGGGGACGGAACCAGCGGCGCATGCCGCCCGCGCGGTGCAGGGACAGGTGGAAGTCGGCAAAGCCGCCGGGCGCGTCGACCGGATAGTCGGCGTACAGCAGTGCAATGCCGTCGAGCAGGTGCGGGATATCGCTGCGGATGCGGTTGGCGAATGGTCCGGTGCGCAAGACCAGCCCCGGACCGGCCAGGCGCGCCGCCAGCTCGCGCCGCGGCAGGTCGGCGACGGTCAGCATGGGGAAAATTCGACCAGGTCGAGCGTGGCCAGTCCGGCCAGCATGTCTTCGATCATGACGGATAATTCATCGGCATCGGCCTCGAAACGCCCGGCCAGGCCGGCGGCCAGCGTGGCGGCATCGGCAGGATGCGCGCGCAAGGCCTGCAGCACATCGATGGCGGCGCCGTCCAGCAGGTGGGTGCTGCCCGACAGGTCGTTGTACAACACCGCTTCTCCGTCCCATTCCCGGAACACAAGGGACTGCCCCGGAACCACGCGCCACATGCTCGTTGCCGCCTCGTCAGTCGTGGGTGGCTTCGAGGTAGTTCTTGACCTGTTCGGGATTCCATTGCACCCCGGCGGTGGGGCTGTAGAAGCCCTTGGTCTGCACTTCGTACCACATGTTGAGGAGCGTTTCGACGGACAGGAAATTGATCTTGCCCGATTTGATATTCAGGTAGGTCGCCACCGCGTGCATTCCCAGCTTGTACTGGTCGAAGCTTCGCGGGTCCAGGATATTGAGCAGCGTCGAGCACAGGTAATTCTTGTCCTTGGTCTCGGGCGTGCAGGACTGCTTGCTGCCCGCCACGTAGAATACGTCGGCGAACAGGGTGGCGACCGGGATCGGCCAGGCTTCGGTATGGTTTTTCCAGTAGCCCGGCGAACGTCCCTGGCAGACCGGCTCCGGTCCGTAATGGCTGCTCAAGCCGCCGGACAGTGCGCCCGACGGCGACTTGCAGACCATCGGGCCCATCGCTGCACGGCTTTCCAGCGTCCACAGGATACCCGCGGCGCCGATCCCGGCCTTGGCCAGCCGGCGCCGCCTTGCGCCGCGTACGCTCAAGGACAACGGCGCCGCGTTTCCATTGTTTTCTTGATTGTCGGTAGCCACGTGCGATATCCCCAAAGATGTGCTGCATTCATGCGAAGTGTGCGTCACCTCTCATAAAAGCAAATTCCGGGCCATTAACACGGCATTCCGAAAAAAATATTTCAAATCAGGCGCTTAGGGCCTGATGTACCACCCGGAAATTTCCATTGTATGCCGGAACGCCGATAAGTGTAAAAATTATCGACGCAACAGTATTAGAAGAAACTTTCGGGGATCACCAGCACGTCACCCGGACGCATCGGCATATTCGCCGAGATATCGCCGTCCTTGATCAGGTCGTCCAGGCGTACGTTGAACTTCTGTTGTTTACCGTCGACGGTACGGATCACGCTGGCACGGTTGCCCGACGCAAACTCGGTCACGCCGCCGACTGCGATCAGCACGTCCATCAGGCTCATGTCACGGCGATACGGCAGGGCCTGCGGTTTGGCGGCCTGTCCGATGACGCGGATCTGTTCGCTGAAGTTGCCGACGAAATTGGTGACGATCACGGTCACCACCGGCTGCTGGATGAACTTGGCCAGCGATTTTTCGATATCGCGCGCCAGTTCGGTCGAGGTCTTGCCGGCAGCCGGCAGGTCTTCGACCAGCGGCGTCGTGATCTTGCCATCCGGGCGCACCGGTACCGACATCGACACCTCGGGGTTGCGCCACACCATGATATTCACGGTATCGCCCGGTCCGATCAGGTAGTCGGGGTTGGTGACCTGGGTTTGCGGGGCGGCAGCAGTCCTATGGAAAGCACAGCCGGTCAAGGCCAGCGCCAACACAGCGGCGGCCGCCACTGTCGTATGTTTAATCAGGTTCGCCTTGTACTTGCCCACGTCATTCCCTTTCGTCGAACACAAATATGTTAGTAAGCCATCAACAGTGAATTATTTTATACCATAGTGCTTTAGGAAAAACCCCGCACGATAGAAATAGTTCTTAATACATTACTTCTGTTGCATCAGCGTCTTCACATATTTCACCGGCACCGCGTAGGTAATGCCGCTGGGATTGCTGATCGCCGTCTCCTTGAGCCCTTTCACGAACACGGCGTTGATCACGCCCCAGACTTCGCCGCTGGCCGGATCGTAGACAGGGCTGCCGCTGTTGCCGGGGTACGCGGTCCCGTCGAGCTGGAAGATATCGAAGGAGGTGCGCTGCAGCTGGGCCAGCTGGCGCGCATCGAGCTTGCGCGAGCTCAGCGACGGCATGACGATCGGTGTGATAGCCGCCAGGGTCGCGCGGTGGGTGGCCGCATGCAGGCCCAGCACCATGCCCAGCGGGTAGCCGGTGAAGGCCAGGTTCTGGCCCTCGCCCACTTCGTCGGAATTTCCCAGCTTCAGCGCCGGCAGCGGCGGTCCGCTCAGGCGCAGATGGGCCAGGTCGTGTTCGTTGTCGCGCGCCACCAGCTGGGCCGGGCGGAAGCGCACCATGTCGCCATCGCCGGTCACGATGCCGAGCTGTTCCATGTGCGCCTCGTCCAGCTTTTCCGGCACCACGTGGGCGTTCGTAATCACGCTCAAGCCATCTCCCACGATGAAACCGGTACCGAAGAACACGGTCGAGGGACTGCGGGTGCGCTCGAAAGTGCCGACACCAACCACCGAACGCTTGACGGTTGGAATGACCGCAGTCAGGTCGGCACCCATCGCCGGTGCCAGCGCGCAGGCCGCCACCACCCCAAGCAGTCGCCGCCGGACGGACCCGGGCCAAGTTTCGCGGGCGCACCAACCGTGCACCCCTTTTTGCAATTTAGACATTACAATGAATCGATTTCTTTTAGAAAGTTGCGATTTCGCAAGTCTACCCCATGAGCGCACCGCAAGAAAAAATACGTTGCCCCAATGCATCTTATTCCCGCAAACTAATAGAGATTTAATCAATATTTTGTAAAACCAAAGCCAAAAACAGCGTATCTTCGGGTTTCTCAGTGGAATTTGTGTTGTAGGCGGGGTACTCCCTGTTGAAGTCTTCATATTTTTCATGTGCTTAATTGCAATTGCCCGAAGTACCAGCGATGATGCGATGTATTCCATTTTCCTTTGATTCGGATCAGCCCAAGACCCCGAATCCTTCATGGTGAGATTGACACGATGGCAGAGATCACAGCCACCCTCCTGAATTTCCTTAAAGCAATCGGCAAGTACCGTTGGTATGCCGTCGCCATTTCCTGGACCATCGCGGTAATCGGATGGGCCGTGGTCATGCGCCTGCCCAATCAGTACGACGCATCGGCCCGGGTCTACGTCGACACGCAAAGCATCCTCAAGCCTTTGCTGTCGGGCATGACTTCCCTGCCCAACCTGGACCAGCAAGTCGTGTTCATGCGCCGTACCCTGATCAGCCGCCCGAACGTCGAGCGCCTGATGCGCATGGTGGACCTGGACGTCAAGGCCAAGGACACCAAGGAGCACGAGAAGATCGTCGATGAGCTGATACAGAACATCAAGATCGCCGGCACCGAGCGCGACGACATCTATACGATCACCTACAGCTCGGACAACCCGAAGCTGGGCAAGGACGTGGTGCAGTCCCTGCTGACCATCTTCGTCGAGGGCAGCTTCAGCGGCAAGAAGCAGGATTCGGAAAAGGCCGTGCAATTCATCGACGACCAGATCAAGTCGTATGAAGAGAAGCTGACCGCGGCCGAAAACTCGCTGAAGGAATTCAAGATCAAGAACATGGGCCTGCTGCCGCGCGAAGGCGGCGGCGACTTCAGCAGCCAGCTGATCCAGGCCACCGAACAGCTGAGCCAGGCGCGCCTGCAGCTGGCCGAAGCCGAGCAGGCCCGCAACGCGATCCGCCGCCAGATCTCGGGCGAGCCGGGCAAGGGCGGCGAGGTGACGGCCATCGGGGCGACCGATCCGGACCTGGAAGCGCGCATCGTCACCACCCAGAAGAACCTGGACGCCCTGCGCCTGCAATACACCGAGCAGCATCCGGACATCGTCGCCAACCGCCGCCTGATGGAGCAGTTGCTGGCGCAGAAGGCCGACCTGTCCAAGCAGAAGAAGCGCAGCGCCGATCCGGGCGCCGGCTACAGCCCGATGCTGCAGCAGCTGAACGTGGCGCTGTCGCAGGCCGAGGCCCAGGTGGCGTCGATGCGCATCCGTGTCGAGGAATATGCGACCCGCGTCGCCCGCCTGCGCGCGCAGAGCGCTTCGGTGCCGGAAGTCGAAGCCCAGCTGGCCCAGCTCAACCGCGACTACCAGGTCAACAAGGAAAACTACCAGAAGCTGCTGGAACGCCGCGAGCAGGCGCGCCTGTCGGGCGACCTGTCGTCCGCCACCGACATGCTGACCTTCCGTGTGATCGATCCGCCGACCGTCCCGCTCCAGCCGACCGGCCCGAACCGCCTGCGCCTGTTCTCGCTGGTGTTCGCCGGCGCCCTGGTGGCCGGCATCGCCGTCGCCTTCCTGATGAGCCAGTTGCGTCCGACCTTCCTGAGCCAGTCCACGCTGCGCGAAGTCACCGGCCTGCCGGTGCTCGGTTCGATCAGCATGAACTGGACCGCGGAACAGACGATCCGCCGCAAGCGGCGCCTGGCTGCCCTCGGGGTATCGGTCCTGGTCTTGTTCGGCATCTACGGCGCCGGGGTGGCAGCGATCCTGTCGCACCCCACGCTTTAATCGCGGCGCCCCCGCACAGTTTGCAAGGAGTCCCACGTGAGCATTATCGAAAAAGCAGCCAGCCGCATCGACCGGCAGCGTAGCGCCGCCGCCGCCGTCCCCGCCAGCCCGGTCGAGGCCAGCGCGGCCCCGGCCGTGGCGGCGGACAGCCCGGTGAACGGCATTGCGCACGACACCCTCCATGCGGTGCCGGTCGCGCCCGCCGTCGGCGCCGCCGCAGCCGCGGCCGCGGCCCCGAAGGCCGAGCACGCCGCGCCGAAATACACCACCCGCCGCGTCGAGCTGGACCTGGCGCGCATGCGCGAGATGGGCATGGTCACCGCGGCCGGCGGCCGTACATCCCTGCTGGAAGACTTCCGCATCATCAAGCGTCCGCTGCTGCAGCGCGCCTTCGCCGAACGCCGGCCGGGCGACAAGCCGGGCAACCTGATCATGCTGACCAGCTCGCTGCCTGGCGAAGGCAAGACCTACTCCGCGATCAACCTGGCGATGAGCATCGCCATGGAACTCGACCACACCGTGCTGCTGGTCGACGCCGACGTGGCCCGTCCGTCGGTGCTGCGCACCCTCGGCCTGCCGGCCCAGCGCGGCCTGATGGACCTGCTGGTCGACGACAAGCTCGACATGGGCGAGGTGATGTTGCGCACCAACGTCGATACCCTGTCGATCCTGCCGGCCGGCACCAGCACCCCGCGCGCGACCGAACTGCTGGCCAGCTCGACCATGAGCAACCTGGTCAACGAAATCGCCAACCGCTATCCGGACCGGATCGTGATCTTCGACTCGCCGCCGCTTCTGCTGACCAGCGAATCGCACGTGCTGGCGTCGCACATGGGCCAGATCGTGGTGGTGGTCGAAGCCCAGACCACGACCCAGCATGCGCTCAAGGAAGCCCTGAGCCAGCTCAACGGCCTCAACAACGTTAATCTCATCTATAACAAGACCAGGGATCTTCCCGGCATCGAAGAGACGTATGACTATCACTACGGCTAAGAGGCCGGACCGGGCGCTGCTGCTGACGCCGCTCGCCCTGGCGGCAATGTTGTGGTCGGCCGAATGCCGCGCCGACTGGAAATTTACCCCGACCGCGGGCGTGACGGAGACCTATACGGACAACGTCGGCCTGTCGCCCGACGACCGCGCGCACAGCCAGCTCGTCAGTGAAGCGATGGGCGGGTTTTCGCTGACGCAACAGAGCGCACGCCTGCGCTTTGCCGGCTCCGCCCGCGTGCACCAGTTCGTCTACACCGACGGCAGCATCCCGAACCTGAACGACCGCCAGCACGATTACAGCGCCACCGCCCTGGCCAAGCTGACGGACGAGCTGTTCCTCGATGTGTTCGCCGCCGGCGGCCCGCAGACCATCTCGGCCTTCGGCCCCCAGATGAGCGACAACCTGTACTCGATGGGCAACCGCACCATGATCAACAGCTGGCGCATCAGCCCCTACCTCCAGCACCACTTCGGCAACACCGCCGAGCTGCTGGCGCGCTTTTCGCGCGACGGGGTCGACGCCGGCTCGCGCAATCCGTTCGGCTCGAGCACGTCCAGCACCGGCAGCCTGAACCTGAACAGCGGAAGATCCTTCAACGCCGTGGGCTGGGGCCTGTCGTACTACCACCAGGAATTGCAGAACCGCCTGGCCGGGGCCTCTTCAGCCAGCAATGCGCTGGCCAGCCTGCGCCTGCGCTATTCGCCGCAGCTGAGCGCCACCGCCACCGCCGGCTACGACAAATACGATTACCAGGCGCTGGGCGGGCGCACTGCCGGGCGCAACTGGACCGGCGGCTTCATCTGGACCCCGTCGTCCCGTACCAGCCTGCAGGCCAGCTACGGCCGCCGTTATTTCGGCAAGACCGGTTCGCTCTCCGCCCGGCATCACAGCCGCCACAGCGTGTGGAGCATCAACTACAGCGACGCGATCACGACCAGCCGCCAGCAATTCCTGCTGCCGTCGACGATCGACACCGCGGCCCTGCTCGACACCCTGTTCAGCGCCTCGATCCCGGATCCGGTGCTGCGCCAGCAGGCGGTGCAGTCCTACCTGCAGGCGACCGGCCTGCCGCCGAGCCTGGCCAATAACGTGAATTACCTGAGCAACCGCTACCTGCGCCAGAAGCAGCTGTCGGCCGCGGTCGCCTTCAGCTGGGCGCACAGCAGCCTGGTGACGTCCGTGTCGAAGACCGAGCGCACCGCCCTGTCGCTGCAGCAGAGCGACAGCGAACTGCTCGGCAGCCAGCTCGCGACCCTGAACGACAACGTCCGCCAGCGCGGGATCGACAGCCTCTATACCTACCGGCTGAACTCGCGCACGTCGGCGACCGGGAACGTGAACTTCACGCGCGTGACCTCGATCGACACCGGTATCACCGAGAACCACAGCCAGCTGCGGGTGGGCCTGGCGCGCCGCTTCGATCGCCACATGAATTTCGCGGTCGACCTGCGCCATGTGCGCGGCGGCTTCGGCGCGGCCAGCGGTCGGACCTACACCGAGAACGCGGTATCGGCCTCCCTTACCGCCCAGTTTTAATCGGAGCAGCGATGTACGAGACCTTTTACGGATTTTCCGCCAAACCCTTCCAACTGCGCCCGGACCCGCACTTCTTCTTCGGCAGCAAGGGGCACAAGCGCGCCATGGCCTACCTCGAGTACGGCCTGTCGCAGGGCGAAGGCTTCATCATCGTCACCGGCGAAGTCGGCGCGGGCAAGACCACGCTGGTGCGCAACCTGTTCAACAGCCTGCCGTCCGACCAGATCGTGGCGGCGCACATCGTCAATACCCACCTCGATCCGGAAGACACCCTGCGCATGGTGGTGTCGGCGTTCGGCCTGCCGTTCGAAGGCGCGAGCAAGACCGACCTGCTGACGCGCCTGGAAAAATTCCTGTGCGACGTCGACCACCAGGGCAAGCGCGCCCTGCTGGTCATCGACGAAGCCCAGAACCTGTCGGCGCGCACGGTGGAAGAGCTGCGCATGCTGTCGAACTTCCAGACCGACGACAAGTCGCTGCTGCAGACCTTCCTGCTCGGCCAGCCCGAATTCCGCGCCACCCTGCACAGCCCCGGCATGCAGCAGCTGCGCCAGCGCGTGATTGCCAGCTACCACCTGGGCCCGATGGATGCGCAGGAAACCCGCGCCTACATCGAGCACCGCCTGGCGACGGTCGGCTGGAACGGCGACCCGTCCTTCGACGATGGCGCGCATGCCGCCATCTACGCCTACAGCGGCGGCATCCCGCGCAAGGTCAACACCCTGATGGACCGCGTGCTGCTGATGGGCTACCTGGAAGAGATGCACCAGTTCGGCGATGCGGACATCCAGGCCGTCATCAGCGACATCAGCGAAGAGTTCCAGCTGCCCGAGGGACAGGCCGGGGCAGCCGCGGCCCCGGACGCCCTGCCGGGCGCCGGCCTGGGCGGGCTGAACCAGGAACTGCGCACGCTCGACCAGCGCGTCGGCGAGCGCCGCACCAACAGCGTCGAGGTGCTCGACGAACGCATGATGCGCCTGGAGAAGTCGATCGTATCCGTATTGTCGATCCTGAAGAAGATCGTTGCCACGCCCCAGGGGGCGGTCACCCAGCCGATGGACAATCAAGAATGAACATGGTCGAACTGGCCCCGCGCCGCCTGCCGGCGCCGGGGGAACGCATCCGCAATGCGATGACCTGCGACGTCGAGGACTATTTCCAGGTCTCGGCCTTCGCGCCCTACATCGACCGCGCCAGCTGGCCGAGCCGCGAATGCCGGGTCGAAGCGAACATGGACCGCATCCTGGCCCTGTTCGAGCGCCATGGCGTGCACGCCACCTTCTTCACCCTGGGCTGGATCGCCGAGCGCTATCCGCAGGTCGTCAGGCGCATCGTCGCCGGGGGCCACGAGCTGGCCAGCCACGGCTACGGCCACCTGCGCGCCTCCGACCAGACCCGCGCCGAATTCGCCAACGACATCCGCTCCGCCAAGGCGCTGCTGGAAGACATCGGCGGCCAGGCCGTGCTGGGCTACCGCGCTCCCAGCTTCTCGATCGGACGCGCCAACCTGTGGGCGCTGGACGAGCTGCTCGACGCCGGCTACCGCTACAGCTCCAGCATCTACCCGATCGCGCACGACCACTACGGCATGCCGGAAGCGCCGCGCTTCGCGTTCTACCCGAACGGCCCGGACGGCCTGCTGGAAGTGCCGATCACCACGGTGAACCTGATGGGACGTAACCTGCCGGCCGGCGGCGGCGGCTATTTCCGCCTGCTGCCCTACGCGCTGTCGCGCTGGATGATGGCCAAGGTCAACCGCGACGACCGCCAGCCCTCGCTGTTCTACTTCCACCCGTGGGAGATCGACACGCAGCAGCCGCGCCCCGAAGGCCTGGGCGCGAAAGCCCGCTTCCGCCACTACATCAACATCGACCGGATGGAGCGCCGCATCGAAGCCCTGGCGCGCGACTTCGCCTGGGACCGCATGGACCGGATCTTCCTGAATCAAGCATGAACTCGATTATCGAAGCAGCACAAGCAAAGCGCGCCGCGCCGGCCCCGGCCGCCGGCCCGCTCACCCTGCACCTGATGCAGCCGAACGAACGCGCACGCTGGGACGCCTTCGTGCGCACCTGCCCCGAGGCCACCTTCTTCCACCTGTCCGGATGGCAGCAGGTGATCGAGGAATCGTTCGGCATCAAGACCTGGTTCTACTACGTGCAGCAGGACGGCCAGATCCAGGGCGTCCTGCCGCTCGCCGAGATCAAGAGCCGCCTGTTCGGCCACTCGCTGGGCGCGATGCCGTTCTGCGTGTACGGCGGCCCGGCCGCCTTCAGCGGTAGCGATGGCGATGCCGCGCGCGCCATGCTGGACCAGGCCGCGCACGCGCTGGCGCAACGGCTGGGCGTGGGCCACCTGGAATACCGCGGCATGCAGCGCTTCCACCCGGACGACCCGGCCTGGCACACCAAGGAGCTGTACGTCACCTTCCGCAAGGAGATCACGGCCGACGACGAAGCCAACCTGAACGCGATCCCGCGCAAGCAGCGCGCAATGGTCCGCAAGGGCATCAAGCTGGGCCTGAAGGGCGTGGTCGAGGACAACGTCGACCGCATGTTCGAAGCCTACGCGCACAGCGTGCACCGGCTCGGCACTCCGGTATTCCCGAAAAAGTACTTCGCCCTGCTGCAGAAGACCTTCGGCGACGAGTGCGAGGTGCGCACCATCCTCACCGAGGACGACCAGCTGGTGGGATCGGTGCTGTCGTTCTACTGGCGCGACGAAGTCGTGCCCTACTACGGCGGCGGCATGGACATCGCGCGCAACGTGGCCGGCAACGACTTCATGTACTGGAACCTGATGCAGGCCGCCGCTGCGCGCGGCTGCCGCCTGTTCGACTTCGGCCGCAGCAAGCTGGGCACCGGCGCCTACGACTTCAAGAAGAACTGGGGCTTCACGGCCCAGCACCTGCCTTACGAATACAAGCTGTACGGCGCCACCGCGCTGCCGGACAACAATCCGCTGAATCCGAAGTACCAGCTGTTCATCAGGATGTGGAAGAAGCTGCCGCTGCCGCTGGCGAACTTCATGGGTCCGTACATCGTGCGCAACCTGGGCTGACATCCGAAGAAACCGGGAAGAATCGTGGAAGACCTGCTCCTGCTGATCCATCGGATCCCCTATCCGCCCAACAAGGGCGACAAGATCCGTTCGTACCACCTGCTCAAGCACCTGGCCAAGCATTACCGGGTGCACCTGGCGACCTTCGTGGACGACCCGGACGACTGGCAATACGTGCCGCATGTGGAGGCACTGTGCGCGAGCAGCCACTTTGCCCGCATGAACCCGCTGATGGCGCGCGTGAAGAGCCTGGGCGCCCTGCTGAAGAACCGCTCGCTGTCGCTGGAGTACTACCGCGATGCCAAGCTGGCGCGCTGGGTGCGCGACACGGTGGCCGCGCAGGGGATCGAGCGCGTGCTGGTGTTCTCGTCGGCGATGGCGCAGTACGCCGATCCCTACCGCCAGGCGCGCCGGGTGGTCGATTTCGTCGACGTCGACTCCGACAAGTGGCGCCAGTACGCGGACAAGAAGTCCTGGCCGATGAGCTGGCTGTACGGCTATGAAGCGGCGCGCCTGCTCGACTACGAGCGCCAGGTGGCGCGCGACTACGACGCCTCGCTGTTCGTGTCGGCCCCCGAGGCGGCCCTGTTCCGCCGGCTGGCGCCGGAGAGCGGCGCCAAGATCGGCCATTTCAGCAACGGCGTCGACACCGACTACTTCACGCCCGAAGCCGCCCACGCCAACCCCTACCAGCCGGACGAACGCGCGCTGGTGTTCACCGGCGCGATGGATTACTGGCCCAACGTGGACGCGGTCCAGTGGTTCTGCGACAACGTGTTCCCGGCCCTGCGCGAACGCTTCCCGGAGCTGCGCTTCTACATCGTCGGCTCGCGCCCGAACCCGGCGGTGCAGGCCCTCGGCCAGCGCCCCGGCGTGACGGTCACCGGCACCGTGCCGGACGTGCGGCCCTATATCGCCCACGCGGCGGTGGCGGTGGCGCCGCTGCGGATCGCGCGCGGCATCCAGAACAAGGTGCTGGAAGCGATGGCGATGGCGCGCGCGGTGGTGGTGTCGCCGCAGGCGCTGGAAGGCATCGATGCCGAACCGGGCAGCGAACTGGTGCTGGCCGAAGACGCCGCCGCCTTCATCGACGCCGTGAATGCGCTGCTGGCCAGCCAGGACGGCGCGGCCGAGGCGATCGGCCTGGCCGCGCGCGCCAAGGTCCAGCGCCGCTACAGCTGGTCGAGCAATCTTGCCTGCATCGGAGAGAACCTGGAATGATGCTGAATCCACCGCCCGGGGTCTCCCCGGATGCCACCGCCGCCGTCCCGCCTGCAGCGCGCCTGTCGCGCGCAGCCATCGCCCTGATCGCGCTGGCCTTGCTGGCGCCGTTCGCGCTGTACTTCGGCACCGTCGAATCGATCGTCTCGATCTGGAACAGTTCCGAGACCTTCGCCCACGGCTACGTGATCCTGCCGATCAGCCTGTGGTTGATCTGGCGCCGCCGTGCAAACTTCAGCCTCTATCCGCCCAGGCCCTGGGCGCCGGCGCTGATCCTGCTGGCGCTGCTCGGCGCCGGCTGGCTGGCGGCCCGGCTGGGCGAGGTGCAGGTGGTGTCCCAATACACCTTCGTGGCCATGTTCCCGGTCGCCGCGCTGGCCCTGCTCGGCCCGCGCCTGGCCGGCTCGCTCGCCTTCCCGCTGCTGTTCCTGCTGTTCGCGGTGCCGTTCGGCGAAGTCTTCGTCGGCCCGCTGATCCAGTTCACCGCCGACTTCACGGTGGCCGCGGTGCAGGCCACCGGCATCCCGGTGCTGCGCAGCGGCACCCGCTTCGAGCTGCCGACCGGGAACTGGTCGGTGGTCGAGGCCTGCAGCGGCGTGCGCTACCTGATTTCCTCGATCACGCTGGGCTGCCTGTACGCCTATCTGACCTACCGCTCGATGACGCGGCGCGCCCTGTTCATCGCCCTGTCGGTGGTGGTGCCGGTCATCGCCAACGGCCTGCGCGCCTACATGATCGTGATGATCGGCCACCTGTCCGGCATGGAACTGGCCACCGGCGTCGACCACCTGATCTACGGCTGGCTGTTCTTCGGCCTGGTCATGTTCATCATGTTCTGGATCGGCAGCTACTGGCGCGAGGACACCGACGTCCCGCCGGCGGCCGCCGGCGCAGCGCGCGCAGACGCCGGCGCACCCGGCCGCATCCCGGCCATGGTCGCCTGCGTCGTGGCCCTGTGCGCCGTCTGGCCGGCGTTCGCGCTGTACGGCGAGCATGCCAACCACAATCCGGCAAAGGTCGAGCTGGCGCACGTAGCCGTGAACTGGCCCGAGGCGCCCGCATTCGCCGACTGGAAGCCGGACTACATGGCGCCCGACGCCGCCCTGCGCCGCAGCTACCGCCAGGGCGCGAGCCCGGTCGACCTGAACCTGCTCTATTACCGCAACCAGGACCGCAGCAAGTCCCTGATCAGCTCCATCAACCGCCTGGCCGGCTACAAGGACAGCTGGCACGAAACCGCGTCGACCAAGCGCACCGTGAACCTGAACGGGGTCGCGCTGACCGTGCGCGAGACGGTGCTGCGCAGCGAGGGCCGGGCCCTGCTGGTGTGGGACTGGATGCGCATCGGCGGCCGCGAGACCACCAGCAACGCGGTCGGCAAACTGCTGCAGGCGCAGTCCAAACTGTTGTTGCGCGGTGACGATGGCGCGGCCGTGATGCTGTCCGCGCCCTTCGACGAACAGCCCGATGCAGCGCGTGCGACACTTCTTTCATTTCTGTTGGATAATTATAAAAACATCAATGACACGCTCAATTCCGCGGGTCATCACTGAATTGAAGTAACGCGATATGTGCATCATCAAAGTTGCAACACGACTGCAGGGCGGAGAGGTTTCGGCATGACTGCGCCCCTGATCGTCCACCTGACGTACAGCCTCGACTTCGGCGGCCTCGAAACCCTGATGGTCGAGCGCATCAATCGGATGCCGGCCCACGCCTACCGGCATGCGATCGTTGCGTTGACCTTCTACACCGATTTCACCCGCAAGATCACCAAGCCGGACGTCGAGGTGTACGCGCTGGACAAGCAACCCGGCCTGTCGCTGGGCACCCATGCGGCCCTGTTCAAGCTGCTGCGCCGTTTGCGCCCGGCGATCCTGCACACCTATAACCTGGCCGCGATCGAGTACGCGCCGGCGGCGATGCTGGCCGGCGTGCCGGTGCGCATCAATGGCCTGCACGGACGCGATGCCGGCGACCCCGAAGGACGCAACCCCAAGCACAAGCTGCTGCGCCAGCTGATGCTGCCGTTTTATGACTGCTGCTACGCCAATTCCGGCGACATGCTGGCCTGGAACCGCGACTTCATCGGCGTGCCCGAACATAAAAGCTGCCTGCTGGCCAACGGCATCGACGCCGATCGCTTCCGCCCGCCGGCGCAGGACGAAACGCGCCCGGATTTCGGTTTCGGCCCGGGCTGCCGGGTGATCGGCACCGTCGGCCGCGTGCAGGACGTCAAGGACCATGCGACCCTGATCGACGCCTTCGCCCTGCTGCGCGCGCGCCTGCCGGAGCAGGCCGCCGGGTTGCGCCTGGCGATCGTCGGCGACGGCCCGCTGCTGGCGCCGTTGCGCGAGAAGGTGCGCACGCTCGGCCTGGAAGGCCTGGTCTGGCTGCCCGGCGCGCGCTACGACATCCCGGAGATCCTGCGCGGCTTCGACGTGTATGCCATTTCCTCGATCGCCGAAGGCACGCCCGGCAGCGTGCTGGAAGCGATGGCCAGCGGCCTGCCCGCGGTCGGCACCCGCGTCGGCGGCGTCCCGGAGGTGATCGCCGAAGGCGTCACCGGCCAGCTGGTTCCGCCGCGCGACCCGTCGGCGATGGCCGATGCGCTGGCGCGCTACGTGCTGGCGCCCGAGCTGGCGGCCGCGCACGGCGCCGCAGGGCGGGCGCGCGTACTTTCCCATTATTCGATGCCGGCGATGGTCGCCGGCTACCAGGCCCTCTACGACAGCCTGTGCGAACGTAAAACCCCATTCAGGAAGCCCATCAAATCATGTGTGGAATAGTCGGCATTTTCGATACCCGCGGCGCACGTCCGATCGATCCCGTGCTGCTCAAGCGGATGAACGAGACCCAGCATCACCGCGGTCCTGACGAGGGCGACATCTACACCGAACCCGGCGTCGGCTTCGGCCACCGCCGCCTGTCGGTGATCGACCTGGCCAGCGGCCAGCAGCCGATGTTCAATGCCGCGGGCGACGTCGGCGTCGTGTTCAACGGCGAGATCTACAACTACCGCGAACTGACCGCCGAGCTGGAAAAGCTGGGCTTCGTATTCCGCACCAACAGCGATACCGAAGCCGTGGTCCACGCCTGGGAAGCCTGGGGCGAGGACTGCGTGCACCGCCTGCGCGGCATGTTCGCGATCGCGATCTGGGACCGCACCAGGCAGACCATGTTCATGGCGCGCGACCACATGGGCGTGAAACCCTTCTTCTACGCGGAGCTGCCGGACGGGATGTTCATCTTCGGTTCCGAATTGAAGTCGCTGCGCGCCCATCCGGGCCTGGCGCGCGAGATCGACCCGACCGCGGTCGAGGATTATTTCGCCTTTGGCTACGTGCCGGAACCGAAGACCATCTATGCCGGCGCGCGCAAGCTGGCGCCGGGCTACTGCATGCTGGTGCGCATCGGCCAGCCGGTCCCGCAGCCGAGGCGCTGGTGGGACGTGCCGTTCAAGCAGCACCAGATGATGACCGAGGCCGACGCCGCCGGCGAACTGACGGCACGCGTGCGCGAAGCGGTGAAGAGCCAGCTGAAGGCCGACGTGCCGCTCGGCGCCTTCCTGTCGGGCGGGGTCGACTCGAGCGCAGTGGTGGCGATGATGGCCGGCCTGGACGACAAGCCGGTCAACACCTGCTCGATCGCGTTCAACGACAAGGCCTTCGACGAGTCCGAATACGCCGAGCAGGTCGCGCGCCAGTACAAGACCAACCACCATACCGAGACCGTCGATACCGACGACTACGCCCTGCTCGACACTCTCGCCGGCCTGTACGACGAGCCGTATGCCGACAGCTCGGCGATCCCGACCTACCGCGTGTGCCAGCTGGCGCGCAAGCGCGTGACGGTGGCGCTGTCGGGCGACGGCGGCGACGAGAACCTGGCCGGCTACCGCCGCTACCGCCTGGCCATGGCCGAGGACGCGGTACGCTCGAAGATCCCGCCGTCGCTGCGCCGCAACGTGTTCGGCCCGCTCGGCCGCTACTACCCGAAAGCCGACTGGGCGCCGCGCGTGTTCCGCGCCAAGACCACCTTCGAATCGCTGGCGCGCGACCTGGTCGAGGGCTACTTCCACGGCGTCTCGGTCATGTCCGACGCCATGCGCGAACGCCTGTTCACCCCGGAGTTCCGCCAGCGCCTGCAGGGCCACCGTGCGATCGACGTGATGCGCGGCCACGCCGCCAACGCGCCGACCGACGATCCGCTGTCGCTGATCCAGTACCTCGACATGAAGACCTACCTGCCCGGCGACATCCTGACCAAGGTCGACCGCGCCAGCATGGCGCACGCGCTCGAAGTGCGCGTGCCCTTGCTCGACCACGAGCTGGTCGAGTGGATTTCCGGCCTGTCGTCCTCGATCAAGCTGAAGAACGGCGAAGGCAAGTACATCTTCAAGAAGAGCCTCGAACGCCACCTGCCGCACGATATCCTGTACCGCAAGAAGCAGGGCTTCGCGGTGCCGCTGGCGACCTGGTTCCGCGGCCCGCTGCGCCAGCGCGTGCGCGAGTCGCTGCTGGGTCCGATCCTGGCCGGCACCGGCATCTTCAATACCGCCTTCCTGGCCGAGATCGTCGAACAGCACGAGTCGGGCCGCCGCGATTACAGCGCGCCGATCTGGACCACGCTGATGTTCGAGGCCTTCCTGCGCAAAGAAATGGAGGCGGCGTAAATGCGTGTCCTGCACATCCTGGACCACTCGATCCCGCTGCACAGCGGCTACACCTTCCGCACCCGCGCGATCCTGCGCGAGCAGCGCGCGCTCGGCTGGGAAACCTTCCATGTGACCGGCTCGAAGCAGCATTCGAAGGACATGCTGGAAGAGACCGTGGACGGCCTGCATTTCTACCGCACCCCGGCCTCGGCGGGGCCGCTGGCCAGGCTGCCGGTGCTGAACCAGAAGGAAGTCATCGACGGCCTCACCAGGCGCCTGGCCGAGATCATCCCGCAGGTCAGGCCGGACGTCCTGCACGCGCACTCGCCCTCGCTCAACGCCGTGGCCGCACTGCGCGCCGGGCGCCGCTTCGGCATCCCGGTGGTCTACGAGGTGCGCGCGTTCTGGGAGGACGCCGCCGTCGACCACGGCACCTCGAAGGAATTCGGCCTGCGCTACCGCGCTACCCGTGCGCTCGAAACCTGGGCGCTCAAGCGCGCCAGCGCCGTCACCACCATCTGCGAAGGCCTGCGCAAGGACATCGTGGCGCGCGGCATCCCGGCCTCGAAGGTCACGGTGATCCCGAACGCGGTGGACATCGACAAGTTCGCGGTCGGCGGCAGCGCCGACCTGCAGCTCAAGGAAAAACTCGGCCTGTCGGGCGCGCGCCTGGTCGGCTTCATCGGCTCGTTCTACGCCTACGAAGGCCTGGACGTGCTGCTGCGCGCGGTGCCGCAACTGGTGGCGCGCCTGCCCGACCTGCGCGTGCTGCTGGTCGGCGGCGGTCCGCAGGACGAAGCCCTGCGCCGCCTGGCACGTGAGCTCGGCATTGCCGACAAGGTGGTGTTCACCGGCCGCGTGCCGCACGACCAGGTACAAAAGTATTACGACCTGCTCGACGTGCTGGTCTACCCGCGCCTGTCGATGCGCCTGACCGACCTGGTCACGCCCCTGAAGCCGCTGGAAGCGATGGCCCAGGGCCGGGTGCTGGCGGCCTCGGACGTCGGCGGCCACCTCGAGCTGATCGCGGACGGCAAGACCGGCGTACTGTTCAAGGCCGACGACCCGGCCGCCCTGGCGGACAAGCTCATCGGCCTGCTCGAGGCGCAGGATTCCTGGCCGGCGCTGCGTGCGGCCGGGCGCCAGTATGTCGAGACCGAGCGCAACTGGCGTGTCAGCGTGGCGCGCTACAAGACCATCTATGGCGGCCTGACGGACCGCAAGGCCGCATAACGATCATGGTTTCCAGAATCGCGATACCTATCCGCTGCTCCTGTGCGGGCGCAGGAGTCGGCCATGCGTGACGTACTTCTGACTCTCATCATCGGTTTCCTGATGCTGCAGATCCCCAAGCGGCCCGAGATCGGGGTAATGACCTTCACCTGGCTGTCGCTGATGAATCCGCACCGGCTGACCTATGGTTTCGCGTTCAGCTTCCCATGGGTGGCCGCCGTCGGCGGACTGACGCTGCTGGCGCTGATGTCCCGTTCCAACCAGGTGAAGCTGCCGAAGACGGCGCTGACGACCGTCCTGATCATGTTCATGGTCTGGATGAGTTTGACCACCATCTTCGCGTTCGAGCAGGAACGCGCCTGGGGCGAATGGAACCGCGTGATGAAGACCCTGTTCTTCGCGCTGGTCACCATGGCCGCGTTGAGGAACGAAAAGGACACCAGGATGTTCGCCGCGGTGGTCACGTTCTCGCTGGCGTTCTACGGGCTCAAGGGCGGCCTCTTTACGCTGCTGTCGGGCGGTTCGAGCCGGGTGCAGGGTCCGCCCGGCACCTACATCACCGACAATAACGACCTGGCGCTGGCCCTGCTGACCATCGTGCCGCTGGTCTGGTACCTGCACCTGCAGGCGCAGAAGCGCTGGCTGCGCTGGGGATTCGCCCTGCTGGCCATGCTGACGATGACCGCGGTCATCGGTTCCTACTCGCGCGGCGCCCTGGTGGGCAGCGCCGCCATGCTGTTCTTCCTCTGGCTCAAGAGCCGGAGCAAGCTGCGCACCGGCCTGCTGGTGCTGCTGGTGGTGCCGCTCGTCTACCTGGCGATGCCGGAACAGTGGTTCGGCCGGATGGAATCGATCGGCGAGTACAAGGCGGACAGTTCGGCGATGGGCCGGGTGAATGCATGGCACTTCGCCACCAATGTCGCCAGCGACAACATCATGGGCGGCGGCTTCCTGACCTTCACCCCCAGGATGTTCCGCATGTATGCGCCGGTCCCGACCGACGTCCATGCGCCGCACAGCCTCTACTTCCAGGTGCTCGGCGAGCATGGCTTCGTGGGCCTCGCGCTGTTCCTCACCTTCCTCTTTCTCAGCTGGCGCACCGGCAAGCGCGTGCTGCGCTTCTGCAAGGACAAGCCCGAGCTGAAATGGGCCGCCGACCTGGCGGCAATGTGCCAGGTCAGCCTGATCGGCTACTGCGTGGGCGGGGCATTCCTGACGCTTGCCTATGCCGACCTGCTGTATGACGTCGTCATCATCCTGGTCCTGCTGGAAAAGGTCCTGATCCTGCAGAAGCCGGAGCCGGCCAGGATTGCAGCGCCAGCGGTGGCGGAGCGGCCGCACGCGGTCGGGAATGGCCTGACATGATGGCATCCAAAATGCCGAATGGGCGTTCCGCCCGCCTGATCCGGGCCGCCGGCAGCGTGCTCGCTCCGCGGCGCATGGCCAACCGCTTGTGCGTGCTGAGCTACCACCGGATCCTGCCCCAGCCCGACCCCCTGCTCGACGACGAACCGACCGTCGAAACCTTCCGCTGGCAGATGCGGCTGCTGTCGCGTTACTTCAATGTGCTGGCGCTGCCGGATGCGATGGCCAGGCTGGCGGAAGGCTGCCTGCCGCCGCGCGCCGTGTGCGTCACCTTCGACGACGGTTACCGCTCGACCCACGACCTGGCGCTGCCGGTGCTGCGCGAGTTCGACCTGCCGGCCACGGTCTTCGTGTCGACCGCCTACCTGAACTCGGGGATGATGTGGAACGAAGCGATCGTCGACGCCGTGCGCAAGCTGCCCGAGGGCACCCTCGACATGTCGGTCGCCGGCATCGGCCCGTATGTCGTGCAGAGCAGTGCCGACCGGCGCAACCTGTTGAAGGAACTGAACGCCCGCGCCAAGTACCTGCCGCCGCAGGAACGGCAGGCGCTCACCGAGCGGCTGGCCGCGATCGCCCGCAGCCATGGCGTCGACGACCTCATGCTCACCGCGGACATGATCCGGGCCATGGCGGCGCAGCGCTTCGAGATCGGCGCGCACACGGTGTCGCACCCGATCCTGACCTCCCTCAACGACGCGGATGCATACCATGAAATCGTGCAGGGCAAGCACGACCTGGAAGCCGTCACCGGCACGCCGGTGCGTTATTTCGCCTACCCGAACGGCAAGGTCGGCAAGGATTTCGACGAGCGCCACAAGGAGATGGTGCGCGCCGCCGGTTTCGCCGCCGCCTTCTCCACCGAGATGGGCACTGCCGTGCGCGGCGACGATCTGTTCCAGTTGCCGCGCAGCCGGCCGTGGGACGGCAATCCTTTCATGTTCGGGCTGCGTCTGTTGCGCTGGCTGGCCCAGGAGTAATCAATGTTAAGTAACAACATCAGGATCGACCGGTCCGCCGATGACATCACGAAGGACGCCACGCCCGGGATCCGTACCCAGGAACCCGTCCAGGCAGGCAAGCGCGTACTGATGGTCGCCTTCCACTTCCCGCCAGAAGCGATCAGCAGCGGCATCCAGCGCACGCTGAGCTTTACCAAGCACCTGGGCCACCATGGCTGGGAGCCGCTGGTCCTGTCGGTTCATCCGAGGGCATACAGCCAGCCGAATCCTTCGCAGCTGGCCAGCGTTCCGGCCAACCTGGTCGTACGGCGCGCCTTCGCCTTCGACGCCAAGAACCACCTGGGCATCAAGGGCCGCTATCCGGGCCTGCTGGCGCTGCCCGATCGCTGGGTGTCATGGCTGCTGGGCGCGGTACCGGCCGGCCTGTCGCTGATCCGCCGCTACCGCCCGGACGTGATCTGGTCGACCTTCCCGATCTCCACCGCGCACCTGATCGGATTGATCCTGCATCGCCTGACCGGCCTGCCGTGGGTCGCCGATTTCCGCGACCCGATGGTGCAGCCTTCCTATCCCGATTCGCCGCTCCAGCGCCGGATCTACCAGTGGATCGAGCGCCAGACCATCCTGCGCTGCCAGAAAGCCGTGTTCACGACCCACAGCGCGATGGATTCCTACCTGACGCGCTACCCCGATGTGCCGGCCTCGAAATTCAGCGTGATCGAGAACGGCTACGACGAGGATGGTTTCGATGGCGGCGCGGCGGCGGCGCCGGCCCCGTCTTCCGGGCCGCGGCCCCTGACCCTGGTGCACAGCGGCGTGCTGTACCAGGACGGACGCGACCCGTCCGCTTTCCTGCGCGCGCTCGCCATGCTCAAGAGTCTCGGCAAGCTGGATGCCGCGTCCCTGCGCGTGATCCTGCGCGCGTCCGGCGACGACGACGAGATCCGCGCACTCGCGCAACAGTACGGCGTCGGCGACATGGTCGAGGTGGCGCCGTCGATCCCGTACCGCGAGGCGCTGTCGGAGATGCTGGCGGCGGACGGCCTGCTGGTGTTCCAGGGCACGCCCTTCAATACCCAGATTCCGGCCAAGATCTACGAATACTTCCGCGCCCGCAAACCGGTCCTCGGCCTGGTCGACACCGGCGGCGAGACCGCGCGCGTACTCCGTGCGGCCGGCTTTTCGAGCATCGCGAACATGGACAGCAGCGAGGAGATTGCAAGGGTGCTGGAACAGTTCGCCGGCGACATCACGCACGGCCGGGCCCATGTGGCCAGCGAGGAACTGGTGGCGGCGTCGTCGCGCGCGCACCGTGCGGGACAGCTGGCCGAGGTGCTGCGCCGGGCGGCGCGGTCCCAGGCCGCTGCCGGTCCGGCTTCGGCCAACTGAGGATTCCCGGCATTCCGGGTTTGGACGGGGCTGCCGGTTGCGGCCCCGCCCGGCGGGTCAGCGCTGCTGGAAATCGATGATGCGCTGGTCGACGATGCGGCCGTTCTTGATGCAGATCGCCGGGCCGAGCACCTTGTCGTCCTCGGCCCTGTCCTCGATGATCACATCCAGGTATTTCACCATCTGGTCGCCGAGGCAATCGGTCACCGAATAACCGATCAGCGCCGGCGTGTGGTCGACCACATAGTGCAGGACGCCGTCGACGCTGTAGGTCGGCTGCTCGATCGTGGTCGGGCGGCTGGTCTCGATCGCGCCGGCGCGGTCGCAGCTGATGTCGACGATCATGCCCGGATTGCGCAGGCGGCGCAGGTCTTCGCGGTAGATGATGTGGTCCTTGCGGTAGACGTCCCACAGCAGGCCGTTCACGACCACGTCGTATTTCTCGAGTTCCTCGCGCAGCAGCTTCTCGGTCTTGCGCTCGTAGACGTTGATATGCGCGCCCATGCAGGACAGGATGCGGTACGCGCCGCGCGCCACGTTGCCGCGGCCGATCAGCGCCACATTGCATTCGTAGACCAGTTTGCCGTACAGCGTGAACGCATGCATGATCGCCGCTTCGCCGGCCAGCTCGTTACTGCGCCAGAACACGTGGCGCCCACCCTCGAACATGTCTTCCCACGCGATCGCCGTCATTTCCCGGCCGACGATCTTGTCGGTAATCGAGCGGTTCTGCACCGCATGGACCCAGCCGAACACGGTCTGTCCGCCGCGCAGCTCTTCGAGATAGGTGGCGTCGCCGATCTTCGGGTCGCAAATGACGTCCTTCGTCAGCGCTTCTTCGCGGCTGACGACATGCGCGCCGGCGCGGCGGTATTCTTCGTCGTCATGCCCGAACGCGGCGCCGTATCCTTCTTCGAAGTAAAGCTTATCGCGATTGCGGATAAGCGCGATATGCTTGGGCAGCATCGCACGACGCTTCTCGTTTTCCTTCGTACTGATCATCAGACCGACTGTCTTCATGTCATCCCCTCTTGACGGTTAACCTCGCTTAAATCTGTCACGCTCCCCTGCCGCCTGGACTGTGAAGCGGCACCGGGAGTAATGAATGGCCGTGCCTGCTGATTCAGGCGCACCAGCTGCAGCAAGGGCCCGAACAGCCAGCCGCGGCGGCGCCGCAGGTTGGGCATGAGGCCGGACAGCAGCAGCACGAACTTGTTGGGCAGGCTCAGGTACTTGAGCGCACCGCGCACGACCGTCGGGTCGCCATACACGAAGCGTTCCTCGGCACGGTCGCGCGCATCGCTGACATCGGCCGCGAGCGGCTGGTGGTCGGGCGGAAGGTTGCGCGATCCCGCGAAGTCGTAATACTCCGGATAGAAACGGCGCAGGCACTCCTTCTGGAAGAACCATTTGTATTTTTCGGCGGGGTGGTATTCCAGGGTCGCCCGCGCGAATTCCAGGTCACAGTACGGAAACACCACGACGTGGCCGGGCGGATGCGTCATCGTGATCCACGGGCTGATGGCGCGGCGCGTACGCGACTCGAGGAATGCCAGCTCCGCCTGGTTGATATTCGGTGCAAATTGCGCAAGGTATTCGCGATAGCGCTGCTGGAATTCGGACAGCGCCGGGAACTGGCCCGACAGCTGGTCCAGCACGAACGGCTTGCTGGTTTCGCGCACCAGCAGTTCGGCATCCTTTTCCGGCGTCTCATGCAGTCCATCGATCTCGAAGCCCGAGTTGCCGAAGGTATCGCCGGCCAGGCCGTCGAACACCAGCGAGGGCGGACGCCTGGCGAGCCAGCGCATGAACGGCATGCCCCAGGCGTGCATGAAGGTTTCGGTGCCGATCAATTGCTGGCGGCGCGCGGCGTCCGCTTCGATCGCGTCCGGCGCGGCGGCTGGGACCAGCTCGCAATCGACGCCGAATGCTTGTGCGATTTTGGGCGCGAAAAACGAATCGATGTCGTAGTCCCGCCCGTTCTTGCGGTGGAAGGTCTGGCACGTCACCGCCTTGAAAGGGATGCTCTTGCGAAGCAGCGTGGCGAAGAAACGGCGCGAATCGAAACCGCTCGAAAAAGGCAGGACCACCTCGCCCGCCTGCAGGCGCAGGCAACGGCCGATCGCTGCCTGGTAGGCATCCTCGACGAAACGGAAAGCCTCGTCGTCGATGGTGCGGGTGCCGGCCGGAAGCGCCGCGAAATCGAACCACTGCACGGTGTCGGCCTGGGCGCGGCGGATCGTCATCTGGACGCCGGGACCCACGCGCGCGATATCGGCATAAAAACTGCGATCGCCCACGACCTGGCCGTTCTGCAGCAGCGCGGCCCATGCCGTCATGTCGGGCGCGTCGCCGGCAAAATGGATCAGCGCCGGGTGGGAGGCGAACAGCCACGCCTCGCCGCTGCGGCGGTAGAACAGCGGGCCGATGCCGAATGCATCGCTGCGCACCACCGCCTGCTGCAGCTGGGGATCGAAGCGGAGATAGGCAAACACGCCATTTTCGAGTTCGGCGTGCGAGGTCAGCGCCTGCAATTCTTCCGGCGCCGAATAGGAATGCACCGCGAGCGCGCTTTCGTAACCGCGGAACACGATCTTCGATCCATCCACCTCGTGGACCAGGCCTTTGCCGTTTTGCGGCGCACGCGAGCTGACGGCCCAGAAATGCGGACTGTTCAGCACCGCCAGCTTGCCGTCATCGCCGCCAAGGAACTCGGGCGCACTTTCGGGAAACACGCAGGCGATAAAGAACTCGACGTCCTGGAAGTTCTTCGACAATGACTGCAGATCGATTTTCATTTTGCCTCGCTGGGTGCACCGATCACCGATGGGGTCGTGCGCTTGATTTTTTTAAGAAAATAGCTTTCCGCGCCTTCCGGGCAGCCGGCCATGCGCCATGCCAGCAGTACCGTGCCGGAATAGGCGACGACGCCGGTGGCCACCTTCAGCACCAGCATCATCCACAGCGGCACGGCAACCGCCGTTTCGAGCAGCATCAGCGCCAGCACCATGACCACGCAGCCGAGGATGGGCCGTCCGGTGCCGCGCAACAGCATCGCCACCGACAGGCCCGGGATGTAGCGCATCAGCATGGCGTACGAGATACCGAAGGTCAGCACGACGGAAGCCATGCGGATCTGTGCGATCAGCTCCGGATCCAGGCGGCTGTGCAGCAGCATCACGCCTGCGCCGAACATGACGATCTGGATCCAGCTGGTCAGGGCCAGCAGGCGGATCTGGCCGATCACGGTCAGCACGTAGTTGGCGCTGCTGCTGATCGACTGGATAATGTTGGACAAGGCCAGGATCTGGATGAAGGGCACGATGAAGACCCATTTTTCCCCGAGCGCGACGGGCACCAGTTCGTGCGCCGTCATGACGAAACCGACGCAGGCCGGGAAGGTCACCATCACCTGCACGGCCTGCGCCGTCAGCAACAGGCTCGTCAGTTCGGCAAGGTTGTCGCGCACCCGTGCGAACGCGGGAAACAGGACGCGATTGATCGGGGCCAGCAAGTCCGTACCGGGCACGTCGGCAATCTCGGTGGCGAGCGTGTAGCCGCCGGTAATCGCGGTGCTGGCGACGCCGCCGACCAGGAAGATGTGCAGCTTGCGGTCGAGGTATTGGCTGACGTTCTTGACCAGGACCCATTGCGACACCGAGAAGATCTCGCGCAGGTACTGCAGAGAAAAGCGCGGACGCATCGGATGCACCACATAACTGGCCAGGGTGCTTGCCAGGCGGCCGCACACGGTCCCGATGACCATGCCCCAGTAACTGCGCAGCACCAGCACCAGCACCATGGTGACCGTGAAGCCGACCAGGCGCTTGAACAGCACGAACTTGGCGTCGGCGCTGAAGCGAAGCTCTTTCTGGAAATTGATGACGCCAACGTTTTCGAACGCCGCGATCAGCAGGGACAAGGCCATCAGTTGCACGACCAGCGTGACGCGCGGATCCTTGTAGTACTCCGCGGCGAACGGTGCGATGACGGCCAGCACCAGGGCCACGCAGCAGCTTTGAAGAATGCGCAAGGTCCAGGCCGTGTCGTAGAAACCCTGCGGCGGGTCCTTGCGCTGAATGACGGCGACGTTGACCCCGAGATCGAAGATCACGTCGGCAAATGCGACGACCACCGATGCCATCGCCACAATGCCGAAGTCATCGGGAACGAGCAGACGAGCCAGGATAAAGGTGCTGACGATGCCGATCAGACGATCGACCCAGCGCATCACGACCATCAGGATCGCGCCGCTGGCAATGCTATTGCTTTTTTTGGAAGCCATGTTTCCGACTACTTTGGATACGTCAGGGACAAAGTCCCGGGTAGCCAAGGAATGAGTGCACAGTAAGTAGCAATGGCAAGCGGAACCCGGTCACCGGCATCGTGACCGCACGGATTCTGTGCCATTGAGCGAAAGAAATGTTGCTAGTTCAGGTTAGACGATGCGTCTAGATGTGTCAACAAATGCAACAATCGTGCGCGGGGGGTAGTCTGGAGTGTTGCTTCTAACTCTTGCTTTCCGTAAAGGTAGAGAGGGGGTTCAGACCAGGACTTCGACCACGTCCGGATGGCTCAAGAAGCCGCCCGGGCTGGCGCTCCGGCCGTAGGCGCCCGACTGGAACACCACCACCAGGTCGCCCGGTTCGGCGCGCGGCAGCTCCATCTTCTCGGCCAGCAGGTCGAGCGGGGTGCACAGCGGGCCGACCACCGACACCACTTCCGTGTCCTGCTGGTCGATGCGGTTGCCGATCGCGGCCGGATAGTTCTTGCGGATCACCTGGCCGAAGTTGCCGGACGCCGCCAGGTGGTGGTGCAGGCCGCCGTCGGTCACGAGGAACACCTGGCCGCGCGAGACCTTGCGGTCGATGACGCGCGCCACGTACACGCCCGCCTCGCCGACCAGGTAGCGTCCCAGCTCGATGTTCAGGCGCGCCTGGGGCAAGGCCGCCTGCACGCGCGGCAGCGCCTGCGCCAGCCGTTCGCCGATCGGCGCCAGGTCGAGCCGCGCCTCGCCCGGGAAATACGGGATCCCGAAGCCGCCGCCGATGTTCAGCACGCGCACCGGGTCGCGGCACTCGCCGGCCAGGCGCAGCGCCAGTTCGAGGGTCTGGGCCTGGGCCTCGGCGATCGCCTCGGCCTTCAGGCTCTGCGAACCGGAAAAGATGTGGAAGCCGAGCACCGTGAGGCCGAGCTGCGCCGCCAGCGCCAGCATGCGCGGCGCCTCCTCGGCATCGATGCCGAACTGCTTGGCGCCGCCGCCCATGCGCATGCCCGAGCCCTTCAGCTCGAAGTCCGGGTTGATGCGCAGGACCAGCTGCGGCGCCACGCCGAGCTGCGCGCCGATCTGCGCCAGCAGGCGGATCTCGCGCTCCGATTCGGCGTGCACGTGGACGCCGGCGGCCACCGCCTGGGTGAGCTCCGCCTCGGACTTTCCGGGGCCGGCGAAGCTGATGTGACCGGGGTCCTTGCCGGTGTCCAGCGCCACCTTCAGTTCGCCGCCCGAGGCGACGTCGAGCCCGTCGACCAGGCCGGCCAGGTGCTGCACCAGCACCGGCATCGGATTGGCCTTGATCGAATAGTGCAGCCCGACCGCATCCGGCAGGTGCGCGCGCACATGGCGCACGCGCTCGCTGACCAGTGCGCGGTCATAGGCATAGAAGGGGGTGCGGCCGACGCGCTGCGCCAGCCGGGTCAGCGGCACGCCGCCGACCTGCAGGCAGCCATCGGCGGTGGCGAACAGCGTCTGTTCTGCGTGGACGGGGCGGGGTGTATTCATCATGGCGTGTCGAACATCGTTGAATAGGACTGGCGCAGCAGGTTGCGGTCGATCTTGCCGTTCGGGTTGCGCGGGAACTGGCCGTCGTGCGGCGCGACGTGGGCCGGCACCATCCAGGCCGGCAGGCGGCGCTGGCATTCCTTGAGCAGGTCGGCCGGCGTGACGCCGTCGCGCAGCACCGCCAGCAGCACGATCGCCTGGCCCAGCGCCGGATGCGGCACGCCGAAGGCGGCGGCTTCCAGCGCCAGCCCGGTCGCGTGCACGGCCTCTTCGACTTCGGTCGGGCTGACCCGGTAGCCCGAGACCTTGATCATGTCGTCGCTGCGGCCGATGAAGTACAGGTAGCCCTCCTCGTCCATGCGCACCGTGTCGCCCGACCAGACCGCCATCTCGGTCAGCGGCAGGGCCGGGTCCTGCCCGGGCGCCGGGCGGAACCGTTCGGCGGTTTTCACGGGATCGTTCCAGTAGCCGAGCGAGACCAGCGCGCCGCGGTGCACCAGTTCGCCCGGTTCGCCGGGCGCGCAGGGCGTGCCGTCCGGCCGCACCACCATCACCTGCGCGTTCGGGATCGCGCGCCCGATCGAGTCGGGGCGGCGCGCCAGTTCCGACGGCGGCAGGTAGGTCGAGCGGAAGGCTTCGGTCAGGCCGTACATCAGGAACAGCTGCGCCTGCGGCAGCACGCGGCGCAGCAGGTCGACGGTGGCGGTCGGCATGGCGCCGCCCGAATTGGTGAGATAGCGCAGCGAGCAATCCTCCGGCCAGGGCAGCGCCGCCAGCTGGATCCACAGCGGCGGCACCGCCGCCAGGCCGGTGATGCGCTCGTCCTGCACCGCCTTGACGATATCGCGCGGGAACAGGTAGTTCATCAGCACCGCGGTGGCGCCGGCCAGGAAGGCGGTGGTCAGCTGCGACAGGCCGTAGTCGAAGCTGAGCGGCAGCACCGACAGCACCCGGTCGCGCGGCGTCAGTTCGAGGTAGCTGGCCACGCTGTGCGCGCCGGCCACCATGTTCCGGTGCGACAGCACCACGCCCTTCGGCTTGCCGGTGCTGCCCGAGGTGTACAGGATCGCGGCGATGTCGGCGTCGATCGCGCGGCGCGGCGCCAGCGCGGCCGGCTGCGGGCGCGCCTGCACGGCGTCCCAGGCCTGCACGGAAGCCGATGTCGTGGTCGATGCGGCCGCCGCCGGGAGCCCGGACTTCGGCGCCGCGCCGGTCACCAGCACGGTGCGCAGGTCCGGGCAGCCGGCCAACGCGGCGTCCAGCTGCGCCAGGCGCTCGGCGGAGGTGACCAGCACCCGCACATTGCAGTCGGCCAGGATGTACGCCACCTGCTCGGCCTTGAGCAGCGGATTGACCGGGACGAACACGGCGCCGGCCAGGCTGGCGCCGAACATCGCCGCCACGTTCTCGACGCGCTTGTCGAGGTAGACGGCGACGCGCTCGCCGCGCCGGATCCCGGCAGCGAGCAGGGCGCCGGCGGCCTGCTCGACCGCGCCGGCCAGGGCCGCGTAGTCGAGCCGCTGTCCGCCGTGCACCAGCGCTTCGGCGCCGGGGGTACGGCGTGCGGAATCGAAGATGAAATCGTGGATCAGGTCAGGCATAGGGGGATGGGTGTGTCGTGCAGGTGGGCATCTTAACAGCTTGGCCGGGAGCCCGACATAATTGTTTAGTTTCCAACATATCTCGTGGCAAATTTTTCTACTCTGGGGCTATACTCCGGCAATGGTTTCCACCCAGGCTCCCCGTCCGCTGGTCCCGCTCGCACCGATCCTGTCCGCCGCCTCGTTCCGCCGCGCCGCCCCGGCACGCCTGCCGACCCTGCTCGACGCCGGCCAGGCGCGGCTGGTCACCAGCGGCCGCGTCGCGATCGCGCTGGCGCTGCGCGAAATGGGCGTCGGCCCCGGCCACGAGGTGCTGGTGCCGGCCTGGCACAGCCCCTCGATGATCCCGCCGGTGCTGTGGCGCGGCGCGCGGCCCGTGTTCTACCGCCTGCACCCGGACGCCACGGTCGACCTGGACGACATCGCGGCGAAGATCGGCCCGGCCACCCGGGCGCTGATGGTGACGCATTATTTCGGCTTCATGCAGGCGGTGGAGCGGGTGCGCGCGCTGTGCGATGCGCGCGGCGTGCCGCTGCTGGAAGACTGCGCGCACGCCTTCATCGGCGAGTACCGCGGCGCGCCGGTCGGTTCCACCGGCGACTACGCGATCGGCAGCAGCATGAAGTTCTTCCCGATTTACGAAGGCGGCGCGCTGGTGTCGAGCCGGCACAGCCTGGAAGGGGTGCCGCTGCGCCCGGCCGGCGCCGGTTTCGAGGCCAAGGTGGCGCTGAATTCCCTGGAAAACGGTTTCGCCTACGGCCGCCTGCCGGCCGCGCGTGCGGCGCTGTGGCTGCCGCTGCGGCTCAAGGGCACGCTGTGGAACCTGGCCAAGCGCCGCCGCCCGGCCGGCGCGCAGGGACCGGCACCGGCGCTGGCGCCCGGCTCGTCCGACAGCAGCTTCGCGCTCGACCCGGACTGGATCGACAAGCGCTCTTCGTGGTTTTCGCGCACGATGCTGCGCCTGGTCTCGCCGAGCCGCATCGCGGCGCTGCGCCGGGCCAACTACGCGCGCCTGGACGCCGCCCTGCGCGGCATGCCGGGCGTGCGCCCGCTGTACCCGGCGCTGCCCGACGGCGTCTGCCCCTGGGTCTATCCGCTGGTGGCCGACGATCCCGCGCTGCTGTACGAACGCGTGCAGGCCGCCGGGGTGCCGGTGACGCGCTTCGGCAATCCGCTGTGGGAAGGGGTGGACGAAGGGGTATGCGCCAACAGCGCCTGGCTGTCGCGCCATGTGCTGTCCTTCCCCTGCCACCAGGAGCTGCGCGACGTGGAGCTGGCCTGGATGATTGACGCGATCGGAAAGGCGCTGCAGCCATGAAGTGGACACTCCAGCCCGCGGCGCGCCTGGCCGGCCTGGCCCGCCAGTGGGACGACCTGCACCGCTCGAGCGGCGCCTCGCTGCTGCTGGCCCATGATTTCGTGGCGCCGCTGCTGGACGCCTTCGGCAGCGGCAGGGAACTGCTGGCGATCTGCGAACGCGACGGCGCGCCGGCCGCGATGGCGATCGTGACGCCGTCGCGGCGCGGCAGCTGGACCACCTTCCAGCCTGCCCAGGCGCCGCTCGGGCTGTGGCTGCAGCAGCCCGGCCTGGACCTGGAAGCGCTGCTGGCGGGCCTGGTGCGCGCCCTGCCCGGCTTTCCGCTGGTGTTCGGCCTGACCCAGATGGATCCGGCGCTGATGCCGCGCCCGCCCGACAGCGCGCAACTGTCCACGCTCGACTACATCGACACCGCCAGGGTCACGCTCGCCGGCGCCTTCGACGACTACTGGCAGGCGCGCGGCAAGAACCTGCGCAGCAACCTGAAAAAACAGCGCGCGAAGCTGGACAAGGACGGCGTGGCGCTCGCGCTGCGGGTCAGCCGCGACCCGGCCGACATGGCGCAGGCGGTGGCCGACTATGCGCGCCTGGAAAGCTCGGGCTGGAAGGAAGGCTGCGGCACCGCGGTCCATGCGGACGATCCGCAGGGGCGTTACTATCGCGCGATGCTGGAAGCGCTGTGCCGGCGCGGCGCGGGCCGCGTCTATCGCTATTACTTCGGCGAGCGGCTGGTGGCGATGGACCTGTGCGTCGAGGACGATGCCTGCATCGTGGTGCTGAAGACCGCCTACGACGAGAGCGTGCCGAAGCAGTTCTCGCCGACCCTGCTGATGCGCGAGGAAGCGACGCGCGCGCTGTTCGACGAAGGCCGGCTCGGCCGGATCGAGTTCTACGGCAGGGTCATGGAATGGCACCTGCGCTGGACGGACGAGGTGCGCACTATGTACCATGTCAATTATTACCGTTGGCCGGGCTTGCGCCGCCTGCACGCGATGCTCGAATCGCGCGCGCGCAGCCGGCAGGCCACGGTGGCGTAACAAAGGAGCACCCATGTATTTAAATGAAGTCAAGAATATCCTGATCGACGTGCTGAACCTGGGCGAGGCCGGCCAGTCCCTCGATGCCGATTCGCCGCTGCTGGGCAGCCTGCCCGAACTCGACTCGATGGCGGTGGTCACGCTGATCGGTGCGCTGGAAGAACATTTCGGCATCGCCGTCGATGACGACGACATCAGCGCCAGCACCTTCGAAACGCTCGGCAGCCTGGCTGCCTTCGTAGCCTCGAAAGCCGCCTGAGCATGACGCCGGCAAACGCGGCGCCGGCCCACGCGCCGGCCGAAGCCTTCTTCCTGCCGGTGCAGGACGGGTTCCGCTATTGCCTGTTCCATGTTCCGCAAGGCGAATGCCGCGGCGCGCTGGTCTACCTGCACCCCTTCGCCGAAGAGATGAACAAGTCGCGCCGCATGGCCGCGCTGCAGGCGCGCGCGCTGGCCGCGCTCGGCATCGGCGTGCTGCAGATCGACCTGCACGGCTGCGGCGACAGCAGCGGCGAGTTCGGCGACGCACGCTGGGACGGCTGGAAGCGCGACGTCGACGAGGCGCGCGCCTGGCTGCAGCAACGCCTTGGCCGCCCCGCCGGACTGTGGGGACTGCGCGTCGGCGCCCTGCTCGCGCTCGACTACGCGGCCGGCGCCGCGGTCCCGCCGCCGTCCCTGCTGCTGTGGCAGCCCGTCACCAGCGGGGCCGGCTTCCTGACCCAGTTCCTGCGCCTGCGCGTGGCCGCCGAACTGCTGCAGGACGGCGCCGGCAACGGCGGCACCAAAACGCTGCGCCTGCAGCTCGAGCAAGGTAAATCCCTCGAGATCGCCGGCTACGACTTGGCGCCGCACATGGCCGACGCCATCGAACGCCTCGACGCGTCGGTGCTGGCGCCGCGCGGCTGCCGCATCGACTGGTTCGAAGTCACGGCGGCGCCCGACCGTCCGCTGCCGCCCGCGGCCAGCCGCATCGCCGCCATCTGGCGCGCCCAGGGCATCGACTTCGGGGTACACCTGGCGCACGGCGATCCGTTCTGGACCACCCCGGAAATGAGCGAATGCCCGGCCCTGCTCGACGCGACCGGCGCGCTGTACAAGGAACCCAGCCATGCAGCCTGAAGAACGCGCACTGACTTTTCCCTGCGCCGGCGAGTGGCTGTACGGGGTGCTGTCGCTGCCCGCGCAGGCGTCGCAAGCCGCGCGGCGCGGCGTGCTGATCGTGGTCGGCGGCCCGCAGGTGCGCACCGGTAGCCACCGCCAGTTCACCCTGCTAGCGCGCAGCCTGGCGCAGGCCGGCATCCCGGCGATGCGCTTCGACTACCGCGGCATGGGCGACAGCGAAGGCGCGCCGCGCGACTTCGAACAGGTGCAGGACGACCTGCGCGCGGCGATCGACTGTTTCGTTGCCCAGGTGCCGGGAATGACGGAAGTGGTGTTGTGGGGCCTGTGCGACGGCGCCTCGGCGGCCGCGATGTATGCGCCGGCCGACCCGCGCGTGACCGGCCTGGCCCTGCTCAACCCCTGGGTGCGCACCGAAGGCGGGGCCGCGAAGGCGACCCTGAAGCATTATTACCGCAGCCGGCTGCTGAGCCCCGGATTGTGGAAGAAGGTCGCCAGCGGACAGTTCGATGCGGCGCAGGCCGCGACCTCGTTCGTGGCCCAGGTCCGGGCCGCGTTCGGCCGCCGGGCCCCGGCCGCGCAGCAGGACGGAGATGCCCCCGCCCTGCCCCTGCCCGACCGCATGCATGCGGCCCTGCAGGCCTTCGGCGGCAAGGTATTGGTGATGCTGAGCGGCGCCGACCTGACGGCGCAGGAATTCGCCGGGCTGTCGTCCGGCTCGCGCGACTGGGAGCGCCTGCTGGCCGGCGAGCGCGTGACCCGCCATACGCTGCCCGGGGCCGACCACACCTGCTCGCGCCGCGAATGGCACGAGCAGGTCGTCAGGTGGACCGCGGCCTGGATGCAGTAAGCGGCTGGCGCTTCAGGCGGCGGCCTTGATGCCGTGCCGCCCCATCAGGTCGTACATGGTCGGGCGGCTGATGCCCAGCATCTCCGAGGCCTTCACGATATTCCCGTCGGCCCGGGCCAGCGCTTTCACGATCGCCTTGTACTCGGCCTCGTCGCGCACCTGGCGCAGGTTCAGCGGCTCCTCTTCCGCGCCGGCGCCGGTATCCGGCAAACCGAGATCGTCGGCGACGATGGTGTTCCCGTCGGCCATGATGACGGCGCGCTTGATGCAGTTTTCCATCTCGCGCACGTTGCCCGGCCAGGCGTAGCCTTCGATGGCCGCCAGCGCGTCCGGCGAGAAGTGCAGCGAGGAGCGCGCCTCCTGGGCGCAGAACTTGTTCTTGAAGTGGTGGGCCAGCAACGCGGCGTCGCCTTCGCGCTGGCGCATCGGCGGGATGTTCACCACGATTTCGGACAGGCGGTAATACAGGTCTTCGCGGAAGCGGCCCTGGGTGCACAGGTCCTTCAGCTTCTGGTGGGTCGCGCAGACGATGCGCACGTCGACCGGGATTTCCTCGTGGCCGCCGATGCGTTCGATCACGCGCTCCTGCAGGAAGCGCAGCAGCTTGGCCTGCAGCGGCATCGGCAGGTCGCCCACTTCGTCGAGGAAGAAGGTGCCGCCGTGGGCCAGTTCGACCTTGCCCTTGGTCTGCTTGGCGGCGCCGGTGAAGGCGCCTTTCTCGTAGCCGAACAGTTCGCTCTCGAGCAGGTTTTCCGGGATCGCTGCGCAATTGATCGCCATGAAACGCTCTTTCGAGCGGGGCGACAGCGCGTGGATGGCGCGCGCCAGCACTTCCTTGCCGGTGCCCGATTCGCCCAGCAGCATCACCGAGGCCGAGGTCGGCGCCACCTTCTCGATGGTGCGGCAGACCTTCAGCATGCCGGGGTCGCGCGAGATCACGCCGGCCAGCGGCGAATCGGCCTGCGACTGCTGCATGCGGCGGTTTTCCTGTTGCAGGTTGTGCAGGAAGAAGGCGCGCTGGATCACCAGGTTCAGCACCTCGGGGTCGACCGGCTTCTGGTGGAAGTCGTAGGCGCCCATGCCGATCGCCTTGACGGCATTGTTGTGGTCCTGGTTGCCGGTCAGGACGATCACGCGCGTGTCCGGCGCCAGCGCCAGGATCTGCTGCAGCGTGGCCAGGCCCTCGGTGGAACCGTCCGGATCGGGCGGCAGGCCCAGGTCCATGGTCACGACCGCGGGTTCGTGGCGGCGGATCTGGGCCAGCGCCGCCTCGCGGTCGCCGGCCACCACCACCTCGTAGGCGTCGAGGCTCCAGCGCAGCTGTTTCTGCAGGCCCGGATCGTCTTCGATGATCAGGAGTTTCGGTTTGGTTTGGGTCATGGATTTCCTCTCTCGGGAATCGCTCAACTGAGCATGGCCGCTGCCGGCTCGTGATACAGCGGCAGCACGACCTTGAAGGTGGTGCCGAGCCCGGGCTGGCTGCTGACTTCCAGCGCGCCGCCCAGCTCGGTGATGTATTCGCGGCTCTCGAACACGCCGATGCCCATGCCGGCCGACTTGGTCGAGTCGAAGGGCTTGAACAGGCGCTCGCGGATGAACTCTTCGCTCATGCCTTCGCCGGTGTCGGTGATCTCGATTTCGACCGCCTCGGCTTGCCCGTTCGCGTCGCGGCGGCCGAGGCGGATCACCACGTGGCCGTCGCGCGGCGTGGCCTCGATCGCGTTCTGGATCAGGTGGCCGACCACGCGCTCGAGGCGCTCGCGGTCCGCCATCACGGTCAGCCCCGCCACTTCGACCACCAGCTGCGGGCGCGGCTCGAAGGCGCTCTTCAGCGCCACCGCCTGGCGCACCACCTGCTCGACCGCCAGCGGCAGCGGCTTCTCGGCGTTTTCGGTGCGGCTCAGCTTCTGCAGCAGCAGCTTCATCTTCTGCACCGAATGGTTCAGGGTTTCCAGCATGTCGCGCTGGAATTCGGGGTTGTCCTTGTGCTTTTCCGCGTTCGCGTTCATCAGCGACAGCTGGGCCACCAGGTTCTTCAGGTCGTGCACGACGAAGGTCGACATGCGGTTGAAGGACTCGAACTGGCGCGCCACCATCAGCGCGTTGGCGGCATCTTCCTGGGCCAGGTGGCCGGCGGCCTGGCTGCCGGCGATCTCCAGCAGGTCGGTGATCTCCCAGTTCAGCTTGAGCGGGCTGCGGGCGCGCTGCAGCACCAGGAAGCCGAACAGCTTCTGGTGCAGGATCAGCGGCACCACCAGCCAGCGGCGCGGGTAGTCCAGCAGCCAGGCCGGCACCGCCAGGCCCTCGTACTTGTCGGGGCGGGCCACGAATTCGTCCAGGTCGACCACCCACTGGGTGCTCTCCAGGAAGCGGCAGAACGGCGAATTGGCCGGTTCGAGCGTGTCGGCCGCCGGCGCATGCCAGCGCGCGCGCGGTTCGTAGCGCCCGGCGTCGTTGCGCAGCCACAGGGTGCCGCCCGGGCTTTCGACCAGCGCCGCCATCGCCTGGATCGTGCGGTCGGCCAGGTTCGGGCCGCGTTCGGACAGGGTGCGCGTGAAGCGCATCCATTCCTCGCGGTAGTCGTAGTTATAGGTGAAGAAGTGCTTGTTGATCGAGACCTTCAGCCAGGAGCGGAAGGTACCGGAAAACAGGATCACCAGCAGCAGGCAGATCGCGCCGAACAGGAAGGCGGCCTGCATCACCGTGCCCCAGCGGCCGCCGAAGAAGCGCAGGTAATAGCCGGCCGAACCCATCGCCAGCAGGTAGACCGCGGAGCCGAACAGCGCGGCCGAATGGAACATCACGCGGCGCGACACCGCGAAGGACGTGCTCCACGACTTGCTGCGCGCCATCGAGGCCGCCACCAGCGGCACGATCAGCGCATTGATCACGCCGCGCGCGTTCCACAGTTCCGGATTCAGCTCGCGGAACAGCATCATGTTGGTGTACAGGTAGAAGTCGTAGGCGAACATGCCGCCGATGCCGAGGCAGACGAACTTGATCGCCCAGCGCTCTTCGATGGTCTTGTTGCGGTACACCTGCTCGACCAGCAGCATGCCGTACACGGCCAGGCAGGCGAAGGCGGTCACCACCGGCAGCGCGCCGAGGGCGTTCAGGAGTTCGAAGCGGAAGTGCCCGGCCAGCAGCGCCGCCAGCAGCACCAGATAGGCGCAACCGGCCGCGAACAGCGAAGGACGCAGGCGGAACGGCAGGCGGCTGCTGTCGTCGCGCCAGTGGCCCAGCAGCGCCACCAGGAACACCGACCAGGCGCCGTCGCGCAGCACTTCGATCGAGCCGGTGAGCGCGGTCCAGAGCCGGTCGTGGCGGGCGTCCCAGGCCAGCACGGCGGCCCACAGCGCGGTCAGCAGGCAGGCGGCGGACAGGGTCCCGCGCTGGCTGCGCCCGCTCCATCCCGACAGCCTTGGCAGGAGCAGCAACAGGTAGCCGGCTGCGGCCAGTGCGTAACTATAGGCGGCGATATTGGTCACGATGGATGGTCAGTAAGCCCCGGCGGCTGGACGGCTCGCGCCGGCCGGGCCGCGGCAGGGATCAGCGTCCACTGCGGAACAGGACGACTTTCAGGGTATCGATCAGGATCAGGACGTCGAGGAACAGGCTGTTGTTCTTGACGTAGTACAGGTCGTACTGCAGCTTTTGCAGGGCGTCCTCGGCGGACGAGCCATACCCGTAGCGCACCTGGGCCCAGCCGGTGATGCCCGGCTTGACGCTGTGGCGCACGTTGTAATACGGGACCACTTCGATCAACTGCTCGACGAAGTAAGGGCGCTCGGGACGCGGGCCGACGAACGACATCTCGCCCTTGAACACGTTGAGGATCTGCGGCAGTTCGTCGATGCGGGTCTTGCGCATGAAGTTGCCGATGCGGGTGATGCGCGGATCGTTCTGCTGGGCCCACTGCGGCTTGCCGCCCTTTTCGGCGTCGGTGCGCATGCTGCGGAATTTGTGCACGAAGAAGGTCTTGCCGTCCTTGCCCACCCGCTCCTGCGAATAGAACACCGGACCGCGGTCTTCCAGCTTGACGGCCAGCGCCGCCAGCAGCATCAGCGGAAAGGTCAGCGCCAGGATGATCACGCTGCACACGATGTCGAAGCTGCGCTTCATGAAGGTGCGCACGAAGCTCTGGTCGAAGCCGCCGCCGAACACCAGCCAGGACGGCTGCAGCGAGTCGACCCGGATCTGGCAGGTCTCGCGTTCGAAGAAGGTGGCGGCGTCGGTGACCTTCAGGCCGGCCAGCTTGCACTCCAGCAGTTCCTTGATCGGGAAGCCGCCGCGGCGGTTCTGCACCGACACCACGACTTCCTCGACGTTGTACTGGCGCGCCAGCGACACCAGGGTATCGCCGTCGCGTCCGTTCAGCAGGCTGGTCGAGGGTACGCACAGCTCTTCGTTGGGGGTCGGAATGAAGCCGGTGATGTTGTAGCGGTGGTAGTTGGCGCTCTGCAGGGCCAGGTCGCTGCATTCCTTGGCCAGCGGTCCGCTTCCCAGGAACAGGATGCGCGTCTCGAGGAAACGCAGCTCCGAGCTCTTGAAGAAGATCATCCGCGCGATGAAGATGCCGGCGGCGGCGATCGCGAACACCAGGGCCAGGATGCCGCGCCCGAAATACAGGTCGGGGGCGACGTAGAACACCAGCGTCAGGATCAGGAAGCCCATCAGGAACGAGGGCATCAGCTTCATGAAGAAGGGATTGCGCAGGCCCTCGTTGAAGTCGAGCTGGTACATGCCCATCGCGCTCATGCTGAAGATGATGGCGGCGGTGAAGGCAATGGCCGAGGTGAAGAAGTGGTCCAGGTGGTCGATGTTCGACAGCATGACCGGCTGGCCCAGCTCCATGAATCGGACCGCCGCGCCGATGTAGGCTGCGCCCAGCAGCACCAGCACCTCGACAAACAGCAAGACGAAGACGATCTTCGATACGTAATGGTTGGAAATCTTAAGCACGCTACCCTCCGGTATTCTTCTTGATTACATACTGCAGTGCTTAGTGGGACAAATTATGCACGTACCAGTCCATGGCTGCCTTCAGCCCCTCGCCGATCCCGTGCGTGGGCGCATAGCCCAGCAGCGCGGTGGCCTTGCCGATGTCGGCCTGCGAATGGCGCACGTCGCCCTTGCGGAACTCGACATGGACCGGCCGGTGCGTCGTCACATGGGGGAAGCGCGGCGCCAGCAGCGCGCACATCATCTCGTGCAGCTGGTTGAGCGAAGTGCGGTCGTTCAGCGCCACGTTGTAGACCTGATTGACCGCTTCGTTGCCGGCCATGGCCGCCAGCAGGTTGACCTGCACCACATTGTCCACATAGCAGAAATCACGGCTGGTCTCGCCATCGCCGTTGATGCGCAGCTCCTCGTTGCGGATCAGCGCCGCCACCCACTTCGGAATCACGGCCGCGTAGGCGCCGTTCGGATCCTGGCGCGGACCGAAGACGTTGAAGTAGCGCAGGCCGATCGATTCCATGCCGTAGGTACGGCCGAACACGTCGGCGTAAAGCTCGTTGACGTACTTGGTCACCGCATACGGCGACAGCGGCTTGCCGATCTTGTCCTCGACCTTCGGCAGGCCGGGGTGGTCGCCGTAGGTCGAGCTGGAGGCGGCGTACACGAAGCGCTTGACCTTCGCGTCGCGCGCGGCCACCAGCATGTTCAGGAAGCCCGTGATATTCGTGTCGTTGGTCGCTTGCGGATCGGCGATCGAACGCGGCACCGAACCGAGCGCGGCCTGGTGCAGCACGAAATCGACGCCCTCGCAGGCGCGCTCGCAGTCTCTGGGCGAGCGGATATCGGCCTGCAGGAAAGTGAAGTTCGACCAGGCCGCCTCGCCCACCAGTTCGCGGACCTGGTCCAGGTTATGCTGGTGGCCAGTGGCGAAGTTGTCGAGGCCGGTAACGCGCTGTTTCAGCTTGAGCAGGGCTTCGACCAGGTTCGAGCCGATGAAGCCAGCAGCGCCGGTCACCAGCCAATGGTAGCTGTGCTGGCGTAAATGCTGTTGGACATCTTGAATCTTGTTCACGTTAGGGCACTTTTACTGATAGCGCAACCGTCCGCGGACGCGGACGGCTGGATGAATAGTATTACAGGCGCCAGACACAGTAGCCGGCTTCGCTGATCGCCTTCGGATCGAACTGCGATTTGACGTCGATGAAGCAGCCGTTCTCGTTCAGCTTGGCCTGGAAGTCGAGCAGCGAGCGCGCCAGCACTTCCTTGTGCGGCACGGCCACCACCAGGGCGTCGGCCTTCGGCAGGTCTTCCCAGCTTTCCAGCTTGATGCCGTATTCGTGCTGGGCTTCCTCTGCTTCGGCAACCGGATCATAGACATGCACGTCGCAGCCGTAGGATGCCAGTTCGTGGACGATGTCCGCGACCTTCGAGTTGCGCAGGTCCGGGCAGTTTTCCTTGAAGGTCAGGCCGATCACGTTGACCTTCGAACCCTTCACGTGGAAGCCCGACGAGATCATCGACTTGACGGTCTTTTCGGCCACGAACTTGGCCATGCCGTCGTTGATGCGGCGGCCGGCCAGGATCACCTGCGGGTGGTAGCCGACCATCTCGGCCTTGTGGGTCAGGTAGTAGGGGTCGACGCCGATGCAGTGGCCACCGACCAGGCCCGGACGGAAGGGCAGGAAGTTCCACTTGGTGCCGGCGGCCTTCAGGACTTCGAGGGTATCGATGCCGACCTTGTCGAAGATGATCGCCAGTTCGTTCATCAGGGCGATGTTCAGGTCGCGCTGGGTGTTCTCGATGACCTTGGCGGCTTCGGCCACCTTGATGCTGGAAGCGCGGTACACGCCGGCCGTCACCACCGACTCATACAGCTTGGCGACGCGGTCCAGGGTGTCGTCGTCGTCGCCGGATACCACTTTCAGGATGGTGGTGAGGGTATGTTCCTTGTCGCCCGGGTTGATGCGTTCCGGCGAGAAACCGACGTGGAAGTCTTCCTTCCACTTCATGCCCGATTCCTTTTCCATGATCGGGATGCAGACTTCCTCGGTGGCGCCCGGGTAGACGGTCGATTCGAACACGACGATCGCGCCGCGCTTCATGTGCTTGCCGACGGTCTTGCTGGCGCCGGCCAGCGGCGTGAAATCGGGATTGTGGGCGATGTCGACCGGGGTCGGCACGGCGACCACGATGTAGTCGGCCTGCGACAGCAGTGAAGGATCGGTCGTCACTTCCAGGTGTTGCGCAGCTTTCAACTGCTCGGTGGATACCTCGCCGGTCGGATCGATGAACTTCCTGTAGTTTTCAACCTTGCTCGACGACAGGTCAAAACCGATCGTTTTCGACTTTTTGCCGAACTCGACAGCTAACGGCAAACCAACGTATCCCAAACCTACTACTGCGACGATTTCATCTGCTTTCATATCGCGTTCCGTAAAATTTAATTTTTGCAATTCTGTTAATTTTAAATATAGCATGGAAACAGAATCGCCCTCAACCACCGACTCAGATTCACTTTAAAAAACAACAGCATGCGCCAAGGCAAGGTAGTCCGTAGAGGCCGTCCTCCTTCGTAGCTTAAGTGCAATATTAGCATTTTTTAAAAGACAATCTTTTTTACTGTTGGCTATCGTGCGCGGGGGAACTATTACCTTTGTTCATGACTGAAATCCGGCAACAGCAGGCGTGCCGCGCGGACTTGCGTCGGAAAAATGGCCGAAAGGAGGCCCCGGCAGGACGACATTGGCGCTGTCGGGTGGAGGAAAACGGAAAGGAAGGGGGATATGTAAGGGTGGCGCGGCTGGCTGGGATCGAACCAGCGACCCTTGGCTTCGGAGTCACAGGCTCTGCATTTTAGTGCATGTGATTGTTGCCTGAGTGAAAAGGGCACTGATCGTCTCCCTCTCAGTATCCGACACGAGATTACCGAAAATTTCTATACATCAATACAGATCGCTTTTCATCGCCGCTTTGCGTAACCCCGGCGTAACCCGGCTCGCCCGCGTAAGTACAACCATACGGCCGTGAAAACCTTGTTCGTGTAGCGTTGGCAGGCATGTCTGACCTGCCAGGCTGTTTACAAGAATGAGCACACCATCGTCGTGGGTTACCGCTGCAATAGCTTCCCTCCTGAACGTATGGAAATCGTTACCGATCGAAGTTCGCTGGCGCTGTCGATTCGCTGGTGTGACGCAGCACAGTGATCAAGCAACGTCAACTCCGAAGCGCTTGCACAACCCAAAAATACCGTCCTCGAATGTTTCTGACGAGCGGTGCAATTTCCAGTCCGCACCATGCCGTTGAAACATCAGCATTACCCGCCCACGGCTACCGACAGCACCGTGCCCCGATTGCCAAGCGACCAGAACCTCGCCCCGTGCGGTATCGATCAACTCAGTTGTAGAATCGACCGCTGGCAGACAGTGATGCCGTGCAGCGCGGACATTCATGCTCACCGTGACGGCAATCTTCTCGATCTCCGGCGGCACCTGGTCAAGGTCAATCTCTAGAGCTTCGCTAGCGTGTCGCTCGCTATCCTTGTTAATTCCACTGTTGCGCACCGAGCCGCAGGGCGAATGGCGCAAGATTGCGTTAGTATCAGGATCGGTTGCCCAGTTTGAGATGAAGTCCGCATCGCCACGCACTTGGCCCACAGGCGTCAACAGAAACGCACATGTGTCGACACCGTAGGGAGCCGCTGCACCGATCAACGACCAGCGCGTACGTAGGGTCAGACGTGGGGGCATGAACGCCGCCAGTTTAGCTTTCGCACGCTCTGCGTAAGCACCGTCAGAATGGGCGATCATGAAGGCAGTCCAACTTGCCTTGCTATCGGCATCGCATGCCGCGCGCCAAGCCAACTCTTCAGAGTCGACCGAGCGCGCTGCGGGCGCCAGCCGTGCTAGCGCAGAACGGGCTTCAACAGCATATGAACTGGACGGATGGGCAGCAAGGAAAGCCGCATAGGCCTCGCGTGAATCAAGTGCCTGCGCAGTCTGCCACGCCATATCGGCACGGGCCTCCAACATGCCGGGGTCACGTTCCACGGCTGCAGGCGCCATAGCAGCTGGTGGCTTGTTCACGGGAGCACGTGCACCGCTGGACATGGACCAGCGCACACCTTGTTGGATTAACCCGCCGCCCAGCGGATCGAGCTTGATCAGGTAGTTACAATTTTCGTCGAAATGTCTGGCCAGCGCGGACGGCAGCGGCAAAGTGAGCTGATCTGGGCCAGTCATATGGCCCTGCAGTTCAATCCAGTTCTCAGCGACATCCCAGTCGTGCAAGTGCAGATAAGGACGGGGGTAGCCCCAGCGCTTAAAGCATGCCCGTACCACGCCATTGACCAGGTTCGGCCCCGTAACGACGAGACCGACGCCTCGTTCTCCAAACCCGGTCTCTGCCAACCTAATCTTATACATCGCCATCTGTTCCTCGCTATGCGTGCGCACGCAGCGCCTTAAGGATGTCACCTAAGCGCGCATTAGCCTCGACATTGCCTGAGACGCCGGCCAGATAGTCAGCGTTGGTGCGGATCGTTGCCTGAAGGCCTTGCAGCCAATCGGTCAGATAGGTCTTTTCATAGTCAGCCGACGTTTCAGTTAACGCAGCCATCGGCGTGGCTGTCTCACGGCTCGCGAAAATGACTTGGCGGGCCCCTAGCAACGTGTCGATGCCAACGCCGCTCGGATTGCATGGATAGTGCCCGGCAAGGTCAACGAAATGGTTCCAGCGATTGGTTACGGGGGCAATCTGGCGCCAGCGCCACGTCCCCGTCTCGGCCCGGAAACTGCGATTCTTACGCACGTCTTCCGCAAGCTCGTCCACAAGGCCCGTCTTGCGCGCAGAGACTTCCAACTCGCGCGCAATGTCGAGTAGATGCTGCGGCGTGACGCCGTAGTAGTTCAGCACTTGCGGTGCCCGGGTCAGATCAGCAACCCCCGCCTGCCACGCAGCAATGACAGTCTCAACAAAAATATGCCCGAAATGGCGCTCTGCTACGACGGGGCGCGGCGCTGCCTCGACCGGCGTGAGCCCAAGCATTGCCGCTGTTTCGGCATCGAGCTCTTCAGGTTCGGGTGTCGCTTGCGCCTTTTCGATAGCCCGATCTGGTATCGCAGCCTGTTCGGACTGATAGAACGCAGCACGCGCTGCCTCGTCGTCCAGTTTAAGAGAGCAGATGAGTTCGCCCAGACGCTCGCGCTTGAGCAATGGGGCAAGCGCGAGCAGCAGGGTTTTGGCCAGCGCAGCCTTTTCGCTACGCAGTTCGCTGACGTCAGCGCTGATGTAATGGCGGCCCAACGCATTGGCGACTCTGCGCGCCAGCAGCGCCAACTGCTGCCGTACCTGGTTTGCTTTGACTTGCGGATGGCAGATGGGGACCAGCGCCTTCACGATGCGCATAATGCCGCCATCGTTGAGCAACATGGCCTCGTCCCAAGCGGCGGCTGGCTCGGCAAAATGTTCGTGCACAAGCGGATTGTCGAGGAACGCACCCCGCAAGGTCGCGATGAACTCTTGCTTATCAGGGCGCACCGAGGTTTCTTGTGCGTTCCCTGCGCCGCCATAGGCGAACAAGGCGTCTTGACGGAAGTTAGGGTTGCGCAGCCAGAAGGTGTTCTTGAATTGCCCCCTGTTATCCCATTTTTTTACCCAGTCGGTCCGGTGTGCGTGCGCCGCGAAAGGTTTAAGGAGCGAGGCTTCGAGTCGCGTGGCCCAGCGCGTGCCATCCACGCCCTTGCCGGCGCTTTGCTCAAAGGCCGTATCGAATTTCGTCAGCACGAACAGCAGGGTGGAAGGTACCTGGCTGCGATCTGCAGCAGTGGCCCCATGAGTCAATTCGATCCAGTTCTCGATGAGTTCACCTAAGCCGACCACTTCCTGATTCGACGGCCCGACGCAAAGCAACATCGCGGAGAGTTCGCGCTCTTCGGCATACCGTTCGAACAGGTATGCCACTTTACCCCGAAGGAAATTCTCGGCGCGGATGTCACGTTCACCCAAGCGCTGTCGCGGTTGCGGCTGGCGCGAGCGCGCGCCAGGGAAGTCCAGTAGATCGGTGTGAGCGAAGAACGGGTGGGGACAATGCGCCAGATTGATGCGAAGTTCCGACACCAGCGCCGCGAGCTCAGCGCGCTCCAACTGGACCGCGGAGCCGTTTGGTCCGACCACGTTCACCAAATCGCCCGGGGCTTCCCCGAGCATGCTCAGGGTCGCGACATCGATAATGCTGTGGGTCGAGCGTTGCCAGCTGTCGCCGCGAACATCGAACAACACCGCCGGTTCGCACGACGCCGAGCGCGCACCGCCCAGTTGCATCAAGCGGCCCTGCAAACGTCGGTAGATATCCGTATAGCTGGGCAGTTGTTCCCATAGGGTCGAGAACAAAGCGACGCGCGCTTCCGGTCCAAGGGCAGGCGCAAGCTCGATCGCTTGCTGCCAGAATCCAAAGCGTCGCAGCGCCTTCATGCGTGTGTTGCTGCCCAAATGGCCGTTCACGTACGCTTCCAGGTCATACACCGCTTCAATCGCGATGCCAGCGCCAGCCCGTACGTGACCGCGAGCAGCAGCGATGGCCTGGTCGATCTCGGCCTGATGCTGCTCAGGTTCGCTGTCGTCTGGATGTTGGACATCGGCAGCGAACGAGTTGGCGAGAATCTTGACGACATCGATCTCGGTCAGCAATCCCACCTGCACCGGAAAGGCTGGCGTTCCCAATGCGCCAGGCTGGTAAGTAAAGCGCGTTACCAAGCCAGTCGATTCCTTACCGCCTTCTGGATTGATCTTGGCGAGGAAGTCTTCTTGGCGCTCCCCAAATAAGGACAAGACGCTGCCGGCTCGATCGCGTGCAAGTGCCGAGATCAAATAGGATTTGCCGGCTTGGCTTGGGCCAAACACCCCGACCGCCATTTTGGCGCCGGCGGCATATTGCAGCCGTTCAGCGCTGACCACGGCCATGCGTAGTTCGCGCGTCAGCATCGCGTCAGCGCGGACGGCGTCGTCGCCGGACTCGCTGCACCATGTAAGCGCTTGCTGGCAGGCGCGTGCCACCGAGGCGGCGGCATCCTTGAGATTGTCGTTGTGCTCCAAGTGTGCTCCCGCTGTCAGTGGCGCTCGAACAGACCGGTATCGATCCAGTGGCCGTGTTCGTCTTTAAGTGTCTTCAGTTGTAGTGCCAGGTCGCGCGCCGGGACCATATGGCCGTCGGCGGCGCTGATCTCTTCGATCTTGAACATGCCTTCATCAAACGTGGCGTTATCTTCTTCGGCTACGGTGCCGGCCCGATTGCGCCGGTAGCTGAGTGTGACCCGGTAAGGTACGCCATGACGGATCGCCGTCTCTTTCGCACTTTGGCTAGCGAAGCTTAAGTAATAAAACGGTGTCGCCGTCCAACGCTCGAGAGGCAGCTGTCGGAAGCCGATAAAGATCGGGCCAACAAAGTCGAAGGTATGTTCCTGCTCCTGATCGGCCTGTGCGTCTAAGTCGATGCCCGAAAAAAAGCGATCGGCGGCCAAAATCTGCCCGCTTTTCTGCATGAGCCCGACATGGCGTACGGTCGAGACTGGCTTGAGCCTCGATGTCCTGCAGTGGAAGTTCAGGAGATCGCCTTCGGACAGTGCACACAGCATTGCTCCTACCACGCCGGTCGTCTTCGGGTCGGCGATGACGCCACCCCGGCTCCAGAACGGATACCAACGCTCGACCTGATAAGTGTTCATCGGCACTATGCGCGAAGCCGGCAATGGCGGGCGCCTCTGAACCACCGCCTTCACGGCGGGCAGACACGACGGCCGTCCCGACAGCAGTAGTACGTCACACGACCAAGCCGCAACGGCCTCGCACAGATCGCGCAGCACGGGCGTTACGACGTTTTCGATGGTGCGCGCCACCTCAGCCAAGTTGACTGGATTCTCCCAGTCGCGCAGCGAAAAGCCGGGTAGGCCATGCTGCATGATCGGTTCGTCCAGATAGCGCAAGACTTCCGCGCGCGGCTGACTACTCCCGGCAAACACGTCGGCAAAACGAAGCGTAAATGGCGTCGTTGCTGCCTCGGCCAATGACGTTTGTTCGGCCTGGCGCAAGATCGCAAGACCCATCGGAACCGCGTACTGCTGGGCAAATTGGCTACGCAGGTTACGGTCCTGTTCAGACAGGCCAGCGTAGTCACGGCACAGGCGCGACGTTAACACGGTCGCGGCATCGGCTAGCCCACGCTCCGCCAGCGCCACCTCCAGGGGCGCGAGCACATGGCGCTCAATCACTGCTTTTAAAATATTGTCGCCGGCCAGATTAAACCCTTCGCGAAATTCCTGAACCGGTTCCAGCAGCGCGGCTGCACCGGCCGACTTATCGACGTAGGTTGTCACGATCAGGTCAGTGGTACCACCGCCAATATCGATGCTGGCCACACGGAAGCACGGCCGCTCACCGTGCGCGGCGCGGCGCTGGCCAAACACGCTGAAATAAGCGCTAGCGTCACCTGCATATTTTTCGGCGACTTCGTTATACACGTAGACCATCTGCGTGGTGCTGGCTTCGTCCCATTGGCAGCGCACTATAGGCGGCGCTTGGTACGCAAAGCGCACGTCTTGCCCGCCGTCTTCGTCGATCCAACCGAGCGCGCGCCACAAGGTTCCCACCGCCCAGTTGGCTGAGCGCTCAAAAATCTGCCGCTCGGCGATCGTCATCGCCGATGGCACCGTCAAAATCACAGTACGCAGACGACGTGCTAGGTCGCTGTTCTGCTTGATCGCGCGCTGGGCGGGCGAATTGATCTGCACGAGTGCGTGCGCCAGGATTTCACAGAGCAGAAAGCACATCAGCGAACTGCGCGAAAACATGGGCTCGGTAACCGGATAGGGCTCCTGGTCGCGTAGCAAAGGATCGCGCTGCGCGCGCGGATCCTCTAGCACATGCAGCGGGGTGCCCTGGTTATTCACGAAGCCAGCCAGCAAGCCGCTGTTCACCGGGGGTTCCTCCCCGTTCGGCTCGTCGGGGTCGGGACAGTAACGCCACTCCTGTAGACGCGCGCCGCGGTCCCAAAGATAGCGCTTGGGACTCGACATGGTGGTCTGGCCCTCGTCACGCCGCGAACCCAACGCGACACGCGCTGCCTCAGGCCCGACCCGTACCATTGACGGCCATTCGAAAGCGGCGCGGCGCCGCCCGCTGCCACGCGCATGCCCATGCGGATCGCCAAAGCGCATCTTAACGAACGCCAGGTTCGAGCCAAACGGCTCCGTATGGCGCTGCAGGGGATCAGACAGGTCGCGCAACTCCAGCACCGCACTGTTCGACAGTGCCAGTCCTTGTTCGGGACGGCGTTCGAGCAACATGCCAGCAGTACGCGAATTTCCGATATCGAGCACAAGGTCAACGTCAATCGGTTCGTTGCGGTCTGGGTCAATCAGGCGCACCGAGGGAATCGAGCCAGCGTTGTGCAACAGATCGACGAAGGTGATGTAGCGCGCGAGATGTTCCAGCTGATAATCGAACTCTTCAGTGCGTATCGGTCTGCCGGGGCGACGCCGCCGTAGCAGCGCGTAGTGCAAGTCGCGCAGCCATTCATGGACCCAGTCCTGTGCCAGGAACCACGCACTCTGGCTGACATCAGCGACCAAGGCAAACTCGGCGCCGTCGCGCACGTCGCGCTCGCGCGGCGCTGGATACGTCTGCTCATCGCTGCTCTCGTGAGCAGCTTCCAGGTTGGTATCGAAGGCAATCGTCAGCTGGTGGGTGTAACGCCCCTCGGGATCGTCCCATGTGCAAAGACGAGCGCGTACCCAATTGCTCGGACCGTTGCGGAAGTGCGGCGTCTCGGCCCCTGCCATCACTTCGCGTCGGAAGAATGGCAGGGGTACCCATTGGTTCAGGAAGGGTTCAACGGCCTTCTCTGCACTGGTTGCGTAGGCCGGCTGGATTGATTTGCCGCCTTGCCCAGGGCGTGGATCGGTTGCCGGCACACCTCTCGCTAGGTCGATGTAGCGACCATCTTCTTCTTTCAAGCACATCAAATGCCAGCGCCGCTCATCGCCAGACGCCCCGTCGTGGTACTCCCAAAACTGGATCTGGCTCTTCGGGATGGCCTTCAGATTCAATCCAATGTCCAGAAATTGAAGTGTGCCACCCGGGATCAGCGCGACGCTGCCGCGATACTCCGGTAAATGATGTTTTTTCATTGTTTGTTTTCCGTCGACGCGCAATGCGCCGCAATCTGGCCAGCCTGATCTCGCAGTGCCGCAATCTCGGTGCGCAATTGCTGCTCTTCGTTGTCGCCAGACAGGGCAAGGCTATCCGGCACAGTGCTGCAGGCCCGCACCAAAAAACCAATCAGCAGTAGCGCAAGTATGGGTAGCAGCAGGTACCTCAGCAGGCTCCATAGACCGCCATCCCAATGGCCGTGCCAGCGTACGTCCTGACTGGCCGACACCTTGTACGCTCCATCTGCCGCAGTCGGCCTCCTCACTGGGGGAGCCACGGGTGAGACCGGTGGCGTCACACGTACGGTCGGCTTGCGCGGCGGCCCCGCTTCGAACACCTTGCTCGTCTCGGGCTGGGTTTGTTCAATCGGTTCGTCTTGATGCACCTGGAGTGGCTCGCTGGCGGTCACGTGTTGCGGCTCAGGCGCCGGTTCGGGAACCGCGGAAGGGACGGCGGGCTCGGTTGCCACCACGGGCGGCGGCGCATCTTCCGTGGGCTGCATCAGTTCGCTTCCTGCACGGGCCGATCCTATCGTCCACAGATCGACGGACCGTTCGTTGCCCGTCACAAGACTGCAGCCCCACTCCGCCAGAACTGGCTGGCCGCCGACAGAAAACAGGCAACGCGCCGGATCGGTCACGGTAAGCATCGCGCGGAATGTGTCAGCACGCGTACCTGCAGTCTGCGCACCGCTCGAGATATAGCGCTCCGCCACACTTTTGATTTGCGCACGAAGCTGATCCAGCTGACTCCACAAGGCTTGCTTGGCATCGGGCGGCAATTGCGCGACTGGCACGATCGGCCCGTCTGCCCCCGTATACCACGCGATCTCGCCGCGTACAGGATTGAGCTGCGGCTCGGCGAATACGTCGCCTACCGTGCGATTGCCTGTATGTTGCACCAGCAGGCGCCGCATCTGCCCATAAAGGTCGAGCACGGACTGCCCATACACGCCTCGGATATCAACCGCTGCGCGCGCTGTCACAAGGGGGAGTTTTCTCATCGCAGTGCTCCAGCAGAGCAATGTTCGCTGGCTTCAGTAAAGCGTGCGCCGTGGGCGCGCAAGAATGTGCTTAGGTCTGCCGCGCTCAGCGCGTAGAGGACGCGTCCAGCAAACTCGCTGGACTTGCTCACAAAGGTGTTGACGCCAACGACACGCGCGCAGCGGTCCACGAGCGGACCACCAGAATTGCCGGGCGAGATATCGGCCGTATGAATCACCAGTTTGACGCCGTTGTCTTGAGGCTGGGTGACGCTGACTTCGCCAGGCGACAGCACTGTCTCCGGCGCTTCTCCGCCCTGTCCCTGTAACAAATTTGCCAGGCGCGGATCCGTGCGCATCACGAGACCCGGATAACCAGCTGCCACAACCGGCGCAAGCCGACTGGCATCATCAGCAATAGCCAGCGGCATCGCGGCCACAGGGGCTGAAAGACGCAGTAAGGCGAAGTCGGGAGAACCTACCTTGCTCGTTGGCGTAGCTGTCACCACGCGCGCCGGCAGCACCTTACCCAATGTGCGACTCGTCACCCAGACACCGTCCGAGCCAGCGCTCTCAACCACGTGACTATTCGTAACGATCAGCTCGGGTGTCACGAAGAAGCCGCTTCCATGGGCATTCTTACTAATGATGAGCACAACTGCGGCATCAAGCATTGCGGTCAGCTGTTCTGGCGAACGAGGCTGTCCATCCGTAGGCGTAACGGGCAGCGTACCGCTCTGCGGAGGAATTGCCCGGTAGGCGTTATATTCTGTGCCGTGTGCACGCAAGTCGGCCGAGGTGCAGCCGGCCGCAACAAGCGCACTGAGGCGATCGCGCTCGCTACGCAGCGATGCCAGAAGCAAGCCACGCTGCGTCGCCGCGGTGCCCGACGCACTGGCGCTTGCGCTTGTGCGCGTGAGCAGAAGCACGGTCGCTAGCGCAATGGCGAGCGCAACGACCGTGTACCACCAGACGCGCGAGCTCATTGCCGGGACACCCTTAAGAAGCAACTACCGCTTCTGCCCATGCACTTCACTTGGCAGGTGAAAGCGAGCTGGTGCGCTCATTGTTGGCAACCAATCCAAGCGCGAGCTCTTTTTCGCGAATCACTTCAGATTCCGCGTTGAACAGCTTAGCCCGGTCAATCCATTTACGGGCGGCGACCGTGTCTTTTTTGGCAGCCGCATGATCAGTCAGCGTCATATATTGGCTGACGATGTTCGACACCAGCTCCTTGACTTCGCCGCCACGATAGGTACCGGCCGGGTCGACACGGTGGATCGTGTCGAGGCAGGCTTTGGCCGATTTTTCAGGCGGGTCGGTGAATTGCGCGGCCTCGGCATACGAGCGTGCACGCCGGAGTTGGTCGTCGATCTCAGCGCGATCATCGGCGCTCAGCTTCACATCAGTGGGGGCGCTCACTGTACGTAAGGCAGTGTCACCGGGCTTAGTTGCAGGCCCGGCTTTTAGCCACCAGAAGCCTCCGCCAATTGCCAGCAACGCCAACAACACCACGCTCACTACCGCCAACGGCGTCTTGTTATTGCTGTCGGTGTGACGGCGAATACCATTCGCTTTACAGAAACTGGACACGTAATCCTCTGCCACGCGCGGGTCCAGTCCCGCCTTCTTACCCGGCGCAGCAATCACCACCTGATCAAGGCAATCTTTTTCTTCTTTCTTGTCGAGTTCTTTGTCGTTATCAGTGGATTGGTGTAGCCATTTATCGAGTGTGGCAACTAGTTGCCGTTCCGAGACAGCACCGTACTGATCAAGCACTTTGCGCAAAGTCAATTCGATTTCAGCCACCGCGAAGCCGCGCGCTGCCGCCTCTTCTTTGATGCCTTTCTCTTCGTCGCGATCCAAATAAAAGTCGTCTGCAACCGAGGCGGCGATGCGATTTTCGAGCCAAGCCTGTTCAGTGTCGTTCATATGATTCCTTATTAGCGGTGGTAGTGAGTGCAAAGTTAGGGTTAAGGCACGGCCCAAGAAAACAGCCCAACTTTTTGTTTTACGTTGTGGGCGCGGCAATAAGCCAAAATCGCTGCCTGTGCAACCTCATACCGAAGTCCATGGCGAAAGCCTGGACGCGACTTGCAAACCAGTTGCACAGCATCGTCTTTTTCTTTCGCATCGAGTTTCCGGTCACTAGCCGTGAAGCGGTGTAGTGCACTATCAAGCTCGCCAAGTAGTCTCAACTCGTTGGCCGCCCCCATGCGCTCGAGCTCAAGGTCCACAGCGTGTTCGACGGTCGTTACGTCTCGCCCGGTCGTGGCAACGCCATGCGCCACAAAGGCACGGTACTCATCTACTGAGCAATAGTCGTCAAAGACGCGTGCCGCGATATAGGCGCTGAGCGCAGCCAAGGTCTCTTGCGCTTTGGCAGGATCGTTCGGAGGGGATAGGTTTACGGCCATGAGTTACACACTGCATAAGATAAGTTTGACGATCGACGTTGCGCGGTACCGTCGGGTCAGCTTGGAAGGGCCGCTGCCGCTTCCTGTCGTTTATGGACGATCGATGCCCACAGTGCTGCGCCGACAAAAGCGATGCCGATGAGTCCAGTGAACAGGTCGGGAATGTGATAACGCGCGCTGACCAGCATGATTACGGCTAGCAACCCGATAGCATAATGAGCGCCATGTTCGAGATAGACGAACTCTTCGAGCGTGCCTTGACGGACCAGGTATACGGTCAGTGAGCGCACGAACGTCGCGCCGATCGCCAGGCCGAGCATGATCAGGACAATGTCATTGGTGATCGCGAATGCCCCGATCACGCCGTCGAACGAAAACGACGCGTCGAGTACTTCAATGTAAAGGAAGGCGCCGATGCTGCCTTGTTTAACGAGCGCAACGGCACTCCCGGCGCTGGACTCACCTTCTTCAGAATCATCGTTTTCAAGCAAGCCACCCAGGACGCCGACCGCAACATAAACAATGACCCCCCAGATGCCAGCGGCCATCACCGATTCGCTTTGGTCAGGCTCGACCATCGCGCTGGCGGCCACAACAGCCACCAAAGCCACCAAGACCGGCACACCACCGATGCTGCCAAGTGCGCTCAGGGGGCGCTCAATGTGGCCGAGCCAATGCACATCTTTTTCGTCATCAATGGCGAAATTCAAGAACACGAGTAACAGGAATGCGCCGCCAAAGGCCGCAATTTGAGGGTGGTGAGTGGCCAGCTGCGCTGAATACTGATCGGGCTGGTGCAGAGCCATCGCCCAAACCTCTGCAATGTTTAAGTGTCCAGCAGTAGCAACGATCACTAAAGGGAAAAGAAGGCGCATGCCAAATACGGCAATTATTACGCCAAGGCTAAGGAATAACCGCTGCCAGAAGACGTTCCAAGTACGCAGCACTGAGGCATTCACAACCGCATTGTCAAATGACAGAGACACTTCCATTATGCCGAGTACAGCGGCAACATAAATGGCGGCTGCGGCGCCGGCTAGCCCAGAATGTGCAAAACCCCACGCTGCCGCACAAGCTAGGCAAATAGCAGTAACAACAAAGGATGTGGTGAAGTTTTTCACGGTGCGAAAGAGTAATGGAAATGGGTAGGCTCGACGGCAAGCGTGCGCAATTCTCACAAAAAATCACATATTCGTAGGCGCGAATTATGATCAATCGTATATTAAATTTTATTATATATTTTTAGCAATAACAGGAATTATCGCTCTAAATTTTATGATGGCGTATAAATGCAACACCACACCTAACTTAGACAATGTGCCGTTTTCTCGGCCTATTGAGTAGCGGTTTTTAGGTCTAACAGCTATGGCCGGCTGGCAGTGTGTTGGCCGCGTCGGCCTAGCGACGAATCGTCTGGTGCTGGCTCTTCAGCATGTGCTTATCGGCTATCGGCGCATGGTGGAGGCTTACGAAAAGACTGCTGGGCGCGTTGAATCCAAGGCCAAAAGCAGTCAGTGATAATTAGTGAGTTTTTTTGCAAGCTTGGCAGCGTATCATTCCTCTCTGCAATAGCAGTCGCTACTACAACACCTAGGGAATAATATGGGCTCGATGAGCATCTGGCACTGGCTGATCATTCTTTTCGTTTTTTCTACCTACATCGTCCCTGTGTGGCGGATCATTAGTAAGGCTGGATATTCTGGAGCCTGGAGCTTCCTCAGCTTTATTCCGGTGCTGAACTTCATCATGCTGTGGGTTTTTGCATTCAGCCGCTGGCCAAACGAACGCACATGAAGGCAGTCCTGCTCGGGTTAGTGCTCGGGATTGCAGGACTCTCAGCCCAGGCCCAGCGTGCGCAAAATCCTACGCCGCCTGAGCAATCCCATTACACCCCAGCAGTCTCACAGAAGATGCGCGAGCTGGCCTGCCGTGAGCAGGCCGCCCGGGACATGCAAAAGCCCGTCGAACTTCCGCGAGGGACAACGCGTGCGTGGGCATTTGAGCGAATCCAGCGCGAACGGCTCTGCTTAGCGCAGGCCGCCGAGCCTAACGAAGCCGAGCTGCAGACGCATCGCCACTACAAAGCCGAGGATGGACATCAAGTCCACTCACCAGCGAAATCGACGTATGATCAGCTGCCGACCGGTGCTAGTGCGAAGTGTCGGGATGGTAGCTACTCGTTCAGCCAGCATCGCCGCGGGACGTGTTCGCATCATGGCGGTGTAGGCGTGTGGCTCTAACAACCGCGACTTTTCCGAGCAGTGTGTAGCGAACCTCAAGAACGAACTCTCCTAAGGCCACCATTATGAAACCTAAGCACTACCTTGCCGCCCTCACCTTTGGAGCAGCTTCGTTCGTACACGGTGCCGACACTTCAAGCGTGATCGCCCGAGGTCATAAGATCTCTGTTGGCGACACTGCCGACAACGTGTTTGCTACGCTGAAAAAGGAAGACATGGTGAGTCAAGACATAGAGAAGACGGCCAACGGCCTGAAGCTCACCAAGCATTACAAGGTAGATGGTAAAGCCTTTGTACTGGTCTTCGCCCGTACAGGCGCTGAAGGCCCGTACACAGTCATTCGGATCGATTCTGGCGGCAGTTCCGGCCCCGGTAACACTGCCGCAGCCAAGGGCACTGCTCTCACCAGTCCGAAGGCATTTGAAGCGACGGATTTCTACCGCAAGTACAAGCCGAAGAAGGAAAGTTGGAAGATCACGAACGGTGACACCAACAACTCTTACCTGATTGACGACACCGAGAACCCCGGCCAATCAATCGGCATCGAGATCACCGAAGGCAAAGCCGGTACAAATTCGGCCTCTGTGTCCTGGATAGGCACATCAAACCTGAAGCCTGCACGCATGACCAAGACGAAGGAAAGCTTCTTGACCGAGTTCCTGCACGCGGCCAGTCCAACCACCAAGGCCGACGACGTGATCAAGTACATCAAGAAGGTAGGCAGCAAGAACTATGAGGACGGATCGAACGCTATGCCACGGACCACTATCGGTGGACTGCACATGCATAGTGGCAGTGTTGGATCGAGCCTGATTGTAGGGCTAGAGCCGTAAAAAAAATCTTAAATTGCTCAATAGACCGCGACCAATGCCTGTGACGGGGAGTACGGCATCGTCGACCGTAACGAGAGTAGCACACCGACCGCCTACGGTCCGATGGCACGGCGCCACTTGGTCGCAGAGTGCAAGTAAAAATTTCGAAACACACAGGCATCCTTGGTCACGTACGACAGCATCTGCGCGCTGTTAAACCTGGTCGGGGGCGCAAGCTATTCATCAGCAGGAGATACCACATGAAAGTACAAAAGGCCATCCGTTGGTCGCTACTGGTCGGCACAACGCTCGCAGGCATCCAGGCGAACGCCGCAGAAGTTCAGATCCCGCGGACGGCGCCCGACAAGGGGAAATACTTCCTTCTGGATTCAAACACGAAAAACGGGATCACGACGACCGTCCATAAGCGGGTCGGCGTCAATGAGACCGGCTATTCGAAGACGGAAATCAACTGCAAGACGATGCAGTATCGCGACATGGGCTACGGCGAAGCAGGCCCTGACAAGCTGAAGGCGGTGAACGGGCGTTGGACAGACGTGTTAGATGGCTCGAGCAAGAGCGACCTAGCGCGCTTCGCTTGCAGTCGCAAGCCGTAAAGCGCGTTCACGGGCCGGCTTCGTCCGGTGCCACAGTGGCCCTGCCGGGCATGCCGATCTGAGCTGCTTTCGGAGACGAATGCCCGGTCGGGGCACAAACACCAGTAAGTTCAACTTTAAGAAACACTACATGAAACGAGTTTTCTGGGCTGCCCTTCTCGCAAGCAGCGTCTCCGGTTGCGCAACCGGCAATGCGCCAGCCTTAGTGCTGGAACGCTCGACCGGAGCGATCCCGGCGGGACAGGAACGCCCTCCGTTCCCGGCGGCGGAATACGCTGCCTTGCCGAAAGCCGGCACCGCCTCCCTGACCGGACAGGCCTTTCTCAAGACACGCGGCGGCGACGTCAAGACCGCGGCCGGCAGCACGGTTTACCTCAGCCCTGTCACTTCCTACGCCACCTCGACCATCGCTACCCCGGGTCGAATGGGCAAGTGGACGTTGCACGACACGCTGCTTTCGCCATACGAGCGCATGACTACCGCCGACGCAGGCGGGAATTTCAAATTCAAGAACGTACCGAGCGGCCGGTATTACGTGTACACGCGCATCACGTGGGAAGCGGCGACAGGCTATGGCGGGCACCCTGAGGTACAGGGCGGGTGGATCTGGAAGCCCGTCACGCTCCAGGACGGCGAGCCGACCGAAGTGATGTTGACCGAATAAGCAAGACCGTAGCGACCAGACCGCAGGTGCCACCCCGACCGGAGCGTGGCTGGGTCATGCCAATCAGTTTAAACACCATACAAACCACTATCGTCAAATCCTCCCTTGCAGCGCTGGCTGCAGCCATTGCCATTCACAGCCCAACAGCCGAAGCGACCACCTCGTCGCGCGTTACCCACGCAGCGTCGAACACGGCGAGCGCAAGTTCCAGCGCTGCGTTCTCGCCGCTGCTGGACAAGCTGCCGGCGCATTACCGGGGCGCCGACTGCCGCGCAATCGTACGCAGGGTGAAATCGCTCAAGCCGGAAAAAAGCGAGTTCGAAACGTCGGCCGCCTATGACAGTCGGATCACAGCAATCGGGCGACTGCGTCTGGACGGCACGAGAACAATGGCTGACCCGCTTGCGTTCGTCGAGCCGTTCCCAACGTTGAGCACGAAATACGACGCGGACCAATCCTTGATGACGATCGAAGGAGACTTCGGCGACGATCCGGTAAGTATTGGCGAATCCCTCTTTGCCGGCAGTTTGGAGCACGAAGAAGTCGCGTCGCAGCGGAGCATGCTGGCATCGAACGCCTTTGGCGCCACAGTGAGAGGAAGCGACGTCGAGATGACGGTGTGTGCGCTGGCGTTCCATAACGTCCGCTCCAGCGATGAGCGTCGCAAGATTGCGCTGTCGCTGACGATGTCACCTGACGAAGCTCGCAGCGCAAAAGGTCAATTCGGATTGCTGTACGTGGGCATGTTGGATCGACCGTTCCTGACGCATTTTGCCAAGCTACGCGAAGCGACGTTCAGTAATCCGCGCCAGGTGCTGTGGACAGGCGACAGCCTCGTAATGGATCTTTCTGAGGTCTGGGTATTTAACAAGGCCACTGGGAAGATCTACCAGAAGATCGCGATGACACACCCTATCCCAGCGGGCGCGACCACGTCCGCGCCAGAGTTCGCGAGCCTGCCCGATCCTGCGACGGTCGTGCATGGCGGTTCCGCCGACCTGAACAATTGCAGACCGACTTGGCCGGCCAGATCACGATACCTGGAACAAAGCGGCACCGTGCTCGTGTCGTTCCTGGTTAGCCCAGAAGGCAAGGTGCTCGATTACAAGCTGGTGCGCTCGAGCGGGTTTCGCGAGCTTGACCTGGCTACCAAGACAGCGCTGAGCCGCTGCACATTCCATCCCGCGCTGGAAAATGGTGAGCCTATTACGACCTGGGTGGATCTTCAATACCGTTGGCAGCCTGACTACTAGTCGGCCGGTATGCACGAACGCGCTGGTCGCAGATACGCGAACAAGCTGGATACGATCAAAACCTTGCAACAAGTACGAGAGACGACTTCTTATTAGCTGCCAGTCAAAACAACGCAATGTCTCCTTCGGGTCTATTGTGTTGAAAAACTCGGCTCCTATGTCGATTTTGGATGTGCTCATATCATTAGCTGCTGCCTGGCTGCCGCGGCCAGCTCTGCCGTCATCGCCCTTGTTGCAAGCGCTTGGAACCGCAACAGCGAGCGTACTTCCTTGTCGCTGTGCAATGGGCCGCGGTTAATCCGCAGTGAACCACGCTCGTGCGCAAACCGCTGGCTGAATGGCAGGCAGCCGAGATACAGCAATAGCTCGGAGCAGCCAGCGGTGGTGAGCAGGCCTGCCCGATTGGCTAGCCAAAGGTTTAGTACGGGGAGTGGGGCGAGACCCGGCTCGATAAGAATGATGCCGAAGCGCAGGCAGGCGCCGCGTACAGTTTCGTTAGCGCCGCCAGCTGCCACTAGCGCGACATGGTGCTCCCAGACCCTGCCATCATTGCGCTCGCGTGGCTTCCCCAAGTGGAGATCCATGGCCCGCCCGAATAGATCGGTGACCTCGACCCCGCCGATACAGCGCGCGTAGTCCTTGGCCTCGGCCTGTAGGAACTCCGATTGCGCGTACACAAACAGGTCGGTCTCGCGTGTCAGGCCACTATAGTAAGACCTTCCGAGAGCGCCGCGGCGACTGCGCCTTTCGGTCGAGAGGTAGTGCCGGTGGGCCAGACGCTCGATATCAAGTTCGAGTGCGGCACCGGCGGGCGCGCCGCGTTCTCGTGCACTGTCCTTGAGCAGGAAGTGTGCGTCGCGTAGCAGCGCGGCCAGGTGCCGATGCATTGCGCCACCTAATGCACTAAACCGATACCGCGCGCGCGGCGCACCGGCTTTTTCTCGTCGGCCGGGCGGATGTCATCCAAGATGTCGCGTGCCTCGGACTCCGTGATCAAGCTGAGGCCGTCTTGAGCGCCTTCCTCGATCAGGCGGTGCGCAAACTTGAGCATCTCGCCGGCCCGACCTTCGCCGAGCTCAATCAGCACATCGAGTGCGGTTTCGTCGAGCGGATGCAGCAAGTCAATGTCCTCGCCCGGGATACGTGCGGCATTGCTGTAGTTGAGGTAGAGCTGCTGCGCCTGCGTGCGTGAGGTGACGGGGCGCATGATCACCGCGGTGCTTCGTGCTCGTTTGATCATTGGGTCTAGCTCGGGCTGCAGCCGCGCCTCCGACCAATATGGCTCGATCTGGCGTGCGGCTTCGGGGTGCATAGTGAACACGTAAGACGACATTTCCCCGAACGGCTGGGACTCTATGGCAACGTCACGCAAGCGCTCAATCTCCAGATGGCGCAGCTTTCTGGCTGTCTTCGCGTTGGCGAAGTCCTCGACCTGGTCTGTCAGCAGGTATACGCGTTTGACTCCGGCAGCCCGGGCGATGACGAACATGGTGTTCAGCAGATTGAAGCCTTCGTTGGCCTTAGCGCTGCGCAGGTAGGCCCTCAGCGAGCGCCAATCCGCCTCGGCGAACATGTGGACCACCTGCCGAACCGGATAGCCGAGCGTTTTTCCACGGATCGAGAGATAGGTGTCTTCGACCAGCATCTGCAGCTCGTCAGCTTGGACGTCCGCATCGTCACCCACATCCGGCAGGCGAAGCAGCGCTTCGGCGCGTACCCTCTCCAGCACTGATTTGCCCAGGTGCTCGTCCAACAACGCGATTGCCTGCTGCAGACAGACCGCACTCAGCGTTTTCTCGGAGTTGGTGTCGAAGGAGCCGTAGGCCGCGATAATTGGGGTATCTGCAACTTCATGCTGCTCGAACCCATTGGAGGTCAGGAGGCTGCGGCCTAGATCGGAGTTAATCTCATGCTCAAGGTAACGCAGCAGTACCGTCTTGCCAAAGCCGCGTGCACCATCGCGCTCGCCGAGGGACCACAGCAGGTGCATCTTGCTTGCTGAGTCAAGTGGGCGGACCACAAATTTTTCGACCGCCTCTTTATACTTGTCTGGATCGACATTCTTATTGAAAAATTCGCCGTTCTCACGCCGGTCACCGCTGCCGGGTTGCGCCACTGCTCCGCTGGGGTAAGGGTTTTGCTTATACCGATACTCGTCATGAATAAACTTGTAAATGCGGGGCATAATTGGCCTCCTTAATCGGGATGAACTTCAAGAGGTAATAGTCGCGGTCGTCGATGACAAATGGAATTTCGGACTGCGGCAGGTTAGTAGAGCCGCCACGGTCGAGAAATAGGCGGTATGCTGGATGCTTAATCTCGCCGTAATGCATCTTTTTCAGCAGTTCATTGAACGAGCGTGAGTGGATCCGATGCCGGTGACAGACCAGCGAGCGGACTTCATGGATGAGGGCAAATCCGCCTTCCTTGCTGGATTTGGTCAGGACTGTATCGACGATTTGGTCTAGTAGTGCGGACTCGGGCACGCTCCTACGGGTAAACCAGATTGGCTCGGCAAGGCTGCGCTGTGCCGGTGACTGGCCTTCGCCCTTATCCTCGTCCACGGACACCTCGATCGTGGCCCAGATTGTCCATCCGGTCCGCCCGGCCAGCGTATGGCTGCTGTCAATGGCGTACACGCCATTTAGCAGCCCTATCGCGCTGCGCAGACTGATCACATCGAGTGGGACTTGGCGTAGTGCCGCCATCGCCCTCAGCAGTTGGTCGTTAATCATCTTGACCAGCGATTTATTGAAGTCACGACTCTTTTGCGTCGGGTCGGGCTTCGCCCACACCCGTTTGACGCCTGGCTCGAACACTTCGAGAAGCCGTTCAGCAGGAATGGCTGGGCCGCTCGTGGTGCTTACGTGCCGGCATACCTGCTGCACCAAAGGTAATAATGGAGGAAGCTCGGGCCAGTGCTGGAGACAATCGCGCAACTCACCCGTGTGCAGTCGAGGAATGAACAGTTCGCCCTGCGCCAGCTCGGACATCAGATGGCGCAGTACCGGATGCGCTAGCAAGAGCGTTTGCGCAAAGTGGTCCTTAAAGCGCCAGACGTCAGGCATCAGGGCGACGAACTGCGCACCTTCGCAGGTCACGTTGTACTGTCTGTCGCGGTGTGCGTCCAGATTCTCCTTGCGGGTTGGGACGGGGGCATGTTCGACAAGGCCCAAGTGCATCAGCTCGCGGACTGAGGCGCGAGCGTTGGACCAGCAGGCCTGAGCGTCAGAATGTTTCACCAAACGTCGTCCCGCGGGTGTGCCGTTACGGGTGTCGATCCGGGTGGCGCGGTCCAGGTCGTGACGGTACACAATTAGTCCCTCTCGAATTTCGTCGAACGTGGCGCCGTCGCTGATCCAACCGAGCGTTTCGTACAAGTAGTCGACGCAGTCGATCCGTGGAATACTGTCCGGTTGACGCTTACTCATCGCCGCCTCCTGACTACTCATCGTTACCGATCCACTGTGCCACCGCTGCTGCGTCGATTCGCCCCACGTTCTGGTCGGCGGCGCTATCAAGCAGCGCACTCAATAGCGGAATACAACGCCCGGGACGGCCGCCGGATAGCGCGTACACGGCGCGCAGAGCACCCTCGGTGAACGGTCGTAGCTGGTCGTCGATGTATCGAACCCGTGCAGTGTTGAGGTAGGCTTTGACCATGCCGATCATGCCAGCCAGCGGCGGCGCATCGAGCACTACCATGTTTGGTTCAGCCTGCCTTGACCGTGCGGGGGCCAGCGCGTCCGGCCAATAATGTGCAAGCACGCGCGCGCTGGCAGGATGCAAAGTGAGCACGAATGTCACGTGGGCGTGCAGTACCGAATCGCAGGCCAACAGCGCAGACAAGCGCTCGAAATCTCGGCGTAGCTTGTAGGTGGGCGTGTCCCAGTTGGCGAAATCTTCAACTTGGTCAACGAGTACGACGATGCGATCCACACCGAGGGTGCGCACGAATGCCACCAGCGTACGGAATAGCTCGCGGCCCCAACGCGCCCGGTGCCAAGCACGAAATATGGCCGTGTCGTCGAGAAGCCGCGCGATCTGCTTCGGGGTGCCATGGCTGAGCCAGTACAGCAGCCACGGCGACCAAGATTGCTGGCTGTTGGTGATTAGCCGGGTAGCGGTAGCCTGGACTGCGTGCCGCTCGTCGACGACTGCCGAAGACAGCGCCGTCTCGAGTGCGCTGCGCACGACATCGAACAGCAAGTGACTCAGCGAGGGCGGCGCGACGGTATCGAAGCTGGCGTAGACGGCCAGCGCACCAGAATTGGTGTTGTGCGCTCCGGCCAGCGCCAAGCTGCGTCGCCCCAAATCCCGGTTAATCTCGTTGGCGAACCAAAGCAGATAACTAGTCTTACCGAAGCCACGAGGCCCCACGCCTTCGCCCATCGACGACAACAGCGCAACTGGTGGCGGCTTGGTGGCGCCGAGGAAGGCATTAGCCATCTTACGTTCGATGCCGGGGTACAGTCCTTTGTAAAACGGAGACGCTACGCCTGACGTTGCGATCGCTTGTTTTGAGAACGGATTATGCCCTAAGTCGAATAGCGACCTGAAAAGCTCGTAGCGCCGGCTCATGTGGTTTCTCCCATTGTTGCTGCCAGGCGGGGCAGTGCACTTCCAGTCCTGCCTAGCGCCGGTGCACGCGGCCATTGCTCCAACTTAGACGGGAAGGCAAGAGAGATCAAGCAGAATAGTGGGGTCCGGCGCAGTGGGGTCCGGCGCTTGAAAAGATGAATGCTGGGTTAGTCATGCCATGCAATCGTGTATGCATGTTTGGGAGGGAGGTGACGCGACCGTGACGCAGGCATCCGACCGCTGTTGCCTAGAGTGCTTGAACTAGTACTGCCACTCTTCGTGCCTAACTGGCAGCCTGTTGAGTTGGGCTCTCAAGTGATACCAGTGCGGTAGATATAGGTCCATCAGCGCCGAGAACCTCTCGTTGTGCGTCGGCTCGAGCAGGTGCACCAACTCATGGACTACGATATATTCCAAGCATTCCGGCGGCTTTTTAGCCAGATCAGTGTTGAGCCGAATATACCCGGCCTCAGGTGTACAGCTTCCCCATTTGGTCTTCATGCGCTGTACGAATACCCGAGAGGTCTTTACTCCGAGCAGTGGCTCCCATTTGGCCAGTAGCGCCGGCATTGCATCCCGAATCTGTTGCCGATACCAAGCATCAAGCACCTCCTCGCACTGTGCTGCATTTGCACCTGGGCGCACTTGCAGCTTCAGCTTGCGCGGCGTGAGGCTCACGGTTGGTGCCGCGTCGGCAAAGCTGAGCTCCAGCAGATAGCGCTTGCCCCACAGGTAGTGGCTTTCCTTGTTCAGGAACTCGCGAGGCGTTTCGCGTTCTTGCGCCTGTAACTTGCGCTGTTGCGAGCGAATCCAAGGCAGCTTCGAGATGACGAACAGGCGAATGGTCTCCAACGGCATGCTCTGAGGAGCGGCGATACGCACCTTGCCCGCTGGCGGAAGCACACTCAAATGCACGTGCTTGATCGCCTTGCGAATCACCTCGGCGTGCAACTCGCCCAAGTCCAGCATGTCCCGCATCAATATTCCTTTTGTGCGACGACGATGGGGAAGAGGCGGTTGACTTCCTTGATATCCTTCAGCACCTCGAACATCGCCTGCTTGACCATCTGCTCCTTGGCCACCACACCACGCCAGCCGTCCGGTCGCTTGGCCTTGATGACTGCGTCCAGTTTCAGTGCCGTGTCCAGTGCAATGGTCTTGCCGGCGTAAGGTGTCTCGGGCTCCTGAACGGCGTCGGTGGCTACATGATCCTTCAGGTTGTTGTACAGAGCCAGTTGGCCAGAAGTCTTCAACTGCATTGGTGTGTCATCGGCCTTGCCGGCGCTTACCTTCTTAGCCACCTCGGCGATGCGGGCCAGGTAGTCTTCGTACTCGATGGCCTTTTCTTTGCGTAGACGGATGATCTCGTCCAGCAGCGCCGACATCTTGGCGAAGTAAGCCGGATCGGTCAGCTGCTCTTTCAGGATCTTGCTGCGGACATTATTCTCGATTGTCTCGGCGATGGACTCCTTGTTGCCCTTCATGTCAGCCAGTCGCTCGGCAATTGCGTCGGCGATGCCGGTCTTGACAATCAGGTCCAGCAGGCCGATGCCGTCGAAGGGGGAGATCTTGCGGGGCGCCTGCGCCTCGATGTAGGTATCGATGAGGTGGCGCATGTCGGCCTCGTAAGGCTTCAGATCCAAGGTCTCACCGGCCGCCTTGCGGATGATCTCGCGCAGGTTCAGGTAGTGTTTTTGCAGGCCCTTGAGGTGTTCGATCTGCTCGGGCGTGTAACCGGCTGCTTCCAGTTCGTCGGCCAGGTTGGCGTAGGCACGCACTAGCGCCACCACGGCCTTGTAAAGCCCAACGCGGTACGGCTCGCGCGCCTTCAGGTCGTCAGCAATTTCGGTGTTGCCACAGAAATAGTGGATGTGCTCCAAGTCGCCCTTGGGCGGCTCCACGGGTTCGCACAGCAGGGCCAAGGCCTCCACGGCATCGTCCAGGCGCTCACGGCCAGCCTCTAGCCGGTCCTTGACCAAAACTTCCGAACTAGTCTCACCTGCGCTGTGGTCCAGCTCGGCGGTATAGACGGCGATCGCCTTCTCTACCTTCTTGAAGAGGTCCTTGTAGTCGACGATGTAGCCGAAGTCCTTGTCGTCGCCATCCAGTCGGTTGGTGCGGCAGATGGCCTGGAAAAGGCCATGGTCCTGCATCGATTTGTCGATGTAGAGATAGGTGCAGGGCGGTGCGTCGAAGCCCGTCAGCAGCTTGTCCACCACAATCAGCAGCTTCATCTGCGCGGGCGCCTTGATGAACCGCTCCTTCACCTGCTGCTCGTAGGTCTCGGTCCTGGTCTTGCCGGGCTCGGCCACCACGTCCTTCAACAGCTCAGTATAGGTGTTGTAGATGAACTGCTTGTCACTTTCGGTGTTGGCCCCGGTCTCTTCCTTGCTAACGTCAGAGGCCTGTGGATTGTAGGACGTGACCACCGCGCAGCGCCCCTTGAACACCGTCTTGCCGAACAGCGCGAAGTATTTGCAGGCCTCATAGATGCTGGACGCCACCAGGATAGCGTTGCCGCGCTCGCTGGACAACCGCGGCTTCACGGCAAAGTCGAACACGATGTCGGCCACCACCCGGTCCATGCGCGCGCGCGAACTAAGCACGTTCTGCATCGTGCCCCACTGCTTCTTCAGCTCGTCCTTCTGCCACTCGTTCAAGCCCTTGGTCTTGGCCTCGAACCACTGGTCGATCTGTTCGCTGCTGCCCAGCTTCTGGTCGATGTCCCGCGCCTCGTAGACTAGGTCCAGCACCACGCCGTCTTCCACGGCTTCGGCGAATTTGTAGGTGTGGATGTAGCCGCCGAACACCTCCAGGCTGGTCTGCGCATCGCTCTTGAGAAGGGGCGTGCCGGTGAAGCCGATGAATACCGCATTCGGCATCATGGCTTTCATCAGCCGGTGCAGCTTGCCGCCTTGGGTGCGGTGGCACTCGTCCACGAACACGTAGATCTCGCCCTCGGTCTGGCTGGGTTGCGCGGCCAGGTCGCGCAGGAAGGCCTCGAAGTCGTCCACATCGCGCCGTCCGAACTTGTGCACCAGCGAGCACAGCAAGCGCGGGTTAGGCTGCGCCAACTGCGCCATCAGGTCGCGGCCGCTCCGGCTGCGGTGGATGGTTTCGCCCGCATCCTTGAAGACGCGCTCGATCTGGCGGTCCAGCTCATCGCGGTCGGTGATGATGGCCACCCGCGCCGCTGGCTTGTTCTCCAGGATCCAGCGCGCCAGCAGCACCATCAGGATGCTCTTGCCCGCGCCCTGTGTATGCCAGATGATGCCGCCGCACCGCTGCTGTACATGCGTTTGCGCTGCCTTGATGCCGAAGTACTGGTGCACGCGGGGCAGCTTCTTCACTCCGCCGTCGAACAGCACGAAGTCGTGGACCAGCTCAAGCAGCCGGGCCTTGCCGCACAGCTTGACAAGGTACTTGTCCAGCTTGTAGCCGGCGTTATCGGTTTCGTCTTCTTTCCAGGTCAGGAAGTACTTTTCCTGCGTCTCGATGGTGCCGTAGCGCAGGCCTTCCGAGTCGTTGCCGGCAAGGACCAACTGTACCGTACTGAAGAACCATTCGTTGAATTCCGGGTGCTGGTTCGACAGGCACTGCCGGATGCCTTCGCCCAGGCCCGTCCGGCTGTTCTTCAGCTCCAGCACACCGACGGCAATGCCGTTCAGGTACAGCACGATGTCAGGCCGGCGCTCGTGCCCGCCCTTCAACGTCACTTCCTCGGCGATGGCAAAGTCGTTGTCGCCCGGCCTGTCCCAGTTCACGAGATGCAAGGTCTCGCTCGGCTCGCCGGCCGCCACCTTCACCGACACCCCGTAGCGCAGCAGCTGGTAAACCGCTTGGTTAGCGCCGCACAGCTTACGCCCGTGCAGCAAGGCTTCCGAGCGCAGCTTGTGTAGGGCAGCGCTGATGTGCGCGGGACCGTAGCCCTGGCCCTCCAGGTGAGCCGTCAGCAGCCCTTCCTCAATGCAATGGTTGCCAGCGCGGTCCGCCCAGTTGCCCAGGTAGCGGTAGCCAAGCTTCTGCGTGAAGAGCTCGATCACCCGGTCCTGGGTGGCGCGTTCTGGTTTGCTGACGTCGTTCATCCGTTTTCCTCCCTGCGCAGCGCTTGGCGGCTGAAGTTAGTGCTTGATGAGTTTGAAGTTCACCTGGTAGCGGTAGAAGCTGACGCCGGGCACCGGCAGCAAAGCCCAGCGCAGCTTCTGGTCGTCGTCCAGCGCGATGATGGCTCCCTCGACGGTCTGGTGCGGCTCGGCGATCTGCTCTTTCACGTAGCCCATGTAGCGCAGGATCTGGCCCACTACCACGTCCGACGCGCGGCCGCGCTTGAGCTCCACCACGAGCAGGCGCTGCCCATCGCGGCTGATCGCCAGGATGTCGATCGGCCCGGCGTCTGTCCCGTACTGCTGGCCTACCAGTTCGCCGTCTTCCTCATAGATCTTGAAGTGCTGGGCCAGCTCGGTCTGTGCCCAGTTCTTCACCAGGAAGTCTTCTAGATGCTTTTCCATCGCGAATGCCACCGGGTCTTCCACCACCGGGTCGGTGGCGACGATGTTGGGCGCGGCCTGGCCAGGCAGCGTGGCCAGGAACTGCTCGATCTCCTGGTGGTGCTCGGTAATCGTGCTCACCGTGCCTGTGAATCCAGTAGAGCTGCGTAGTGCCTCACTCATGGCCGACCGCGCGATGGTGAGCGACAGCCAATTCACGCGACGGCGGTGCGGCAGCACTTGGCCGGGTGCGTAGCGGTAGCCGCCCTGCACCTCGCCCACGTAGTAGCGGCCAGTGCCGTCCGGGCACAGCACGATGTCTCCCTCTTGAATGCCCTTGGCTACCATCCATAACGCGCCGCAGGCCAAGCCGGCGGCAATCTTGCTCTTGCCGGGGTGGCTGGCCAGAAACACAGGGACGATGGCGGCGTTGAACTGCGGCCATTCTTTGGACAACTGGCCGTCGAGGTCTTGCTCTATCCCAAAGTCGGCCCCCATGAAGCCGCCGGCCCGGCACTCGGCCGCGTGGGCGCTTAGACGGCCCAACATTACGCGGTAGTAGTTTTTTGCGGGCCGGGTCATGCAGCGGGCTCTACAAGACGGATGCAGCCGGTCAGCAGGGCCTGGGCCATGGCTTGCTTGAGAGCGCGGGCTTTGGTAAGGCGCGATTCGAGGGTGGCAAGTTCTTCGCCTATGTCAGACAGCGCTTCGGCAACGGCAACTTGCTCTCTCAATTCTGGCAAATGAACTAAATACTCCGCTCGCACTACGCTTGGGTGCGCCTTCGTCTGGTAGTCAAAACTCTTGGTTGAGTGTTGTTGTTGTAGTTGCATAGCGAGAAATTGGCAATTGATTTCCCTGCGTACGCGCATGTAACCACAAACGTTGGTTACAGAAAATTTGTGGCGTGGCCGGTAGAAGAAGTCGCCGCCCCCATCGACGGACCACGTGATCAGTTCCTCGTCGAACATGAAGCTACCGTAGCAGCCAAATAGTCCGTTGTTGTGGACTGAGGATGAGTAGATCGGGTATTGGCCCGGGTCGCTGGCGATACTCTTCTTTGAGATCACCTTGCCCCGCGACAGCTCCAGTACCCCGATCCTTTCTAGATCGGCGACCTTGGCGGTCGACCAATCCCCGCTGAAACCAGGCAGCCGCCGCCTGCCGGTGAGCAGCTCCTGCATAGCGCCTTGCTTGATCTGCCGTTTCTTGGTCAGCAGTTGCTCAAGCGAGTCGATCAGGGTATCGGTATCGGTGAGTGCAGCCGCGATAGCTAGTTGCTCCTCCAGTCGCTGTGGCATTGGAACGATGTAGTTGCGTAGGATGCCAAGGTTAGTGTGCGGCACACCGGTCTGAATCGCGCTGTCCAGAATCTGCTTCTGCCCAAGCTCACTCGCAAAGTACTGATAGACATAGTCAGGAGCAGCCATCTCGATATCGATCGTCAGTTTCATCTGACTCTGCGAAATCAAGTACTCCTCATACGGAGCCGGTGGCACAAGTGCCACTTGGCCAAGCGTCCCTCGCTGCGTAAACACGAGGTCAGACGGCCTGGCCAGGTTGGCTTGCAGCGCCTTCGCCTTGGCTGGGGTGACAAACGCAAACTCTCCTGAAACATGGCGCTTTCCCATGTTTTGGCCGCGTATAACAGGAACGCCAGAGTCGACGTAGTCCTTGGCAACAAGGTCCGATCCAAATGGACCGCCTACTGTTGCGTTTGATCGCTTAGCTGCAATCTCGATCACGCGGGCTCGACACCACGCTTCGGGCAATGCGTCGGCTGTGGGAATCGCTCTCACTTCCATGCGAACCCCATCTTCACCAAATGCCCCGCCACCCGCGCCTCCAGGTCCTCCACCCGCTTCACCAATTCCGGCATCGTCCGTCCATACCGCTCGGCCAGCTCCTTCACCCGTCCGGTCAGTGTTTGGCTCACGCGGTCCAGCTCGCCATGCAACGCTGCGCCCAGCGTGGCTATCCACTTGTGGTTCACCACCAGCGTCTTCATCTCGTCGAGCGTCAGCGTGGGGTAGCGCGCCAATGCCTTGGCGTCCAGCTCAGCGTCCAGCGTTTTGATGCGCTTCTTCAAGCTACCGGCCTCCTCTGACAGGGCCAGCCACTGCTTCAGCACAGCCAGCTCATCGGCCGCGTCGGCATCGGTGCCGATCTCCTTGATGCGCGACTTGACTTCCTTGTCGTTGATCTTATCGAAGCCGCCGAACACGGCGTCTTCACCGCTGTGCTCTTCCTCCAGCTCGGTCTGCGTAGCCTGAACACTCTCAAGTTGGGTACTCAGCCGGTCCAGTTCGGCCTGTTCGGAGGCAAAGTGGTGCTGCACCAGCAGGGTCTTAGGCACCAGGTCGCAGGCCCAGCCCTTGTCCACCGTCTTGCCCGCAGTGCCGTCCTTGTTCTTCTTGGTCTCCAGCACGCGGTAGGGCTGTGCGATCCAGCCATCTTCAGCAATCAGATAGGCGTCGTCCTGCATGGTCCCGGCCCAGTAGTCCATCAGGTGCTGGTAGACGGCGTAGGGGTCGATCAGCTTCTCGGCGGTGGGTTGGTGCTCGTAGTGGGCCAGCAGGCCTTCGGCCAGTTCGTGGATCAGTGCCTTAGGCTGGAAGCCCGGCGCCAGCGTCTTAAGCCGCTGCGCCACCGGCGCCTGCCAGACCTCGAAGTGGCCGTTCATGGCCTGGATGAAGGCTTGGAACTCGGTGTGGGCATGGATAACACCCTTGATGGCAGAGGGTGCGGGCGTCAAGTCAAGGTAGCTGGGCCGGCGCGGCTTGAACAGGGTGTCCTTCAGGGCCGGACAAACCGCCCAGTAGCGGCTCAGCGCGAGCACATCGTTTTCTGGGATACCGCCGTTGAGGTGAGCGTCGATATCCTGCTGGTCTTCGGGCGTGCTGCTGTCGATGTAGCGTAGCAGGTTGAGGTTGAAGCCATTCTTCTCGATCTCGTCCAGGCCCACCATGCGGGCGTAGCGCGGGTCGCTCTCGTCCAGCGTGTCGAAGATGTCGACTATGCGGTGGATGTCGCGCTCACGCAGCCGGTTCTTCGGTCCATCCTTCATATAACCCTGAGCGGCGTCGATCATGAAGATGCCCCTGCGAGTGGCAGCGAGAGTCTTGTCGATGACGATGATGCAGGCCGGGATACCGGTGCCGTAGAACAGGTTGGCCGGCAGGCCAATGATGGCTTCGATCAGTCCTCGCCGCACTAGGCTTTTACGAATCTCGGCCTCGGCATTACCGCGGAACAGTACGCCATGCGGCAGGATGCAGGCTGCCCGGCCAGTGCTCTTGAGCGAGCGGATGATGTGCAGCAGGTAGGCATAGTCACCCTGCTTGTCGGGCGGTGTACCGAAGCCGTCGAAACGCTGGTACGGGTCGCCGACCAGGCCGTTGCTCCAGCGTTTGTCGGAGAACGGCGGATTGGCCACCACGTAGTCGAAGGTCTTGAGCTGGTCGCCTTCGAGGAACTTGGGGTCGGCCAGAGTATTCCCCTGCTCGATCACCGCACCGGGATTGTGGTGCAGGATCATATTCATGCGAGCCAGGCCGCTAGTGACTTCTTCCTTCTCCTGGCCATACACGCTGACCGGTGTGGGAGCGGCCTCAGCCACCTTCAGTAGCAGCGAGCCCGAGCCGCAGGTCGGGTCGTACACCGTGGTGTTGGGCGTAGTTTTGGCCTTTGCGATGCCCAGCACTTGGGCCATCACTCGGCTTACCTCGGCCGGCGTGTAGAACTGGCCCTTGCTCTTGCCGCTCTCGGTGGCGAAGTGGCGCATCAGGTACTCGTAGGCATCGCCCAGGATGTCGTCGCCGTCAGCGCGATGGCGGCTGAAGTCCAGGTCCTTGGACTCGAAGATGCCGATCAGGTTGGTCAGCTTGTCGACCTTTTCCTTGCCCTGGCCCAGCAGGGAGTCCTCGTTGAAGTCGGCCTTGATGCGCAGGTGGTTAGCCTCTTCCAGCGGGCGAATAATGTTTTTGTTGATCTGGTCGCCGATGTCGCTCTTGCCCTTGAGCGCAACCATGTCGGCAAAGCTAGCTCCTTCGGGAATTTGGATGGGCGCGAACGGCTGGCCGGCGTATTTGTCGCTAATGTACTTAATGAACAGCAGGACCAGCACGTAGTCCTTGTACTGGCTGGCGTCCATACCGCCGCGCAGTTCGTCGCATGAGGCCCAAAGTTTGGAATAGAGATCTGACTTTTTGATTGGCATGTGGTCGTGATGCTATGGGAATGGCGTGCCAGCTTTGAGGTGAAACGCCCAGGAGTGAAAGTGTAGCCTCCGCTGCAACGCACAACAAAAGCCGTAGGATCTGACGCGCCAGCTGGGATGAACTCTGGCTTTTCGATTAATCCGATGAGTATGAAAGCCGCTGGGATTAGTTGTCAATGACCAATGCTATGTCATTTTCTCATCGCTCGAACACCTTAGCGCGCACCTGACAGAGCGACTGAGAGGAGCAGCCCCAAGCCCGTCTTCTTGAGGCTCCCGTTGCGCACGAACCTAAAGTCCAGCGATTAATAACGCTGCCGGGACCCGTACGAATAGTCCGGCCGTTCGGCGCCGGACACTGCGAAAGCGGTCGACGAGTCAAGGGTACCTAAGGGTTGCGGAGGTGAATACGAGGAGCCTAGCCACGGTCCAACCGAGTCGAATGTAACCCAGGCGTAACCCAGAAGATTTTTGCTTGAAGAGATGCACCGTTAAGTGCTTGAAAAGATGGCGCGGCTGGCTGGGATCGAACCAGCGACCCTTGGCTTCGGAGGCCAATACTCTATCCACTGAGCTACAGCCGCGCAGGAGTGATGCGAAGGATACAGAGTTTCGGCGCCCGCGTCTATGGATAGGATAGTTGATCCAAGAGAAATTGCGTTTCAAATAAGATGTTTTCGATCTATAATCGACCGGTTCCGAGCCATCTGTAGTGAGGTTGGACCAAGCGCCGGACGCCAGCAGGTTTTTTTATTTATAAGGAAATCATGAGCGACGCAAACCACAGTGAGCACCAGTCTTTCATCAGGACCCCGAAGCAGTTGATTGGCGCAGTGGCCGGCTTCTTCTTGGTCATTGTCATCGGCATCATCTTATTAGTGTCCTTCGCTACCAACCATCCCCTTGCCGGGGCGGGTTCCGAAGGACAGAATCCCGAAGCGGTGGCCGCGCGCGTGCGCCCTGTGGCCGACGAAGGCTTCGCACTGAAGGACATGAACGCACCCAAGGTGCTGCAGGGCGGCCAGGCCGTCTATACCGCCGTCTGCGCCGCCTGCCATGCTACCGGCGCCGCGGGCGCCCCGAAAGTCGGCGATGCCGGCGCCTGGAGCGCACGGATCGGCCAGGGTTACGACACGCTGGTCCAGCACGCCGTCAACGGCATCCGCGCCATGCCTGCCAAGGGCGGCAATCCGGACCTGGACGATATCGAAGTGGCGCGCGCCATGGTCTACATGGCCAACCAGAGCGGCGCCAAGTTCAAGGAACCGGAAGCACCGGCGCCCAAGGTCCAGGCTGCTGCTGCCCCTGCGGCCGCAGCTGCGGCAACCGCGGCGCCGGTAGCCGCGGCAACGCCAGCGCCTGCCGCGGCAACGCCGCCGGCAGCCCCGGCCGCTGCCCCCGCCACCGCCAGCGCCGCCGGTCAAACCCTCTATAACGCTACGTGCGTGGCTTGCCACGGCGCCGGCATCGCGGGTGCACCGAAGGTCGGCGACAAGGCCGCCTGGGCGCCGCGCATCGCCCAGGGCAACAACGTCCTGTACGACCACGCCATCAAGGGCTTCCAGGGCAAGGCCGGCGTGATGCCGCCGAAAGGCGGATCGAGCGCACCGGACGCCGACGTCAAGGCCGCGGTGGACTACATGGTGACATCTGCCAAGTAAGAAATTTACTTGTCAATTAAAAACCGTCCGTGATGGACGGTTTTTTTTCGTCTATTCCGTTTTCAATCTGACAAAAAAATAGTTTTTAGTCATTTAAAGCGAACAATATTCGTTAAAAAAGCGAAAATATTTCGTTGCCTTCGGGGGACATTTCACAAAAAAACCCCAATTTTTCCGTGCGTCATCAATTTCTGTGCGGTAATCTGCTTTCCATCGAAGAACAAGAACCCCGAAAACAGAGCTAACCAGAGAAGACCACGATGAAATTTGCACAACAAACCTCGACGCTTCGCCGTCTTTCCGTGATTGCCTGTGCCGCTGCCCTGGCCGCCTGCGGCGCCGGTAGCGACCAAACCGATTCTTCCGCCACCCAGACCGCTGGCAAAATGAGCAACTCGGGCAAGAAGAGTGTTGCCAGTGGCAGCCTGACGGGCACCGTGACCACCACCGTCCCGACCACGACCACCACCACCACGACTCCGCCGACCACGACGACGACCACCAACACGACCACCACGTCCTCGAGCGCGGCGGTCACCGACGTCCGTTTCGAAAACACTTCCGCCGTTGCCGAGACCAACGTTCCGGTGACCTTCGGCCAGGTATTTGCCGTCGGCCACCTGAAAGCGGGCGAACAGCTCACCGGCCGTCTCGACGACGGCACCACCGTGCCGCTGCAGGTCGACGTCAAGGCGACCCACGCCGACGGTTCGATCCGCCATGCCGTGATCTCGGCCGTCCTGCCGAACCTGGCGGCCAGCACCGTGCGCACGATGAGCCTGGTCAAGAGCAGCACGGCTGCGGCTACCGCCGCCGGCACCACCATCGATACCCTGATGCAAAAAGGCTTCAGCTTCTCGGTGCACACCAAGATCGGCGGCGTCGACTACTACGCTTCCGCCGACGAGCTGCTGAAAAAGGGCGGCGCCAAGACCTGGCTGAGCGGTCCGATCGCGACCGAATGGCAAGTCGCCGCTCCGCTGCAGACCTCGAGCGGCGCCCAGCATCCGCACTTGCAGGCCCGATTCGCGATCCGCTTCTTCCCGGCCACGGGCAAGGCACGCGTCGACGTCACCGTCGAGAACGACTGGGCCTACGAGCCGTCGCCGCAGAACTTCACGTATGACGCCAGCGCCATCATGGCCGGCAAATCGGTGTACAGCAAACTCGGCATGACGCATTACCACCATGCACGCTGGCGCAAGATGTTCTGGTTCAACGGCGCCGAGCCGGCGGTCAATGTCAAGCTGAACACCAGCTACCTGATCGATTCGAAGGCCCTGCCGAACTACGACCGCAGCCTGACGATCGCCGAGACCGCCCTGGCATCGATGCAGACCAAGTGGACCGGTGCGATCACCGAGCCGATGGCGGCCGGCATGGCGAACACCTACATGCCGGGCACCGGCGGCCGCGACGATATCGGCCTGATGCCGGGTTGGACCGTCGACTACCTGCTGAGCATGGACAAGCGCGCACGCACCGTGACCATGGGTACCGCGGACCTGTCGGGCAGCTGGTCGTCGCACTACCGCGACCGCAATACCGACCGTCCGGTCAGCCTGATGGACTATCCGTACATGACGATCCTGGGCATGCAGGCCGACACGCTGAACCGGACCACCGGCAAGTACGAAGCGTTCCCGAAGTGCGCGACCACGACCGCCTGCACGACGCCGCTCAGCCATGATTCGGCACACCAGCCGAACTTCGCCTACCTGCCCTACCTGGTCACCGGCGACTACTACTACCTGGAAGAGCTGCAGTTCTGGACCATGTGGAACCTGTTCTCGTCGAACCCGAACTATCGCCAGGCAGGCAAGGGCCTGGTGAACCCGGACCAGGTGCGCGGCCAGGCGTGGAGCATGCGTACGCTCAGCGAAGCGGCCTACATCACCCCGGACAGCGATCCTTTGAAGGCGCAGTTCAAGACCTGGCTGTCGAATAACCTGGACTGGTACAACACGACCTATACCCAGAATCCGTCGGCGAACGTGTTCGGTGTGCTCACCAACGGCGCATTCGTGTACAGCAACGGCACCGGCCTGGCAGCATGGCAGGACGACTTCTTCACCTCGGCGATCGGCCATGCCGTGGACCTGGGCTTCGACCAGGCCAAGCCCCTGCTGGTGTGGAAAGCCAAGTACCCGGCACAGCGCATGCTGGACCCGCAGACCTGCTGGATCGACGGCGCCCTGTATTCGATGGTGGCACGCGACACTTCGACGTCGCCGATGTACACCACCTGGGCACAGGTGTCGAAGGCCAGCCGTACTGCAACCTTCAATTCGCTGGAATGCGGCAGCGCTGCAATGGCTTCGTTCCTGGGCCTGAAGGTTGGCGAAATGACCGGCTACTCGACCTCGCCGATGGGCTACCCGTCGAACATGCAGCCGGCCCTGGCCTACGGCGCCTCGCTGAGCACCACCGGCATGTCGGCCTGGACCAAGTTCATGGCGCGCTCGGTCAAGCCTGACTACCGCTCGTCGCCGCAGTTCGCCATCGTCCCGCGTTAATCCCCGCCTCTTCCGGGAAACGGCCAGGCGCCGTTTCCCGGCATTTCTTGCCAGGGCTGCCTCGACAAGCGCGAGGCATGCCCCGGTAACGAATTCTGTCTGAATCATGAGGAAACACATGCAGATCAACACCCGTTTCGTCCCGGCCGTCCTGCTCGGCCTCGCCTTCGCCGTGCCTGCATCGGCCGCGACCCTGTCGGTGGGTCCGGGCAAAACCTACGCGACCCCTTGTAAAGCCTTCGCCGTCGCCAAGAGCGGCGACGTGGTCGAAATCACCGGCAACACCACCTACAGCGGCGACGTCTGCGGCATCTACGCCAGCAACCTGACGATCCGCGGCGTCAACGGCCGTCCGAAGATCAACGCCAATGGCAAGAACGCCATGGGCAAGGGTACCTGGGTCGTCGCCGGCAGCAACGTCACGGTCGACAACGTCGAGATGTACGGCGCCAAGGTCGTCGACAAGAACGGCGCGGCGCTCCGGCTCGAAGGCACGAATTTCACCCTGCGTAACTCCTTCCTGCACGATAACGAGAACGGCATCCTGACCGGCGCCAACACCTCGAGCAACATCCTGGTGGAGTACACGGAATTCGGCCACAACGGCTACGGCGACGGCTACAGCCACAACCTGTACATCGGCAACGTCGGCAGCCTGACCTTCCGCTACAACTACTCGCACGACGCCAACATCGGCCATAACCTGAAGTCGCGCGCGCGCACCAACATGATCGCGTACAACCGCTTCTCGTCGGGCGTGACGGGCAGCACCGCGCTCGGCAAGCCGAGCTACGAGGTCGACCTGCCGAACGCCGGCACCTCGTATGTGATCGGCAACGTGATCGAGCAGCCGGCCAGCAACAGCAACCCGACCATCCTGGCCTATGGCGAGGAAGGGGCCAGCAATCCGGGCAAGGACCTGTACGTGGTGAACAACACCTTCCTGAACGACGACAGCTCGCGCGGTACCTTCGTCCAGATCGGCTCGGGCGTGACCACGCCGGCTCTGCTGCAGAACAATATCTTCGGCGGCACCGGCACCCTGACCACGCAGACCAGCGCGGTGCAGAAGACCAACTACCGTTCGGCCGCGCCGGGCTTCGTCAGCCGTTCCAACTGGGACCTGCGTCCGCTGGCCAATTCGCTGGTGACCAACGCCGGCTCGACCCCGGGCGTGTCGCTGAGCGGCATTTCGCTCAAGCCGGTCGGCCAGTACAAGCACGTCGCCTCCGGCGTGGCGCGTCCGGTGATGGGCGCACTCGACATCGGCGCCTACGAGTCGCAGTAAGCCGCGAATCGGTAAGCCGCAAATGAAAAGGGCCGCGCAATCTGCGCGGCCCTTTTTCGTTGGATCAGGCGATTACCAGGTGCTCATTACCAGATGATCACGCGATCGTTCGGCGCCAGGTACATCTTGTCGCCCTGCTTCACCTTGAAGGCTTCGTAGAAGCCCGGCTGGTTGCGCAGGGTGCCGTTGGCGCGGTACTGGCCCGGCGAGTGCGGGTCGGTCTTCACCTGCACGATCTGCTGCTGCTCGCGCATCTTCGAACGCCACACCTGGGCCCAGCCCGCGTACAGGCGCTGGTCGCCGGTCATGCCGTCGATTACCGGGGCCTTCTTGCCCTTCAGCGAGATGTGGTAAGCCTTGTAGGCGATCGCCAGGCCCGAGTTGTCGGCGATGTTCTCGCCCAGGGTCAGCTCGCCGTTGACGTGGTAGCCCGGGATCGGCTCGAAGGCGTTGTACTGGTTGACCAGCGCCGTGGTCTTGGCCTTGAAGTTCTTGTGGTCCGCTTCGGTCCACCAGTCGCGCAGGTTGCCGTTGCCGTCGTACTGGGCGCCCTGGTCGTCGAAGCCGTGGCTGATCTCGTGGCCGATCACGGCGCCGATGCCGCCGTAGTTCACGGCGTCATCGGCCTTTGCGTCGAAGAACGGCGGCTGCAGGATCGCGGCCGGGAACACGATTTCGTTCATCTCCGGGTTGTAGTACGCGTTGATGGTCTGCGGCGTCATGCCCCACTCGTCGCGGTCGATCGGCTTGCCCAGCTTGTTGATTTCGCGGTCGGCTTCGACCACGCGCGAACGCATCACGTTGCCGACCAGGTCGTCACGCGAGACCTCCAGCCTGGAGTAGTCCTTCCACTTGTTCGGGTAACCGATCTTCGGGGTGAACTTGGCCAGCTTGGCCTGCGCTTCCTTCTTGGTGGCCGGGCTCATCCAGTCGAGCTTGTCGATGCTCTGCTTGTACGCGGCCAGCAGGTTCTTCACCAGCGCTTCCATGCGCGCCTTCTTCTCCGGCGAGAAGTATTCGGCCACGTACAGCTTGCCCAGCGATTCGCCCTGCGAACGCTCGACCGCGCCCACGCCACGCTTCCAGCGCGGTTCCTGTTCCTTCACGCCCGACAGGGTGCGGCCGTAGAAATCGAAACGCTCGTCGACGAAATTCTTCGACAGGAAGCTGCCGTAGGATTCGATCAGGTGCAGCGACAGGTAGGCCTTCCAGGTGTCCAGCGAGGTCTTGTTCGAGACGTCGACGAAGGCCTTCAGGTAGGTCGGCTGGCCGACGATCACGTAGCTGGTCTTGGCGCTCAGGCCGGTGGTGTCCAGCCAGGTCTTCCAGTCGAAGCCCGGGGCGACCTTGTCCATGTCGGCCAGGTTGACCTTGTTGTAGGCCTTGATCGGATCGCGCAGTTCGACCTTGGTCCACTGTACCTTGGCGATTTCGGTCTCGAAGTCGACGATGGCCTTCGCGTTGGCGGCGGCGTTCTGGTCGCCGGCCATGGCCAGCATCTTCTGCACGTGTTCCTGGTACTTGGCCTTGGTGGCGGCCAGCTTGGCGTCGTCCGCCTTCAGGTAATAGTCGCGGTCCGGCATGCCCAGGCCGCCCTGGCCGATGTCGGCGACGTACTTCGTGGAGTCCTTGTTGTCCTGGTGGATGCCGAAGTCGAACGGCACGCCCACGCCGATCTTGCCCAGGCGGGCCAGCATGGCCGGCAGCTCGGACTTGTCCTTCAGCGCGGCGATCTTGTCCAGCTCGCCCTTCAGCGGGGTCGCGCCCAGCTGCTCGAGGCGCGCCTCGTCCATGAAGCTGGCGTAGAAGTCGCCGATGCGCTGCTCGTCGGTGCCCTTCGCGGCGTTCTTGGCGGCGACCTTCTCGATGATGCCGCGCAGTTGCGGCAGGGTGTTCTCGCGCAGTTCCATGAACGAGCCCCAGCTCGACTTGTCGGACGGGATCTCGACGGTCTTCAGCCACTTGCCGTTCAGGTATTCGAAGAAGTCGTCCTGCGGACGCACGGACGATTCGATGTATTGGGTGGCGATGCCGGCCGACAGGGTCTGGCCCTTGGTGGCGGTGGCTTTCGCAGCGGCGGCGCCACTGCCTTCCGCATGGCTGACGCTGGCGATCAGGGCCAGGGTCAGGGCGCTCAACAGATACTGCTTCTTCATTCTTGCATCTCCCTTGGTTTGGTATGTGGATGGGAGGCGGGATCGCCGTCTCCCCCATCTTGAGGCTTACTGCGCTGGTGCTTGTATTACCAGATCGTGACGCGGTCTTCCGGCTTCAGGTACATCTTGTCGCCTTCCTTCACGCCGAAGGCTTCGTAGAAAGCGGCCTGGTTGCGCAGGGTGCCGTTGGCGCGGAACTGGCCCGGCGAGTGCGGGTCGGTCTTCACCTGGTTGATCTGCGCTTCGTCGCGCATCTTCGAGCGCCACACCTGGCCGAAGCCCATGAAGAAGCGCTGGTCGCCGGTCAGGCCGTCGATCACCGGCGCCTCTTTGCCGTGCAGCGAGATCTTGTAGGCCTTGTAGGCGATCGCCAGGCCCGAGTTGTCGCCGATGTTCTCGCCCAGGGTCAGCGCGCCGTTGACGTGGTAGCCCGGCACCGGCTCGAAGGCATCGTACTGCTTGACCAGCATGTCGGTCTTGGCCTTGAAGCGGGCCTGGTCTTCCGCGGTCCACCAGTTGCGCAGGTTGCCGTCGCCGTCCGACTGGCTGCCCTTGTCGTCGAAGCCGTGGCCGATTTCGTGGCCGATCACGGCGCCGATCGCGCCGTAGTTGACGGCGTCGTCGGCCGCGGCGTTGAAGAACGGCGGCTGCAGGATCGCGGCCGGGAACACGATCTCGTTCAGGCGCGAGTTGTAGTACGCGTTGATGGTCTGCGGCGTCATGCCCCATTCCTCGCGGTCGATCGGCTTGCCCAGCTTGTTGATGTTGCGGTTGTAGGCAAAGGTCGCGGTGCGCATCACGTTGCCGACCAGGTCATCCTTCTTGATCGCCAGCTTCGAGTAGTCGCGCCACTTGTTCGGGTAGCCAATCTTCGGGTTGAACTTGGCCAGCTTGGCCTGGGCTTCCTTCTTGGTCTCCGGGCCCATCCAGTCGAGGTGGTCGATCGACTCCTTGTAGGCGGCCAGCACGTTCTTCACCAGCTCTTCCATGCGCGCCTTGCGCTCCGGCGGGAAGTACTGGGCGGTGTACTCGCGGCCCAGGGCTTCGCCCAGCGCGCCTTCGACGGTGGCGACGCCACGCTTCCAGCGCGGTTCCATTTCCTTCACGCCCGACAGGGTCTTGCCGTAGAAATCGAAGCGCTCGTCGACGAAGGCTTGCGACAGGTAGGGCGCGTATTCGCGCAGCAGCTGCCACTGGAAATAGGCCTTCACGGTCTCGAGGTCGGTCTTGGCCAGCACCTCGTTGAAGCCGGTGATGTAGCTCGGCTGGCCGACGATCACGTACTCCGCCTTGTTGCCGATGCCGGCGGCGCCCAGCGCGGCCTTCCAGTCGTAGCCCGGGGCCAGCTTGGACAGCTCGTCCACGCTCATCTTGTTGTAGCTCTTGTTCGGATCGCGCAGTTCGACGCGGTTCCACTGCACCTGGGCCAGTTCGGTCTCGAAGGCCACGATGGCCTTGGCCTTGGCGGCGGCGTCCTTGTCGCCGGCCAGCGCCAGGATGTTGGTGACATGCTGCTCATACTTGGCCTTGATGCCGGCCATGCGCTTGTCATCCATCTTCAGGTAATAGTCGCGGTCCGGCAGACCCAGGCCGCCCTGGCGGATGTAGGTCGCGTACTTGGTCGATGCCTTGGCATCCTGGGCCACGCCGATGCCGTACGGGGTGGCGACGCCGATCTGCGACAGGTGCGCGACCAGGGCCGGCACGCCTTTCTTGTCCTTCAGCGCGCGGATGCGCTGCAGCTCGCCCGCCAGTGGCCTGGTGCCGAGGGTCTCGAGCTTCTTCTCGTCCATGAAGCTGGTGTACAGGTCGCCGATCTTCTGCTCGTCGCTGCCGGCCTTCTTGCCCGGCTTCTTCTGGTCCGCTTCGACGATGCCGCGGATCTGCGCCTGGGTGTCGTCGCGCAGTTTCATGAAGGTGCCCCAGCTCGTGCGATCCGACGGGATCTCGGTCGTCTGCAGCCATTTGCCGTTCAGGTGGCCGAAGAAATCGTCCTGGACGCGCACGCCCTGGTCAATGTACTGCGTCTCGATGCCGGAGGTCATGCCAGCGGCAGCGGAATGAACATTGTCCGCGGCGCCGGCGAAGGCGGCCATCAGGGACAGGGTCAGGGTGCTCAGAAGGTATCGTTTCACGAGGGTTTCCTTGGTTGCAGGGAAAATAACGGCTTGTGGCCATCGGCAAATGTAACACAGCCCGGCTTGCCAAAACCGGGCGTTTGTCTGGCATTTACTACAGTTTCATTTCATAGCGAATGCCGAGCGTTCTATATGTATGTGCTAGCGTGGTGGCGCTCTGCACCAGCGGACCGGTGTCGAGACTGCGCGCGGTTTCGTACCCGCGCGGGTCGAGGTTGTTGGCCGACAGGCGCAGCTGCGCCATGGCGTTCAGCTTCCACAAACCGTAGACGTCGAACTGGCGCTTGGCGCCGGTGGTCGCGGTTTCGTTGACCGTGGTCTGGACCAGCGTTTCCGGGGTCCAGTTCAGGCTCCCGCCCAGGGTCAGCGGCAAGCCCTTGGCGCGGTAATCCAGGCCCAGGTTGGCGGTCTGCTTCGGCTGCTGGTCGAGGCGGTTGTTCGGGCCCGGGATGCCGTCCACGCGCGACCAGAACCGGCTGTAGTTCGAGCGCACGTCGATCAGCGGCGCCTGCGGCCACCATTCCGTCAGCGGGAACCTGGCTTCCAGTTCGATGCCGCTGGTCCGCGCCTTGCCGATGTTGATGGGGGTCGAGACCCAGCGCGAACCGTTGAACACGGTCTGGCGGCGCATCAGGTCGTCGATGTTGCGCACAAAGCCGCTGGCCGACAGCAGCCCGCTTTTTCCGAGATAGTGTTCGTAGGCGACGTCGATGCCGGTGGCGAGTTCCGGCTTCAGGTTCGGGTTGCCGCTGCGGTCCGGGCGGGTCGCGTCGTTGTAGGTCGAGATGGTCGGCACCGCGATCAGGTCGTTCAGCGCCGGCGCCTTGTAGCTGCGGGTGACGCTGCCGCGCAGCTGGTCCTTTTCATGGCCGGGAATGCGCCAGACCCCGTGCAGCACCGGGCTCCAGACCTTCGAGGTGTTCTTCACATCCGCGCCCGCCGTGTCGCTCGTGACGCGGATGCCTTCCCAGCGCATCCCGAGGTAGGTCGAGAACTGCGGCGTGACGTCCCACTCGTCCTGCACGAACAGGGCCACGCGGCGCGAGTCGGCCGCCAGCGAGGCGCCGCCGTCGTCGAACAGGGCGGCGGAATCGCCGGCCGCCACGTGGTCCTGGCGGCGCTTGCTGGCTTCCAGGTCCCAGCCGGCCGCGAACAGGTGGCCCTGGCCGAGCGGACGGCTGACTTTGCCGCCCGTGTTCACGCCGCTGTCCCGGCTGGCGTCGCTGTCGATGTAGCGGCGCAGCGCGGCGCCGCCGGCATCGAAGGTGTTGCGCGCCGTGTCGCTGTCGTTCCGGCCGCCGGTGAAGCCGAATTTGACTTCCAGGCGCGCGCCGGCCTCGCCCCGATGGAGCCAGTTGCCGAAGCCGCGCAGGAAGGCCGAACGGGCATGCGAGTCCGCGCGCTGGTGCGCGTATTCGGGCGCGACGCTGCCGACCGGTTGCTCCAGCCGGCTGTCGGCGCCGTTGCGGCTGCGGTTACTGGCGAGGAAAGGCTGGAAGGTCAGCGTGTCGCCGTTCGCGAACTTGTACGAGAAGCGCGGCGACAGGAAGATGCCGTCGAAGACGCCCTCGCCTTCGTCGTGGATCTGCTGGCGGCGTTCCACCGTGCCGTCCTGGCGGGTGCTCAGGTTGACCGTGTCGCTCTCGTTATGCGGCCGGTTCTGCATCAGCGCACCGGTCATCATCCAGGTGAGCGCGCCCGACTTGCCCGGCATCGCCAGCCCGAGGTTCACGCCATGCCGGCCCTGCTCGATGTTGTCGGCCAGGCGCAGCTGGATATCCTTTTGCTGGTAGCCTTCACGCAGGATGATGTTGATGGTGCCGGCGATGGCCTGGGTGCTGTGCTCGGCCACCGGGCCGCGGATCACCTCGATGCGCTCGACCTGGTCGGGCGACAGCGACTCCAGCGAGAACCCCGGCGGCGGACGCTCGCCGTTGACCAGCATCTGGGTATAGCCATTGCCCATGCCGCGCATGCGCACCCCGCCGCCGCCGCGTCCCGGCGCGCCGCCGATGGTCACGCCGGGCAGGCGCTTCAGGACTTCGCTGACGCTGGTGTCGCCGTTGCGCTCGAGTTCTTCGCGGCCGAACACCATCTTGGCGGCGGTCGAGAGGCGGCGCGCCTCGGTGTCGTCGGCGCGCGCGCCGCTGACGCGCACCTGCTGTACGCCTTGCCCGGTCTGCGGCGCCGCCTTGCTTGCGGTGGAGGGAGAGTTCGGATCGGTGGCGGCCGCCGCCTGGTCACTGCTTTGGGGAAGGGCCCATGCTTGTCCCGCCATGCCCAGCAAGGCCAGGCAGGCCATCGGGATCAGTTTGCTCATGCTTATCGTTATTATCGGTTGCCCGGACTGTTGCCGTCCGGTTCACTCAAATTCTAGCCGTTAAGCATAGCCAACAATCCGATCACTTGGCCGTTGTTACTTTACGATACACGGGAAGCAAGTTTGCGCGTCAAAAAAGCAACGGAGTGTCGAGGGCGGCATAGACACGCCGTGTATTTATTTACATTGTTGACTGGGAGTCAATAATCCTGGCCACCGATATTGATGCTTCCGCCGCCGGGGCCGCCCATGCCGCCGCGGCCATGACCGCCCATCCCGCGGCCGCCGCGTTCGCCGCCCTTTTCAGCGCCCCGCTCGCCACCCCGTTCGGGGCGCCCTTCCGGCACCACCCGCATCAGCTGCTCGCCGAGCAGGGCCGCAACCTGGCGCCGCTGGACATCGTCGAGGGCGTCGTTCAGGCCCAGCCACAGCGCGCGCAACTGCCTGTCTTCCTGGGCGGTGGCGGCGTTTTCCGCTTCCACCAGCGTGTCCAGCTCGCGCAGTTCGACATCCGGCCTGGCCAGCAAGGCTTTGGCCTGTTCCTGCAGCGCGTCGCGGCGGTGCTGGCGTTCGCGCAGCACGGCGCGCGAGCGGCTTTCGACCTGCTGCCACAGGGTCTGCTGGTTGGCGTTCAGGTTCAGCGATTTCTTGAACCCGGAGGCCATCGGCACCAGGTCCTCGGCGCGCAGGTCCATCAGGGGGACGGCCAGGAGCGGGCCCGCGATTCCGAGGGCGAAGGCAAGCAGGCAGGCGCGGACGAGGCGCGCAGGCATCCGGACAGGCATGGTATGAGGCTCCTGGGCATAAAAAAGCCCACGGGGGTACCGTGGGCAAAGACCACTTCAAGAGTGGAGAGAGAGAGAAAAACTGATAACAACTATAGGCTCGGGCTCTTCCGCTCGCGTGGACTCTTACAATTACTTACCGGACACCACCACGGGGCTTACATGGATTTACAAGTGTCCCAAAAACGCCGTTCCCGCGGAGGCGGGAACCCAGGCCTGCATGCGGATCGCAGAACCTGGATTCCCGCCTGCGCGGGAACGACGGTTTGAAGCTAAAGGGGATTAACGCTGCTGCTGGCGGCGCTCCGGGATCAGGTCCTTCGCATCGACCAGGTTGTCCTTGTACGAATCGAAGATCTTGACCAGCGCGTCCTGCATCGACACTTGCGGCTTCCAGCCCAGTTCCGACATCGTGTTGTCGATCTTCGGCACGCGGTTCTGCACGTCCTGGTAGCCCTTGCCATAGTAGGCGCCCGAGCTGGTCTCGACCAGCTTGACCTGCTTGGCGGTGTCGCGGTATTCCGGGTACTCGGCGGCCAGGTCCAGCATCATGGTCGCCAGTTCGCGGATCGAATAGTTGTTGACCGGGTTGCCGACGTTGAAGATCTGGCCGGTCGCCTTGCCGTCCTTGTTCTCGATGATGCGCATCAGCGCGTCGATGCCGTCATCGACATAGGTGAACGAACGCTTCTGCGCGCCGCCATCGACCAGCTGGATCGGTTCGCCGCGCACGATGTGGCCCAGGAACTGGGTCAGCACGCGCGACGAGCCTTCCTTCGGCGTGTGGATCGAATCGAGACCGGCGCCGATCCAGTTGAACGGGCGGAACAGCGTGAAGTTCAGGCCTTCCATGCCGTAGCCCCAGATCACGCGGTCCATCAACTGCTTGGCGCAGGCGTAGATCCAGCGCGGCTTGTTGATCGGGCCGTAGACCAGTTCCGAGTTCTCCGGATCGAATTCCTCGTCGCGGCTCATGCCATACACTTCCGAGGTCGACGGGAAGATCAGGTGCTTCTTGTACTTCGCGGCCGAGCGCACGATCGGCAGGTTGGCCTCGAAGTCCAGTTCGAACACGCGCAGCGGTTCCTTCACATAGGTCGACGGCGTGGCGATGGCGACCAGCGGCAGGATCACGTCGCACTTCTTGACGTGGTACTCGACCCATTCCTTGTTGATCGTGATGTCGCCTTCGAAGAAATGCATGCGTGGATTGCCGAGCAGATCTTTGATGCGCTCGTTTTGCATATCCATGCCATAGACTTCCCAGTCGGTCGTCTCGAGGATACGTTTGGACAGGTGGTGGCCGATGAAGCCGTTGACGCCGAGGATGAGGACTTTTTTCATTTCAAATAAGGGGCATATGCACGTGTGGCGCGATTATACCACCGCGCAAATTCCTGCAAACCGGCCTCCAACGACGTGGTCGGCTTGTACCCCACCCAGTCATGCAGCTTGCTGGTGTCGGCGTGGGTGGCCGGCACATCGCCCGGCTGCATCGGCTGGAAGTCCAGCACCGCGCGCACGTCGAAGGCGCGCTCCAGGGTCTTAATGAAGTCCAGCACCTGGACCGGCTGGTTGTTGCCGATGTTGAAGACCGAATGCGGCGGCTTGCCCGGCCGGATCGAGGGCTTGAACAGCAGGCGCACGACGCCTTCGACGATGTCGTCGATATAGGTGAAATCGCGATACAGCTTGCCCTCTGCAAATACCGGAATGCTTTCGCCGGCCAGCATCTTGCGCGCGAAACTGAAGTACGCCATGTCCGGACGCCCCCATGGTCCGTAGACCGTGAAGAAGCGCAGCCCGGTGGTCGGCAGGCCGTACAGGTGGCTGTAGGTATGCGCCATCAATTCGTTGGCCTTCTTGGTGGCGGCATACAGCGACACCGGCTCGTCGGTCTGGTCGCTTTCGCTGAACGGGGTCTTGGCATTGGCGCCGTACACGCTGCTGCTGCTGGCGTACAGCAAATGCTGCACTTCATGCTTGCGGCAGGCTTCCAGGATATGGCCGAAGGCGACCATGTTGGCCTGCACATACACGGCCGGATTCTGCAGCGAGTAGCGCACGCCGGCCTGGGCCGCCAGGTGCACCACCAGGGCCGGCTTGACGCGGTCGAACAGGGCCGCGGTCTGCGCGGCGTCGGCCAGTTCGACCTTTTCGCAGGCGACGCCGGCCGGGCCGAGCAGGGCCTCGACGCGGTCCTGCTTGAGCGCCGGGTCATAATAATCGTTGAAATTGTCGCAGCCGACCACGGAATAACCCATGTTGGCCAGGCGTACCGCGACGGCGCCGCCGATGAAGCCGGCGGCGCCGGTGACGAGGATGGTGGTGTTGGTGCTTGCTGCGTCGGTCATTGTTTCACTCACTGTGCGGCGCGCCCGGAGCGGCGGCCAATGCCTTCGTAGACCAGACCGGCTGCCGCGAAGGCGTCCGGATCGTAGATGTTACGGCCGTCGAACACGGCCTTGAGCTTGAGCTTCGCGGCCAGCAACGGCAGGTCCGGCGCACGGAATTCCTTCCACTCGGTGACCAGCACCAGGACGTCGGCCCCCTCGACGGCTTCCCTGGCCGAATCGACGATGCGCAACCGGGCGCGGCACGTGTCTTCGCCATGGTCGGCGACCAGCACGCGCAGGGCTTCGGCGCTAGCGACCGGGTCGTAGGCCACCACGTTGGCGCCGGCTTCGAACAGCGCCTCGATCAGGATGCGGCTGGGCGCTTCGCGCATGTCGTCGGTGTTCGGCTTGAACGACAGGCCCCACAGGGCGATGGTCTTGCCGCGCAGTTCCTGGGCCGAGCCGAAGAATCGGCAGAGCTTCTTGAACAGCACGTTCTTCTGGCCTTCGTTGACCTTTTCGGTCGCAGTCAGCAGGTGCAGCTGCTGGTCATGGTCGCCGGCGGTCTTGATCAGCGCCTTGACGTCCTTCGGGAAGCAGGAGCCGCCATAGCCCATGCCTGCGTACAGGAAGTCCGGACCGATGCGCGGGTCCATGCCGATGCCCAGGCGCACTGCCTCGATGTCGGCGCCCAGCAGCTCGGACAGGTTGGCCAGCTCGTTCATGAAGCTGATGCGGGTTGCCAGCATGGCGTTGGCGGCATACTTGGTCAGCTCGGCGCTGCGCACATCCATTTCGACGAATTTTTCATGGTTGCGGCTGAACGGCGCGTACAGCTGGCGCATGGCCTTGGTCGCATCGGCGTCGTCGCTGCCGACCACGATGCGGTCCGGCTTCATGAAGTCCTCGATGGCCGCGCCTTCCTTCAGGAATTCGGGATTGCTGACCACGCTGAACGCCACGTTCACGCCGCGCTTTTCCAGTTCGCCGGCGATGGCGCGCTTGACCTTCTCGGCGGTGCCCACCGGGACGGTCGACTTGTCGACGATCACGACAGGCCGGGTCAGGCGTTCGCCGATGCTGCGCGCGGCCGACAGGATATGGGTCAGGTCGGCGCTGCCGTCTTCGTCCGGCGGCGTACCGACGGCCAGGAAGATGATATCGGCGTGGCCCACGGCATCGTCATAGTCGGAGGAAAACAACAGGCGGCCGGCGCTGGCATTGCGTTGCACTACACTGTCCAGGCCCGGCTCGTGGATGGGAATAATCCCTTCCTTCAACATGGAGATCTTGCGCGTGTCGACGTCCAGGCACAGCACGGAATTTCCCACATCGGCAAAGCATGCACCGGATACGAGTCCGACGTAACCAGTCCCAATTACTGAAATTTTCATAAATCTTTTAAGATGGTTGAGCCATGCGACGGAAGGCGGCGGCTGCGATTGCGGCAGGGGCCAGGCGTCTCATGAGATGAGCCTTGGAAAGCTTGCTTTAAGGCTAGGAACTAGACGAATCTATCATAATTCTCCTGCGCACGCTTGAAACACGTTATATTTTTGCTATCGGGAGAGGGTGCGTTCTGTTGCAAAAGACAAGTATTGCATTGTGTTACATAATAGTTAGCAATGTTCCATCAGACAGCCAACGCGCGCCAGCAATTACATGAAGCTTCTTACTTTTAGCACGCTGTTCCCCAACACGGTAAAACCCAGCCACGGGATCTTTGTCGAGACCCGCTTGCGCTACCTGCTTGCCAGCGGCAAAGTCGAATCCAAGGTCGTGGCGCCCGTACCGTGGTTCCCCTCCGCCAACAAACGCTTCGGCGACTACGCCAGCTTCTCGAAGGTGCCGCGCAACGAAGTCCGCTACGGCATCGAGGTCGCCCATCCACGCTACGTCGTGATTCCGAAAGTCGGCATGACGGCCGCGCCGTGGCTGATGGCCCAGGCCTGCAAGGCCGAGATCGGACGCATCATCGACGAGGGCTACGATTTCGACGCGATCGACGCCCATTACTTCTATCCGGACGGCGTGGCCGCCGTCATGCTCGGCAAGTACTTCAACAAGCCGGTCGTGGTCACGGCGCGCGGCACCGATATCAACCTGATCCCGCAATACACCTTGCCGCGCAAGCAACTGATGTGGGCGGCCGAGCATGCGGCCGGCATGATCACGGTCTGCAACGCCTTGCGCGACGAGATGATCGGACTGGGCATTTCGGGCGAGCGCATCGTTGCCCTGCGCAACGGCGTCGACCTGCAGCGCTTCGTGCCGATGGACCGGCAGGCCGCACGCGCCAAACTGGGCATCGACGGCTTCACCCTGGTCTCGGTGGGTGTACTCGACCCGCGCAAGGCGCACGACCTGACGATCGGGGCGCTGCCGATGCTGCCCGGCGTGAAACTGCTGATTGCCGGGATCGGCCCCGAGCGCGGCAAGCTCGAAGCGCTGGCGCAGCGCCTGGGCGTGGCCGACCGCGTGACTTTCCTCGGCCCGGTCGCCCAGACCGAGCTGAAGGAGTACTACAACGCCGCCGATGCCATGGTGCTCGCTTCCAGCCGCGAAGGCTGGGCCAATGTCCTGCTCGAATCGATGGCTTGCGGTACCCCGGTGGTGGCAAGCAACGTCTGGGGTACGCCGGAAGTCGTGGCGGCGCCGGAAGCCGGTGTGCTGATGAAGGAACGCACTTCGCAGGGCATTGCCGACGCCTTGAACGCCTTGCGCGCCAATTACCCGGATCACGCGGCCACGCGCCGCTATGCCGAGCGTTTCAGCTGGGACGACACCACCAGGGGCCAGCTGGAGCTGTTCTCGCGCATCATCGGTGGTGGCCAGGCATTGCCGGCAAAACAACGCGCCGCTGCCTGAACGCGCCCGGCACGACCGAACCGGTCCCGAAAACGACCGCCTGAGCCGCAGCAGGGGTATACTCCACTGCGCTCAGGCATAACGTTAGCGAAGGACCGACAGCACATGGGCTCGAAACTCAGGCATTCCGCCCTCCTCACCCTGGGCGCCATCCTCGGCGTCGCGGTCACGATCCAGTTTTCCGCGCTGGCCAAGAAGCCGGTCGAGAACAGCATGCCGATCGACGGCCTGCGCCAGCTGACCAGTGTGTACCAGCTGATCAAGTCGGATTACGTCGAGCCGGTCGACAACCGCAAGCTGCTGACCCAGGCCACGGCCGGCATGGTGGCCGCGCTCGACCCGCATTCCGCCTGGCTGGACCGCAAGGCCTACCGCGAGCTGCGCGAAGGCACGGAAGGCCGCTTCGTCGGCCTGGGCATCGAAATCGGCCCGAGCGACGAGGGCTATGTCAAGATCGTCTCGCCGATCGAGGATTCGCCGGCCGCGCGCGCCGGCATCCAGGCGGGCGACCTGATCGCGCGCATCGACGGCGCGGCGGTCAAGGACATGGAACTCGACGAAGCGATCAAGCGCATGCGCGGCGAGCCGCACACCAGGGTCGTGCTGACCATCCTGCGCCAGGGCGCGCCAGGCCCGCTGGAGATCACGATCACGCGCGACGAGATCGTGCAGAAGAGCGTGAAGGGCAAGATCGTCATGTCCAACGGCGCCGGCTATGCCTGGGTGCGCGTCTCGCAGTTCCAGGAACCGACCGTCAAGGACCTGGCAGCGAAGCTGGCGGCGCTGGCGCGCGCAGAGCCGAATCTGAAAGGCCTGGTGCTGGACCTGCGCAACGATCCGGGCGGCCTGCTGCAGGGCGCGATCGGCACCGCCGCCGCTTTCCTGCCGCCCGGGGCCGAAATCGTCTCGACCAACGGCCAGCTCGAGGAATCGAAGATGCATTTCTACGGCCGCCCCGAACACTACATGCTCGGCCGCGGCGACGACCCGCTGAAACAGGTCCCGGAGCTGTTCAAGACCATCCCGATGGTGGTGCTGGTGAACACCGGCTCGGCCTCGGCCTCGGAAATCGTGGCCGGCGCGCTGCAGGACTACAAGCGCGCGGCGATCGTCGGCAGCCCGACCTTCGGCAAGGGCTCGGTCCAGACCATCCGCCCGATGGCGAACGAGACGGCGGTGAAGCTGACCACGGCGCGCTACTACACCCCGAGCGGGCGCTCGATCCAGGCGCGCGGCGTGGTGCCCGACTTCCCGGTCGACGAGAACGCCGACGGCGACGGGCTGAATGCGCTGCGCTTACGCGAGGCCGACCTGCAACACCATCTGAAAAATGACCACATGCGCGACCGCGACCGTGAAGAAGCGACGCACAAGGACGATGTCGTGGCGCAGATGCGGATCCTGGCGGCGGAGCGCCACCGCAAGCCGGTCGAATTCGGCAGCGACGGCGACTTCCAGCTGGCCCAGGCGCTGCGCCACCTGCAGGGCCTGCCGGTGCAGTTGTCGAAGCGCGCCGGCAGCGCCGACAGCCCGGGCCCGCTGGCCCAGCAGGCGCATTGACCGCGGCGTTTCCACGGTCTGGTCGATTGTGTAGAATCGGCGGATTCCCCGGGGCTCCGCCCCGTATCACCTTGGAAAGCCAACCATGAAACCTGTCGTCATCAGCGGCACCGGCCTGTTCACGCCACCGAACTCGATCTCCAACGACGAGCTGGTGACGGCCTTCAACGCTTACGTCGAACTGTTCAACGCCGACAACGCGGAAAAAATCGCGGCCGGCGAAGTCACCGCCCTCGAACCGTCCAGCAGCGCCTTCATCGAAAAAGCCTCCGGCATCAAGTCGCGCTACGTGATGGAAAAGGCCGGCATCCTCGACCCGCGCCACATGACCCCGCGCATCGAGGAACGCGCCGACGAGGAACTGTCGCTGCAGGCCGAGATCTGCGTCGCCGCCGCCCGCCAGGCGCTGGCGCGCGCCAACCGCACCCCGGCCGACATCGACATGGTGCTGGTCGCCGCCAGCAATATGCAGCGCGCCTACCCGGCGATGGCGGTCGAGGTGCAGGATGCGCTGGGCATCGAGGGCTTCGGCTTCGACATGAACGTGGCCTGTTCGTCGGCCACCTTCGCGATCCAGACCGCGGCCGCCGCCGTGCAGACCGGCCAGGCCCGCGCCGTGCTGGTGCTGGACCCGGAAATCACCAGCGCCCACCTGAACTTCCGCGACCGCGACAGCCACTTCATCTTCGGCGACGCCTGCACCGCGATGGTCATCGAAGCGGCCGACACCGCGACCGGCGAACACCAGTTCGAGATCCTGGATTCCAAGCTGAAGACCAAGTTCTCGAACAACATCCGCAACAACTTCGGCTTCATGAACCGCTTCGACGAAGCCGGCATCGGCCAGCCGGACAAGCTGTTCCGCCAGCAGGGCCGCAAGGTGTTCAAGGAAGTCTGCCCGATGGCCGCCGAGATGATCCGCGCCACGGTCGAAGGCGCCGGCCTGGGCATCGGCGACATCTCGCGCTTCTGGCTGCACCAGGCCAACCTGAACATGAACCAGCTGATCGTGCGCATGCTGCTCGAGCGCGACGCCACGCCGGAAGAAGCGCCGGTGATCCTCGACACCTACGCCAACACCTCCTCGGCCGGCTCGATCATCGCCTTCCACACCCACCAGGACGACCTGCCGAGCGGCGCCAACGGCGTGATCTGCTCCTTCGGGGCCGGGTATTCGATCGGCTGCGTGGTGGTGCGCAAAAAATAAGCCACCGTCGCCCCGCTTTGAACCGTCGCCCCCGCTTTTGAACCGTCGCCCCCGCGCAGGCGGGGGCCCAAGTTTACTGACTGCACCAGCCAACTCATCATTAACCAGGACTCCCAACTCCGAAGAGAATGTTGGTAGTTCTAGTCCTACACCGGTGCGCTCCCGATTCCTCTGGAATACGTTCTTCCCGGCGCGCATGATCTCCCTGTCAGCGCATCAACATGCGCAGCACCTGAGGAGGATCAAATGACCAAGCAAAAAGGACCGGACAGCGTCCGGGGGCGCGGTATTGCCAAGGAAAAAACCGTCACTGTCGCCAATGGCAGTCTGCAGCCGCGAGCCCCGGGCTGGGTGGCGCCGGGCAGCGCCAACGTGCAGTCGGCGAATATCGAACAGCAGGGTGCGGCCCTGCGCGCCCGCGGTTCGCTGCAGGGGAATGGCATGGGCGACCAGAACGTCGGCAGCCAGCGCGGCGGCGGCGGCGCCCAGCAGGCCGGCTGGAGCGCCCGCCAGAGCGCCCAGCGCATGCAGGCGCGCGGCGAGGAAGACCGCCTGAATGCGTCGCGCCAGTCGGGCTACGGCGGCATGGAGCAGAAGCAGGCGAGCGCATCGGGCTCGATGCAGAGCGAGCAGAAGGCGTCGGATTATGCGAGCAGGAAGACCAGGAAGCGCAGCAGCGGGGCTGGACAGGACTGAGGCCTGACGCTGCACACCGCTCAGCCGGCCGCCGCCCACAGCAGGGACAGGCCGGACGTCACCATCAAGCCGTCGACCAGCATCCTGAAGGTCGACGGCGGCATCCGCAGCACCACGGTCCTGGCGCAAAACGATCCCGCCATCAGCGCCGCGCCCGCAATCATCCCCTTTACGATCACACTGGCCGGCAGCGCGCCGAACTGCTCGAATGCCGTGATCTTGCTGGCATACACGGCCAGCGACCCGGCCGCTTCCGTCGCCAGGAAAGCGCCCCGCTCCAGGCCATAGGCCGTGAACACCGGCACCGTGATCGGGCCGGTCGAGACCACGATGCCGGTCAGGAATCCCACCGGGCCGCCGATCAGCGCCAGGTGCAGCAGGCTGAACCGGATCGAGCGGCGCGCCAGCCAGCGCCGCGCCGGCACCATCCCGATGAAGAACAGGCCAAGCACGATGTCGACCGCATGCGCCGGCAGCGCCAGCAAGGTGCGCACGCCGAGCGCCGCGCCGGGGACCGCCGTTGCGCAATAGGCGGCGCAGACCCGCCAGTCGATCTCGCGGCGCCAGGCCAGCACCTTGCCGAGGTTGCCCATCACCGCGCCGATGGCCATCACCGGTACCGCCTGCTGCGGCCCGAACAGGATGACCAGCACCGGCATCAGCAGCATCGACGAACCGGTGCCGACGATGCCGCTGACCAGGCCCGCCGCCACGCCGACCAGCAGCACCAGCAGCACCAGCAGCCAGGCGGCCGAGGCGCCGTCCATCACAGGCTGGCCGCCAGTTCCGCCCCTTCACGGATCGCCCGCTTCGCATCCAGCTCGGCCGCCAGCGCCGCGCCGCCGATCTTGTGGAAGCGCGGCCCGCCCTGCGTGCCCTCGGGCGGCATCAGCTCCGCCAGGCTTTCCTGGCCGGCGCAGATCACGACATTGTCCACTTCCAGCAGTTTCTGTTCGCCGCCCACCGTGATGTGCAGGCCGGCGTCGTCGATGCGGTCGTACTGCACGCCCGCCATCATCACCACCCCGTTGCGCGCCAGGGTGGCGCGGTGCACCCAGCCCGAGGTTTTACCAAGTCCCGCGCCCGGGCGCGTGGTCTTGCGCTGCAGGAGCCAGATGCTGCGCAGCGGCGTGGGCGGCTCCGCTTTCCTCAGGCCGCCGGCCGAGCTCACGGCAGGGTCGACGCCCCACTCTCCCATCCACTTCGCCACCGGCACCGGCAGCGGTTCACGCTGGTCGTGCAGCAGGAACTCCGCGGTGTCGAAGCCGATCCCGCCGGCGCCGACGATCGCGACCCGCCTGCCCACCGGCGCGCGCCCGCGCAGCACGTCCAGGTAGGACAGCACCTTCGGATGCTCGATGCCTTCGATGCGCGGCATGCGCACGCTGACGCCGGTGGCCACGATCACCTCGTCGTAGCCGGCCGCAGTCAATTCCTCGCGGCTGACGCGCCGGCCGAGGCGCAGCTGCACGCCGGTCAGTTCCAGCTTGCGTCCGAAGTAGCGGATAGTCTCCGCGAATTCCTCCTTGCCGGGGATGCGCATGGCGACCCTGAACTGGCCGCCGATGCCGTCGGCGGCGTCGAACAGCGTCACCTCGTGGCCGCGCTCGGCCGCGACGGTCGCCGCCGACAGCCCGGCCGGGCCGGCGCCCACCACCGCGATGCGGCGCCGCCGCGTCGTCGGGCGGTACACCAGTTCCGTCTCGTGGCAGGCGCGCGGATTCACCAGGCAGGTGGCGCGCTTGTTCGAGAAGGTGTGGTCGAGGCAGGCCTGGTTGCAGGCAATGCAGGTATTGATCTCGTCGCTCTTTCCCGATGCCGCCTTCGACACCCAGTCCGGATCGGCCAGGAAGGGACGCGCCATCGACACCAGGTCGGCATCGCCGCGCGCCAGCAGCTGTTCCGCGTCGTGCGGCATGTTGATGCGGTTCGAGGCCACCACCGGAATATCCACCGCCTGGCGCAGCCGCCCGGCCACTTCGGCAAAGGCGGCGCGCGGCACCGAGGTGACGATGGTGGGAATGCGCGCCTCGTGCCAGCCGTAGCCGGTATTCAGGATGGTCGCGCCGGCTTCCTGCAGCGCCCGCGCCACGGTGACCACTTCATCCCAGGTATTCCCGCCTTCGACCAGGTCGAGCACCGAATGGCGGTACATGATGATGAAACCGGGGCCGGCGGCGGCGCGGATGCGGCGCACCACCTCGACCGGCAGACGCATGCGGTTCTCGATCGCGCCGCCCCAGCGGTCCTGGCGGCGGTTGGTGCGCGCGCACAGGAACTGGTTCAGCAGGTAGCCTTCGCTGCCCATCACCTCGACGCCGTCGTAGCCGGCCCGCTTCGCCAGCATCGCGCAGCGCACATAGGCCCCGATCGTCGATTCGATCCCGCTTTCCGTCAGCGCGCGCGGACGGAACGGCGAGATGGGCGACTTCTGGTTCGAGCTCGATACCACCAGCGGCTGGTAGCCATAGCGTCCCGCGTGCAGGATCTGCAGCAGGATCTTGCCGCCCTCCTCGTGCACGGCGCGCGTGACCTTGCGGTGGTTGGGGACGTCGCCGATGAAGTTGAGCGTGCCGCCGAAGGGCAGCAGCCAGCCCTGGCGGTTCGGCGAGATGCCGCCGGTGACGATCAAGCCGACACCGCCGCGCGCCCGCTCGCGGTAGAACGCCGCCAGCTTGCCGTAGTTATAGAAGCGGTCTTCGAGCCCGGTGTGCATCGAGCCCATGATCACGCGGTTCTTCAGCGTCGTGAAGCCGAGGTCGAGCGGGGCGAGGAGATGGGGGTAGGCGGTGGCGGGGATGGGTGCGTTCATCGGAAAGGTCGGTAGCGGTTGAACGTCGCCCCGCGGAGGCGGGGACGACGATGTCACGCATTACACCGGTTTTTCCTAGACTCTTGTATCTAAAATAACCGCGGTCAGACCGGGTAACTCTCCGGCGACCGGATCTCCGCAAACTGCTCGATGCTGCCGATGCGCACCGTGACCGGGTTCAGGCTGGCCTGGGGCGACATCGAACGCCAGGCGAATTTCCATTCCTTTTCGCGGGCTTCGGCCGCGGTCTTGCTGAAGGCCAGGCCCAGGCGCGAGCGCACGCCGTATTCGACCGGGCCGTCGATGCCGGCCCAGTTGGGCAAGGTGCGCTGCACGGCGCGGTGCAGGCGTTCGCCGAATTCCTCGGTGTTGTGGATGACCAGGCAGGCATCGGCCGGGCCCAGCACGTTGAACAGCTGCTTGTCCCAGGCCTGCGAGAACGACAGCGTCAGGAAGCCGTTCGCCGGCAGCAGGCGGAACTGGCCGGCGCTGAGCGCCTGTTCCAGTTCGGCGCGCATGCCGTAGCGGTGCAGGGTGGGAGGACGTTGGTAGTCGTGCATAAATTCGGGACTTTCTGGTGTGTGGGCTACGCCGGCACGTCGTCGTGCAGGTGCATGCGCATATAGCGGAACGAGACGAATACCTCGCGCAGCAGGAAAATGAAACTCGCGATCAGCGCCACCATGGCCAGCACGAACATGCCGGCGATGTAGCGGTCGAGCGGGAGGTTGGTCGTGTCGCCGAGGAACAGGCAGGCGATGATCACGCAGATCAGGAAGCCGCAGGCGGTGCTGGCGGTCAGCGCATAGTTGATCAGCTGCCAGCGGGTGTACAGCACTTCGAGCTCTTCGCTGCATTCGGGGTTCGGCGCCTTGCGCAGCTCCGCCTTCAGCACGCGGGTGCGGTCGATGATGCGCGCCAGGCGGTTCATCAGCACGGTCAGCTTGGTGGCGACGCCGGTGAGCAGGAACACGGGCGCGATCGCCAGCTGGATCACATGGCCGATGTCCTGGGTCTGGATGTTCATGCCGGCCCTCTCACTCGAAGCGGCCGAAGCGCTTGAATTGCTCGGTCGCGGCGACCAGCGCGCGCGCGATGCCGTGCTCCAGCGCGCCGTGGCCGGCGTCCGGGATCATGCGCAGGCGCGAGCCGGGCCATGCCCGGTGCAGGCGGTAGGCCGACAGCGGCGGGCAGATCACATCGTAGCGGCCCTGCACGATCACGGCCGGCAGGTGGGAAATACGGCCGACGTCGCGGATCAGCTGGTCGGCTTCGAGGAAGCCGCCGTTCGCCATGTAGTGCGATTCGAGCCGGCCGACGCCCAGGTCGAGGATGTCGGACGCGGTCTCTTCCTCCTGCGGCAGCAGGAACACGCGCCGGCCTTCGAAGCGGCTCCAGGCGCGCGCCGCCGGCCAGTACTGCTGCGGATCGTCGCACAGCAGGCGGCGGGTATAGGCCTTCAGCAGGTCGCCGCGCTCTTCCAGCGGGATCGGGGCGATGAAGTCGTCGTACAGCTCCGGATAGAACCACTGCACGCCGTACAGGAAGAATTCGATCTCGGCCGGGGTGCACAGGAAGATCCCGCGCAGCACGAAGCCGAGGCAGCGGTCCGGATGCGCCTGCCCGTAGGCCAGCGCCAGGGTCGAGCCCCAGGAGCCGCCGAACACCAGCCAGCGCTCGATGCCGAACATCGCGCGCAGGCGTTCGATGTCCGCGATCAGCAGCTGGGTCGTGTTGTTGCGCCACTCGCCCAGCGGGAGCGACTTGCCGGCGCCGCGCTGGTCGAACAGGATCACGCGGTAGACCGCCGGGTCGAAGAAGCGCCGGTGCTGCGGCGAGAGGCCGGCGCCCGGACCGCCGTGCAGGAAGAGTACCGGGATCCCGTTCGGGTTGCCCACCTCTTCCCAGTAGATCGTGTGCAGCTCGTCGACGGCCAGCATGCCGTGGCGGTTGGGCAGGATGGGCGGGAACAGCGACGGCGGAATGGCGGGCATGGGCATCTGAATAATGAATCGACAACCGATTGTAGCTTACCGCCCGGCCATTCAGAAGAAGGTATTCAAGGCTCCGCGCACTGCGTAATCGTCGTCCACCGCCAGCAACAGCGGCCAGCGGTCGAAGGTCGTGCACGGATGCGAGATGCCGCAGCCGACCAGGTCGCCGACCGCCAGCGCCTCGCGGATCGGATCGCTCTCGGGCAGGCGCAGGTAGGCGTGCTGGTCGTTCATCTTGACGATCTCGCAGCCGGCCGGCATCCCGCTTGGGGCGCCCGGACCGGGACGGTGGCGGAACAGGGGCACCGGCAGGCCGGCATCGTGCGAGGCATCGCGCTTGCCCATGGTGAGGATGGCGAGGCCGGGCTCGGGACGCGACTGCACCGCGCTCCAGATTTCGAGCGCCGGGCGCAGGCCCTGGTCCGGCGCCACGCCTTCGCGCTCGTCGAGCCGGCGCAGCTGGACGTGGTACATGCCGTGGTCGCTGGTGAGGTAGCAGCCGCTGCGCAGCACGGGACGCAGCGGCCGCGACAGGCCGTGCAAGCCCTGGAAACCGCGCGCGACCAGGTCGAAAAAGCCGGAACCGCCGGCCGAGACCAGGATCTCGGGCGTGCCGAACAGGCCTTCGTCGTCGGCTTCCAGCACCAGCGCGCACAACTTGGCGATGAAGTCCTCGACCGCGCCGCGTTCGTCCAGCAGCCCCTCGTAGCCTTCGAAGCCGGCCAGCAGCAGCCCCGGTGCGCCCTCGATGGCGCGCGCCACCGTCATCGCTTCTTCCGGCGTGCGGCAGCCGGCGCGTTTGCCGGACAGGCCGAGCTCCACCAGCACCGGCAGCGGCCGCGCCAGCGCGTGGGCTTGCACCTCCTCCGCCAGCCTCGCCACCCCGGCCAGCGAATCGGCCAGCACGAAGCATTCGAAATCCGGATCGTCGTGCAGCAGCTGCAGCACGGCGCGCACGTCGCTGCGCGCCACCAGCTGGTTGGCGATCAGCACGCGCCGCACGCCGAAGCGGTACGCCACCTGCACCTGCACGGCATTCGCCAGCGTGATGCCCCAGGCGCCATTGGCAAGCTGGGCGCCGAACAGCTGGGGGCTCATGGTGGTCTTGCCGTGCGGCGCCAGTTCGACGGCGTAGCGTTGGCAGAAGGCGCGCATCCAGTCGAGGTTGTGGCGCAGCGCCGAGGTTTTCAGCAGCGCGACCGGGAAGCTGGTGTCGCCGTGCAGCACGTTCCAGCCCTGCGCTCGAATCGCACCCTGGCGCAGCGGCCCCACGATCGGCAAGCCCTTCACGCCGGGCTGCAGGACCTGTTCTTCGAGACTGGACAGCGCGAGGCCGCCGTGGGGCAAGGCATTCATGGGTCGTTCGGCTCCTTCTTGTTCTTCAACTCGTCGTCCAGGTCGCGCCGCAGCAGTCCGGCAGTCGGCATCACGTCGCGCGCGCCCGGCGTATAAAAGACGCCGGTCACGACGCCATCCTGCTCCAGCTGGGGCAGCAGCTCGCCGACCAGCTCGTCCAGCGAGAAGGACTGCGGCGCATAGCCGGTCCACTCGTAATCGGCGCATATTGTCGCAAATTCGCTGTCCGGCCACAGCGGAAACACCAGGGTGCCGTCTTCCTTCTTCGCCAGCGCCCAGCCGTTGCGGTACAGGCTCCATACGGTGCCCGTCTCGGCCACGCGCTTGATGAAGTATTCGTAGCGCTGCGGCCCGGGAAGCATCACCGTCGCCTGCACCTGCCTGGTATCGATTGCCATGCCTGCCTTCCTGGTCGTCGTGTCGGTAGTACGAGCATACGCCAAAAAGAAAACACCGCCCGGAGGCGGTGCTTCGCACGCGACAGGCGCAGCAGCGATTACTGCATGTGCTGGCCGCCGTTGATGGCGATGTTGGCGCCGGTCACGAACGCGGCCTCGTCCGAGGACAGGTAGGCGACCAGGCCGGCCACTTCTTCCGGCTTGCCCAGGCGGCCCATCGGGATCTGCGGGATGATTTTCGTCTCCAGCACGTCGCTCGGGATGTCGGTGACCATCTTGGTGCCGATATAGCCCGGCGAGATGGTATTCACGGTCACGCCCTTGCGCGCCACTTCCAGCGCCAGCGCCTTGCTGAAGCCGTGGATGCCGGCCTTGGCCGCCGAATAGTTGGTCTGGCCGAACGCGCCCTTCGAACCGTTCACCGACGAGATGTTGATGATCCGGCCCCAGCCGCGCTCGACCATGCCGTCGCAGACCGGCTTGGTCATGTTGAACACGGAATCCAGGTTGGTCCTGATCACCGCATCCCAGTTCACCTTGTCCATCTTCTTGAAGGTCATGTCGCGCGTGATGCCGGCGTTGTTCACCAGCACGTCCACCGGGCCGACTTCCTGCGTCACCCGGTTCACGCAAGCCTGGGCCGACTCGTAGTCGGCCACATCGCACTCGTACGCCTTGAAGTCATGGCCCTGTTCACGCATCGCGGCAATCCAGCCTTCCGCCTTCTTGCTGCCCGGGGAATACGTCGTCACGACCGTATAGCCCAGCGCGGCCAGCTTGATGCAGATTGCTTCGCCGAGGCCACCCATGCCGCCGGTCACTAATGCCACTCTAGCCATTGTCTTCTCCTAGTTTTACGAACCTGTCAAAACCGCTTGTTGTCGTTGGTATTGCCTGTTGCTCCTGCTCTCAGCGCTCGACCGCCAGCGCCACGCCCATGCCGCCGCCGATGCAGAGGCTGGCCAGCCCCTTCTTGGCGTCGCGGCGGACCATTTCGTGCAGCAGGGTCACCAGCACGCGCGCGCCCGAGGCGCCGATCGGGTGGCCCAGCGCGATCGCGCCGCCGTTGACGTTGATCTTCGAGGTGTCCCAGCCCATCTGCTTGTTGACGGCGACGGCCTGGGCGGCGAACGCCTCGTTAATCTCCATCAGGTCGACCTCTTCGTGGGTCCAGCCGGCCTTTTCCAGGCAAGCGCGCGCGGCCGGGACCGGACCCATGCCCATGATGGTCGGGTCCAGGCCCGACAGCGAGTAAGCCTTGATGCGGGCGATCGGGGCCAGGCCCAGCTGCTGCGCCTTCGACGCCGACATCAGGATCACGGCGGCGGCGCCGTCGTTCAGGCCGGACGCGTTACCGGCGGTCACGCTGCCTTCCTTGTTGAAGGCCGGACGCAGGCTGGCCAAGCCTTCCAGGGTGGCGCCATGCTTCGGATACTCGTCGGTATCGAAGATGGTGGTGCCCTTCTTGGAGGCGATCTCGACCGGGATGATCTCGTCCTTGAACCTGCCGGCCTTCATGGCGGCCTCGGCCTTGAGCTGGGACTGCAGCGCGAATTCGTCCTGCTCGGCGCGCGAGACCTCGAACTTGCGGGCCACGTTCTCGGCGGTCACGCCCATGTGGTACTGGTTGTACACGTCCCACAGGCCGTCGACGATCATGGTGTCCGTCATCTTGACGTCGCCCATGCGGAAGCCTTCGCGCGAGCCGTTTAGCACGTGCGGGGAGGCGCTCATGTTTTCCTGGCCGCCGGCGATGACGATCTCGGCGTCGCCGCACTTGATGGCCTGGGCCGCCAGGTGGACCGCGCGCAGGCCGCTGCCGCAGACCACGTTCAGGGTCGAGGCCGGCACGCTGTCCGGCAGGCCCGCCTTGATCACGGCCTGGCGCGCCGGATTCTGGCCGACGCCGGCGGTCAGCACCTGGCCCATGATGACTTCACTGACGGTGGCCGGATCGATGCCGGTTTTGGCCATCAGCTGCTTGATGACCTGCGCGCCCAATTCCGTGGCAGGAATCTTCGAGAGGGTGCCGCCGAATTTGCCGATGGCGGTGCGGCCAGCGGCCACGATGACGACGTCTTCCATTTCAATCTCCCTAGAATGAAGCTTTTGGCCGGAAAGCCAACAATTTTAGATACCTACCTAATAACTAGTTTAAGCAAAATCAATCTTATCAGTTTATGTATGAATCAGAACTGACAAAACGGTCAATTGTGTTATTGCAGAGCGTTCTTATTGTTCAGTTTTTTATCTATGGAAATAGTCATTGCTTCTTATTACGAGCGCATGACAAGCCATCTTAAACCCTTTACCTTTCAAGGAAATTTCACAGTAGAATGCTCGGGCTAGTGCCAACCAGAACGTTTTATGCCCAAAAACCCGAGTTCCTTGCCCATCGAAATCAAGATTTCCACGGTCGTGGCCATTTCGACCATCCTGCATTCGGCCGATCCGATCGCGATCGATGCCGCGCTCAAGCAGATGACCGGGGGGGTGTCGGACTTTTTCGAGGATGAATTCGCCGTCATCGACGTCGCCGGCATCGCCGACGAGGCTGCGCAGGTCGATTGGCCGGCGCTGGTGGCCCTGCTGAAGAATTACCGCCTGAACGCGGTCGCGGTGCGCGGCGCCCCGGCCGCGCTGCACGATGCGATCCGCGGCCACGGCCTGTTCCTGGACGACGGTTCCAGCGGAGCACGGTCGGCCGTCCCCGCAGCGCGCGAGGAAACCCCGGCTGCTCCGGCCCCGGCTCCCGCACCGGCGCCGGCCCCCGCTCCGGCGCCGGCCGCGCCGGTCCAGGCCATGATCATCGATACCCCGGTTCGCGCCGGCCAGCGCATCTACGCGCGCGGCACCGACCTGATCATCACCGCGGTGGTGAACAACGGCGCCGAGATCATCGCCGACGGCAGCATCCATGTGTATGCGCCGCTGCACGGCCGCGCCCTGGCCGGCGCCTCGGGCAACGCCGAGGCGCGCATCTTCGGGCTGTCGATGCAGCCGGAACTGGTGTCGATCGCGGGCGTTTACCGCACGTTCGACGAAGGTTTTCCGGCCGAACTGGCGCGCCAGCCGGCACAAATCCGTTTGGTTGGCGACCGAATCGATATATCATCGCTGAGTTCAGCCAGCCGCACCTGAGCGCCTGGGCGTTCCAGCACTGACCAGATACTGAATAGGACCTTTAATTTTCATGGCAAGAATTATCGTTGTAACGTCCGGTAAGGGCGGTGTGGGCAAGACCACCTCGAGCGCGAGCTTTGCGACCGGCCTGGCGCTGCGCGGCCACAAGACCGCCGTCATCGATTTCGACGTCGGCCTGCGCAACCTCGACCTGATCATGGGCTGCGAACGCCGCGTGGTGTACGACCTGATCAACGTGGTCAACAAGGAAGCGACGCTGACCCAGGCCCTGATCAAGGACAAGCACTGCGAAAACCTGTTCATCCTGCCGGCCTCGCAGACCCGCGACAAGGACGCCCTGACCGAAGACGGCGTCGAGCGCGTGCTCAACGACCTGGTCAAGATGGACTTCGAATTCATCATCTGCGACTCGCCGGCCGGCATCGAGCACGGCGCGCTGATGGCCCTGACCTTCGCCGACGAGGCGATCATCGTCACCAACCCGGAAGTCTCGTCGGTGCGCGACTCCGACCGCATCCTCGGCATCCTGCAGGCGAAATCGCGCCGCGCCCAGAGCGGCGGCGAACCGGTCAAGGAACACCTCCTGATCACGCGCTATTCGCCGCGCCGCGTGGAAAACGACGAAATGCTGTCCTACCAGGACGTGCAGGAAATCCTGCGCATCCCGATGATCGGCATCATTCCGGAATCGGAAGCGGTGCTGCACGCATCGAACCAGGGCAACCCGGCGATCCACTTCAAGGAGACCGACGTGGCCCAGGCCTACCAGGACGTGGTGGGACGCTTCCTCGGCGAAGAGATCCCGCTGCGCTTCACCAACTACGAAAAGCCCGGCCTGCTGCAGCGTTTATTCGGAGCAAAGTGACATGCCCCTGCTCTCATTCCTGTTTCCGAAGAATCAGAAAAGCGCCACGGCGGCCAAGGAAAGGCTGCAGATCATCATCGCCCGCGAGCGCGGCGGCCGCGGCGGCCCGGATTTCCTGCCGGCCCTGCACCGCGAGCTGATCGAAGTGATCTCGAAGTACACCAAGGTCAACGCGGACGACATCAAGATCTCGCTGGACCGCCAGGGCAACCTGGAAGTCCTCGACGTCAACGTCGTCCTGCCGGACGCCTGAGCGGCCCGGACCCGGATGCGGCCCGCCCGGCCGCATTCAGGCCGGCTGCACCTTGTCCGCGGCCTGCCCTACCTCCTGCGCTACCCTGGCGCAGGCTTCCACGTGCTGGTAGCCCATCTGGCGAAACAGCGCGAACCCGATCGCCGCGGAAGCGATCTGCCCCGCCAGCGGCACGATCCTGGTGGCCGACTTGGCCGCCAGCTTCGCTCCCGACTTCTGTAATAGTTTCAGCACCAGTTCCCTGGTCACGATCTTGCCCACCAGCGTTCCGCCCAGCGCCGCCATGGCCTGGTAAGTGGCGACCCGCATGTGCGGCTGCAGCGCGTCGATCTGCGCGGGGGTCAGACCGAAGTCCTTGTTGATGTCCTCGACCATCGAGGCGAAGCTGGTGAGATCGGCCACCATGTCGATGCCGGGGACCGGGACCGCCGAGATGCCCGCGGAAATCGCCGCGCGTTTGCGCACCAGCGCCCGGCAGCGCTCACGCACGCGCCCGATGTCGCCGCTCGACATCGGCAGCAGCGCCAGCGCGTCGCCGTGCGTCTTTTTCTTGAAGATCCTCTTCAGCATTGCCTTCCCCGGTTGATGTTCGTAAGGACAGTGTAGCCCGCTCCTTGTTGACATGTAGGCACGGCTGTGACGTTATTCCCCAACGAAAATGTAAATTTATCAGAAGCATGTGTAGCTTTGATTTTAAAAAGTCTGCTATATTCGGAAATAAGTTGTAGGAGTGCTCCTACAGCAACATTAGTAGTAGTCCCACCCCGCCGAGATCGCTTCATCATGAGAATTGCAGTACTGGACAACGATACCTCCCAGGCCGACCTGATCTGCCAGGTGCTGACCGGCGCCGGACACCAGTGCCACGCCTTCGACAACGGCAAGGAATTGCTGGGACAACTGCGCAAGGACAGCACCGACCTGCTGATCCTCGACTGGCAGGTCAATGACGTGCCGGGCGCCGAACTGCTGCGCCGCGCCAAGGAGAAGATGGCGCCGAACACCCCGACCATGTTCCTGGCCGGCAGTGCTTCGGAAGACGACATCGTTTCCGGCGTGACCGCCGGCGCCGACGATTACCTGGTCAAGCCGCTGCGCCGCGGCGAGCTGGTGGCGCGGGTGCAGGCCCTGCTGCGCCGGGCTTACCCGTCGCAGAACGGCGCCGAGCAGCTGCAGTTCGGGCCCTACACCTTCGAAACCCGCCCGGGCCGCCTGACCATGGCCGGCGAGCAGATCGACGTCACGCACAAGGAATTCAACCTGGCGCTGCTGTTCTTCCGCAACCTCGGCCGTCCTCTGTCGCGCGCCTACATCCACGAGTCGATCTGGGTGCGTGAAACCGCCGTGCCTTCGCGCACCATGGACACCCACGTCTCGCGCGTGCGCAACAAGCTGCGCCTGCGTCCGGAGAACGGTTTCCGCCTGGTGCCGGTGTACAGCTACGGCTACCGGCTGGAGAAGCTGGGAGGCTGAAGGCTCCCCGTGAAACCCTGCACGCATCAGGGTATAATGGGCGCGCTGCCCATTTTTTGACCACCCATGCAACTGCTCGCCGTCGGCCTGAACCACACCACCGCACCGGTCTCGCTGCGCGAGCAACTGGCGCTGGCGCCCGAGCAGCTGGGATCGGCGGTGCAGGCGGCGCGCGGCTGGTTTTCCCGCCTCGACACGCAAACGAGCAGCCGCGGCGAGCACGAAGCGGCCCTGCTCTCGACCTGCAACCGCACCGAGATGTACGCCGCCAGCGACGTCGCTGATCCGCTCGACGCCTCCGCGCGCTTCCTGGCCGATTATCACGGGCTGAATTTTTCCGAACTGCGTCCGCACCTGTACATGCTGCCCCAGCATGACGCCGTGCGCCACGCCTTCCGCGTCGCTTCCGGCCTCGACTCGATGGTCCTCGGCGAAGCGCAGATCCTGGGCCAGCTGAAGGACGCGGTGCGCGTGGCCGACCAAGCCGGCGGACTGGGCACCTACCTGCACCAGCTGTTCCAGCGCAGCTTCGCGGTGGCCAAGGAAGTGCGCAGCACCACCGAGATCGGCGCCCACAGCGTGTCGATGGCCGCCGCCGCGGTCCGCCTGTCGGAGCGCATCTTCGATTCCGTCAGCGCGCAGAACGTGCTGTTCATCGGCGCCGGCGAGATGATCGAGCTGTGCGCCACCCACTTCGCGGCCCAGCAGCCGAAATCGATCACGATCGCCAACCGCACCCTCGAGCGCGGAGAGAGCCTGGCCGCGCGCTTTGCCGGCCGCGCGATCCGCCTGGCCGACCTGCCCGAGCTGCTGCCCCAGTTCGACATCGTGATCTCCTCGACCGCCTCGACCCTGCCGCTGATCGGCAAGGGCCTGGTCGAACGCGCGATCAAGGCGCGCCGCCACCGCCCGATGTTCATGGTCGACCTGGCGGTCCCGCGCGACATCGAACCCGAAGCCGGTAAACTCGACGACGTGTTCCTGTACACGGTCGACGACCTCGCCGACGTGGTCCGCACCGGCGTCGAACACCGCCAGGCGGCCGTGGCCCAGGCCGAAGCCATCATCGAGACCCGCGTGCAGTCCTTCATGCACTGGATCGGCGACCGCGCCGTGGTGCCGGTGATCCGCGACCTGCACGAGTCCAGCGAAAGCCTGCGCCTGGCCGAGCTGGAACGCGCGAAAAAACTGCTGGCCAGGGGCGAAGACGTCGACGCCGTGCTGGATGCGCTGTCGAAGGGGCTCACCGCGAAATTCCTGCACGGCCCGCAACAGGCCCTGCACCGCGCCCAGGGCGACGAACGCGCGCGCCTGGCCGCCCTGCTGCCGCAGCTGTTCCGCGGCCGCCGTTAGCGTCCGCTTCCTGTTTTTCGCGCGGTCGCTGCGTGGCCGCGCCCGTACCTGCCGCCGTCCTGCGGCATCCCTGTCCTCTTCACTATTCCGAACGCTATGAAACCATCCATGCTCTTCAAGCTGGACCAGCTGGCCAACCGCCTCGTCGAACTGGACGAACTGCTGGCGCTTGAGGCCGCCACCTCGAACATGGAAAGCTTCCGCAAGATGAGCCGGGAGCACGCCGAACTGGGCCCGCTGGTGGCCGTCTACCACCAGTACCAGACCGCCCAGGGCGACATCGTCGCGGCCCAGGAGATGCTGCTTGACCCGGAGATGAAGGAATTCGCCCAGGACGAGATCGAGGCCGCCAGGGCGCGCCTGCTCGAGCTCGACCTGGAACTGCAGAAGATGCTGCTGCCGAAGGACGAAAACGACGAGCGCAACATTTTCCTCGAGATCCGCGCCGGCACCGGCGGCGACGAATCGGCCCTGTTCGCCGGCGACCTGCTGCGCATGTACACCCGCTATGCGGAGCGCAACCGCTGGCAGGTCGAGGTGGTGTCGGAATCGCCGTCCGACCTGGGCGGCTACCGCGAAGTCATCGTGCGCATCATCGGCAACGGCGTGTACTCGAAGCTGAAGTTCGAGTCCGGCGGCCACCGCGTGCAGCGGGTGCCGGCCACCGAGACCCAGGGCCGGATCCACACCTCGGCCTGCACTGTCGCGGTGATGCCGGAAGCGGACGAGGTCGAGGACGTGCAGATCAACCCGGCCGACCTGCGCATCGACACCTACCGCGCTTCCGGCGCCGGCGGCCAGCACATCAACAAGACCGACTCCGCGGTGCGCATCACCCACCTGCCGACCGGGATCGTGGTCGAGTGCCAGGACGACCGCAGCCAGCACAAGAACAAGGCCCAGGCCATGAAAGTGCTGGCCGCGCGCATCAAGGACGTGCAGCTGCGCGAACAGCAGAGCAAGGAAGCGGCCACGCGTAAAAGCCTGATCGGTTCGGGCGACCGCAGCGAACGCATCCGCACCTACAATTTCCCGCAAGGCCGCCTGACCGACCACCGCATCAACCTGACGCTCTATAAACTCGACATGATCATGGACGGCGACCTGAACGAGCTGACCAGCGCCCTGTCGGCCGAGCACCAGGCCGAGCTGCTGGCCGCGCTGGGCGACTGATCTTGCTCAAACCGGGGTCAGACTCCCGATTTTGGCAAGAGCTCGCCGGATATTTCCAAAAATCGGAGTCTGACCCCGGTTTGATTCAGGCCAAGTTAAGTCTCGCCGTGCGAAAATCGCAAGATTGCCACCACAGGAAGTTTTTATGCCCACGTCCCGCAACGCCCTGCTCCTGATCGCCGCCGTCAGCATCGCCCTGGTCGGCGCCGCCCTCTATCTCCAGCACGCCAGGGACATGCTGCCCTGCCCGCTGTGCGTGATCCAGCGCTACCTGTTCCTGGGCATCGCGGTCTTCAGCCTGGTCGGCGCGTTCGCCGACAAGATCAAGGCGCTGGGCGCGCTGGCCCTGCTGTGCGCGTTGGGCGGGCTGGGCGTGGTGGCCAAGCACCTGTACGTGCTGGCCCACCCGGGCTTCTCGTGCGGGATCGACCCGATGGAAACCGCATTGAACAAGATCCCGACCGCGACCCTGCTGCCCTGGCTGTTCCGCGCCGACGGCCTGTGCGAAGCGGCCCAGGACACGGTGCTGGGCCTGAACGTGCCGCAGTGGTCGGCCGTCTGGTTCGCCATCCTGACCGCCGCCCTGGTCTGGGTGCTGGCGCGCCGCGCCCGCTGATGCGCATCGCAGCATGATGATCCAGCCCGGCGCCAGCCTGCGCGAACTGCAGGCCAGCCTGCCCCTCGATCCGCTGGAAAACCGCATCCTGCTGTGCCATGCGACCGGGCTGTCGCGCGTGCAGCTGATCACCCGCGCCGAGCAGGCCGTCGATGAAGAGCAGGCGGCGCGCCTGCAGGCACTGGTGCAGCGCCGCCTGGCCGGCGAACCGATCGCCTACATCGTCGGCAAGAGGGAGTTCTTCGGCCTCGACTTCGAAGTCAGCGAGGCCGTGCTGATCCCGCGCCCGGACACGGAACTGATCGTGGAGCTGGCCATCGGACGCCTGCCGCCGCACGGCCGCCTGCTCGACATGGGCACCGGCAGCGGCGCGATCGCCGTCGCCGTCGCGCACACGCGCCCGGACGCCGCCGTGACCGCCCTCGACCTGAGCGACGCGGCCCTCGAGGTCGCGCGCCGCAATGCCGCGAACAACGGCGCCCGCGTACGCTTCCTGCGCAGCGACTGGTTCGGCGCGCTCGACGCCAACGAGACCTTCGAGCTGATCGCTTCGAACCCGCCCTACATCGCGGCCGGCGACGAACACCTGGCCCAGGGCGACCTGCGCTTCGAACCCGCCGGCGCCCTGACCGACCACGCGGACGGCCTGTCGGCCCTGCGCGCCATCGTCGCCGGCGCTGCGGCCCACCTCGTGCCCGGCGGCTGGCTGCTGATGGAGCATGGCTACGACCAGGCAGCAAGCGTGCGCGCGCTGCTGGATGCCGGCGGCTACACGGAGGTGCAGAGCTGGCGCGACCTGGCCGGGATCGAGCGTGTCAGCGGCGCCAGGATCGCGGCCTGAGACCAAGCCTGCGCGCGCCTTCGGGCCTGTTTGTTACAATGGCCCGCTCACTTTCCGGAGCCCTGCGATGCCTCGACTGTCCGCGCCCCGGCTGTTCGCGGCCCGGCTGACCCTTCCCCTGTTCACCGCCACCCTGCTGGCCGCCGCGATCCTGCTGGCGCCTCCGCGCGCCGGCGCCGCGGACGTCGCCGCCGGCAGCGCCAGGGAACAGGCGCGCGCCCTGTTCGAACGCGACTGGCAGTGGCGCCTGAAGCACCAGCCGGAATTCGCCACCGCGGTCGGCGACCACCGCTACGACGGGCAGCTTTCCGATACCTCGCTGGCCGGCGCCGCCCGCACCCTGGAGCACGACCTGCACATGCTGGAACTGGCGCGCCAGCTCGACCGCAGCCAGCTTGGTGGCCAATCAAACGGCCAGGACCTGCTGTCGCTCGATTTATTCATCGCCGACAAGGAACGGCGGCTGGCGCAGGCCGGCTTCGTGACCTTCGACCCGCAGCCGATCACGGCGCGCGACGGCATCCACATCCGCCTGCCGCAGCTGGCCGCGCAGATGCCCTTCGTCACCGAAGACAATTACCGCGCCTGGATCGCCCGCCTGAACGCGGCGCCGCGCCACATCGAGGGCATCATCGAGCAGCTGCGCGAAGGGATGCGCACCGGCTGGACCGCGCCGAAGGTGGCGATGGCCGGCCTGCCGGCCCAGCTGCGCGCGCTGCGCGAACACCTGGGCGACGGTCCGCTGTCCGAACCCTTCCGCCGGATGCCCGCGACGATCCCGCAGGAAGCGCGCGCCAGGCTGGCGCTCGACGGCCAGGCCGCTGTCGCCGGGCTGGCGCCCAGCCTGCAGCAGCTCGAGGACTTCGTGCGCAACGAGTACCTGCCGGCCGCGCGGCCGACCATCGCGGCTTCCAGTCTGCCCGGCGGGGCCGCCTGGTATGCCTTCCTGGTCAAGAGCGCCACCACCACCAACCTGACCCCGGCCGAGATCCACGACCTGGGACTGGAGGAAGTGGCGCGCATCCGCGCCGAGATCGCGGCGCTGGTCCCGCGCACCGGCTTTCGCGGCAGCCTCGCGCAATTCATCGCCTTCGCGCGCAGCGATCCGCGCCTGTTCTTCTCGGACGCCGACGCGCTGCTGAACCGCTACCGGCGCACCATCGCGCGCGCCACCAGCCGCCTGCCGCGGCTGTTCGATGCGATCCCGCCGGACGAACTCGCGGTCAAGCCGGCGCAGGCCGCCGGCGCCGAGGGCCAGGGCGCGGCCTATTACGAGGCCGGCAGCCCGGACCGCGCGGCGGCGCTGGTGATCAACACCGCGCGCCTGAACACCCGGCCGATGTGGGAGATCGAGACGCTCGCCCTGCACGAAGGCGTGCCGGGCCACCACCTGCAGGTCGCGCGCGCCCAGGCGAATGCCGCGCTGCCGGCGTTCCGGCGCTACGGCTGGTACGGCGCCTACGGCGAAGGCTGGGCCCTGTACGCAGAGAGCCTGGGGCCGAAACTGGGCCTGCTGCGCGACCCCTTCCCGCGCTTCGGCTACCTGGCCGACGAACTGCTGCGCGCGGCGCGGCTGGTGGCCGACACCGGCATCCACGCGAAGGGCTGGTCGCGCCAGCAGGCGCTCGACTACCTGAACGCGAACACCGCGAATCCGCCCGCCGACAACGAGGTCGAGGTCGACCGCTACATCGTCCGGCCGGCTGAAGCGCTGGGCTACAAGCTCGGCCAGCTGCGCATCGCGTCGCTGCGGCTCGAAGCCCAGGACGCGCTTGGCGAACGCTTCGACATCCGCGCCTTCCACGACGCCGTGCTGGACAACGGCGCCCTGCCGCTGGACGTGCTGGCACGCCAGGTCAGGCGCTGGATCGCGGCGCAGACGCCAGTTCCGGCGCCCGCTCCGGCCCCTGTTCCGGCCCCTGTTCCGGCACCTGCGCCGGCGCCTGCGCCATCGTCGCCGGCACGTGCCCCGGTCACGAATCCTTAATAAAACAGCCATATCCTGCGGAATCGGGGGGTCCCCGGCGCGCTTGCCGTTTTTCGGTTACTCTCTGCACCTCATCGGCAGAAGGCGTTTCAAAATGGCCATGGCTAGGCGCGGCGACGAAGACAGTGCGCCTGCACGGCGAGGCGCTGCAACGACGCCATGGCCATTTTGAAACGGCTTCAAGAAAGGAAAAACCGTGTCGAACCAACTGAACAAGCGCCTGGCCCTGCTGGACGACGATGCCCATCGCGGCCTGCTGCTGCAGGGCCTGCGCGGCATCGAGCGCGAGACCTTGCGCGTCGACGGCCAAGGCCACCTGGCACGCACGCCGCATCCGGTGCAACTCGGCTCGGCCCTGACCCATCCGCAGATCACGACCGATTACGCGGAAACCCTGCTCGAATTCATCACCCCGGCCGAGCACGACATCGGCCTGGCGATCCACCGCCTGGACGCGATCCACCGCTACGCCTACAGCAAGCTGGGCGACGAGATGCTGTGGAGCCAGTCGATGCCGTGCGACTTGCCATCGGAAGACGAGATCGAGATCGCCTGGTACGGCAGCTCGAACATCGGCATGCTCAAGCACGTCTACCGGCGTGGCCTGGCGCTGCGCTACGGCAAGGCCATGCAATGCATCGCCGGCATCCACTACAACTACTCGCTGCCGGAACAGCTGTGGACCCTCATCGCCCAGAGCGAAGGCATCCTGGAAGAACGCCGCACCGCACTGCGCGACTTCCAGTCCGAGAGCTATATCGCGATGATCCGCAACTTCCGCCGCTACAGCTGGCTGCTGATGTACCTGTTCGGCGCCTCGCCGGCGCTGGCCAGGGGCTTCCTGCGCGGCCGCCCGCACCAGCTCGAGACGCTGTCCGACGACACCCTCTACCTGCCCTACGCGACCAGCCTGCGCATGAGCGACCTGGGCTACCAGAACGACGCCCAGTCCGGCCTGCGCCCGCACGAGAACAGCCTGGAAAGCTATGTCACCTCGCTGATGGACGCGGTCAACCGCCCCTACCCGCCCTACGCCGAAATCGGCACCAAGAAGGATGGCGAGTGGGTCCAGCTGTCGACCAACATCCTGCAGATCGAGAACGAATACTATTCGACGATCCGCCCGAAGCGCGTGATCCGCACCGGCGAGCGCCCGGTGCAGGCGCTGTGCAACCGCGGCGTGCAGTACATCGAGGTGCGCTGCCTGGACGTCGATCCCTTCGAACCGGTCGGCATCGCGCTGGAAACCGGCCGCTTCCTGGACGCCTTCCTGCTGTTCTGCGCACTCGAGGAAAGCCCGAAGATCAATGCGATGGAGGGGCAGATCCACGCGCGCAACTTCGCGCGCACCGTGAAGGAAGGGCGCCGCCCCGGCCTGACCCTGACCCGCGATGACCAGGAAGTGCCGCTTTCGGACTGGGCGCTGGAGCTGATCGAGCGCATCCGCCCGCTGGCCGAGCTGCTGGACCAGGAACACAACTACAAGGGCGCGCACGTCGAGTCGCTGGAAGCGCAAAAGGCCAAGGTGCTGGACCCGGCGCTGACGCCTTCGCACAAAGTGCTGGAAGCCGTGCGCGAACTCGGCTCCTTCGCCAGGTTCGGCCTGCAGCAGAGCGAACTGCACGCACAGGCCTTCCGCGCCGACGCGCTGATGCCGGCGGAAGTGGCCGTGTTCGACGAGATGGCGCAGGCCTCGCTGGCCGAGCAGGCGCAGGTCGAGCGGACGGACACCGGCAGCTTCGACGATTTTGTGGCGGCTTATAACAGCAGTACACTGTGCTGTAATAGCCAATAGCCGTCGTACCCGCGCAGGCGGGTACCCAAGTTCCGCTTGCGTTACCTGGACGCTGACAAACTTGGATCCCCGCCTGCGCGGGGACGACGTTTGAAGCCAGTGGCCGAGTTTTCAACGCGCGAGAACACCTTGCTCACCTTTTACAACGAACACCACGCCCAGCACCACGCCCGCCACGAAATCTTCCGCGGCGAACGTGTCCCGTGTTCGGAAAAGCCCGAGCGGGCCGACCTCGTCGTCGCGGAACTGGGCCGGCGCGGCCTGGGCCGGATCGTCACGCCGCACGGCGTGCCGCTGGTCTCGCTGGAGCGGGTGCACACCCCGCGCTACCTGCACTTCCTGCGCAGCGCCTGGAGCGAGTGGCTGCAGCTCGACCCGCGCAATGCGGAGCGGGACGCCCTGCCTTCGGTGTGGCCGATCCGCGGCATGCGCCACGACGTCGAGCCGGACAACTTCACCGCCCGCCTCGGCCTGTACTCGATGGACGACGGCAGCCCGCTGACCGCCGGCACCTGGGTCGCGGCCAAGACCGGGGCCGACTGCGCCGTCAACGCGGCCCACGCGCTGCGCCTGGGTGAGCGCGGCAGCTTTGCGCTGACCCGTCCGCCCGGCCACCACGCGGGCGCGGACTACTTCGGCGGCTACTGCTTCCTGAACAATGCCGCGCTGGCGGCCCAGCACCTGCTGGACGACGGCCTGCAGCGCGTCGCCATCCTCGACGTCGACTACCACCACGGCAACGGCACCCAAAGCATTTTCTATCACCGCAAGGACGTGCTGTTCGCCTCGATCCACGCCGATCCGCGCCAGGATTACCCCTTCTATCTCGGCCACGCCGACGAGCTGGGGGAAGGCGAAGGCCTGGGCTACAACATGAACCTGCCGCTGCCGCACGGCGCCAGCGCCGCCCAGTGGTTCGCGGCGCTGGAGTCGGCCTGCCTCAAGATGGCGATGTTCGCCCCGCAGGCGCTGGTGGTGTCGCTGGGCGTCGACGGTTTCGGCGGCGACCCGCGCTCGCACTTCCATCTCTCCAGCGCGGACTTCCTGCGCATCGGAGAACGCATCGGCTACCTCGGCCTGCCCACCGTGTTCGTGTTCGAAGGCGGTTCGGTGGTGCCGGAACTGGGCGTCAACGTGGTCAACGTGCTCGAAGGCTTCGAGACGGCGGCCTGATTCAACTATTGTTTACCTGAACAAACAAATGATTACTTGGCAATGGAGCGGCTTCGCCGACCTGACGGTCGCGCAGCTGTATGCAATGCTGGCGCTGCGCCAGGAAGTGTTCGTGCTCGAGCAGGCCTGCCTGTACCCGGACATCGACGGCCTCGACCCGGGCGCCCACCACCTGCTCGGCTGGCGCGACGTCGACGGCAAGCCCGAACTGGCGGCCCACCTGCGCTGCCTGGCGCCGGGCGCCAAATACCAGGAGATGTCGATCGGCCGCGTGGTCACCAGCCCGGCCGCGCGCGGAACCGGCCTCGGACGCGAACTGGTGGCGCAGGGCCTGGCGCTGGCGAAAAATCTGCATCCGGGCCACGCGATCCGCATCGGCGCCCAGGCCCACCTGGAAGCCTTCTACGCCAGCTTCGGCTTCGTCACCGTGTCCGAGCCCTACGACGAAGACGGCATCCTGCACATCGACATGGTGCTGGCTGCCGCCTGAAGCGGCTCACTTGAGCAGGCCGCGCTTGGTCGGGTCCGGCATCCGGATCGCGACGATGCAGGCGATCGCGCACATGATGCTGACGTACCAGTAGAAATTCGGTTCGTGGCCGGCCTTCTTGAACCACAGGGCCACGTATTCCGCCGAACCGCCGAAGATGGCGTTCGCGATCGCATACGAAAAGCCGACCCCCAGCGCGCGCACCTCGACCGGGAACATCTCGGCCTTGATCAGGCCGCCGATCGAGGAATACAGGCTGACGATCGCCAGCGCGCAGGTGATCAGCACGCCCGCCATCACCGGGCTCTGGACGCCGCGCAGCGTGGTCATGATCGGCACCGTGAAGATCGCGGCCAGCGCGCCGAAGGCGATCATCGAGGTGCGCCGGCCGATGCGGTCCGACAGCGCGCCGAAGACCGGCTGCAGCAGCATGTAGATCAGCAGGCAGACGGTCATGACCCGGCTCGCGGTGGTGGCGCTCATGCCCACCGTGTTGACCAGGTATTTCTGCATGTAGGTGGTGAAGGCGTAGAAGATCAGCGAGCCGCCCGCGGTAAAACCGAGCACGGTGATGAAAGCGGCGCGGTGGTGCTTGAGCAGCGAACCGAGGCTGCCCGCGGCCTCGCTCTTGCGCTCCGACTCCTTGGTGGTCTCGTGCAGCGAACGGCGCAGGTAGAGCGAGACCAGGGCCGAGCAGGCGCCGACCACGAAGGGTATTCTCCAGCCCCAGGCCACCAGCTCCTCGTGCGACAGGAACAGCTGCAGGATGCCCAGCACCAGCAGGGCCGCCAGCTGGCCGCCGATCAGGGTCACGTACTGGAACGAGGCGAAAAAGCCTTTGCGGCCCGGCTCGGCCACCTCGCTCATGTAGGTGGCGCTGGTGCCGTATTCCCCGCCCACCGACAGGCCCTGGAACAGGCGCGCCACCAGCAGCAGCGCCGGCGCGGCCGTGCCGATCGTGGCATAGGTCGGCAGCGCGGCGATGAGCAGCGAGCCGCCGCACATCATCAGCACCGAGATCATCATCGCGTTGCGGCGGCCGTAGCGGTCGGCGATGCGGCCGAACAGCCAGCCGCCCACCGGGCGCATCAGGAAGCCGGCCGCGAAGATGCCGGCCGTGTTCAGCAGCTGGGTGGTGGGATTATCTTTCGGGAAGAACGCAGACGAGAAATACAGCGCGCAGAACGAGTAGATGTAGAAGTCGAACCATTCGACCAGGTTGCCCGACGACGCGCCGACGATGGCGAAGACCCGCTGGCGCGAGGTGAGGTGTTCGATCGCGTGGGGGTCGGCCGCGCCTGTCCCGCCTGCCGCATTTGCCGTATTCATCGTTGCCATTGCTTTCCTCCGGGTGGTCATCGAAAACCGCGGCAGCACTGGACGACTTCCCGGAAGAATCCGCCAGGGCCAGCGCGGCCAGGCAGGCTTAGCATAGTGACTATTCGCGAATCGTGGCGCGCAGCAGGCTTGGCCGCCGCCCGGAACGCTCAGAAGGTGATGACGAAGCGCGCCCCGTGCCCGACCGGGCGCGCATGGCGCACCGTGCCGCCGTTCCCGTGCACCAGGTGGCGCACCATCGCCAGGCCGATCCCGCCGCCCTGTTTCTTGGTCGTGAAGAAGGGGGTGAAGATATGCCCCGCCAGGCCTTCCGGTACGCCGGGACCGTCGTCGCTGACCTCGATGCGCAGCCGCGCGCCCCTGACCAGCCGGGCCGCGACCCAGGCATGGCCCGGCTTTTCACCATTGCCGGTGGCCTCGAAGGCGTTCTTGAGCAGGTTGATCAGGGCCTGCTCGAGCTGGCCGGGGTCGGCCATCAGTTCCAGCGACGCCGGCTCGACCGAGAAGTGGACCTCGCCGCCGCGCGCGCGCCAGGCCGGGCCGACCAGCGCGGCGAGCCGCTCGAACAGGGCATCCAGCCGCACCCGCTCCGGCCGCGCGGCCGGCACGTTCGACAGGCTGCGGTAGCTGGCCACGAAATCGACCAGGCTGTCGGCGCGGCGCCGGATCGCGTCCAGCGCCGTGGCCAGGTCAAGGCCGACGTCTTCCGGCAGCGCACCGCGGAATTCGCCCAGCAATCCATACGCCGTGTGCGACAGCGACGCCACCGGGGTCAGCGAATTCATGATCTCGTGGGTCAGCACGTGCACCAGCTGGCGCCACGCGTGCAGGGCCTCGGCTTCGAGCTCGCTCTCGACCGGCATCAGGGCCGCCAGGCGCTGGGCCCGGCCCTGCAGCGTGATCGACGACACCGCCAGCAGCGCGCGCTCGGTGCCGCGCTCGGTCTCGAAATCGATCAGGGCGCGCCGTTCGCCCGGCTGTGCTGCCAACTGGCGGTACAGGTCGGCCGGATCGCTGGCGCGGCCCGGCGCGACCAGCTTGCGCGCATTGCCGTTCAGGGGCGCGACCTGGCCCTCGCCGCCGGCGCCGTCGATGCGGAACAGGGCCACCGGCGTGTGCTCCAGCCGGGCCTCCAGCGCCAGCGCATTGTCGACCAGGGCCTGCTGCTCGATCGGCAGCCCGGCTTGCGCCGCGAGCGGCGCACGCTGCAGGGCCGCCAGCCGGTCCAGGTTGCGCCACAGGCTGGCCACCAGCGGCAGCGCGGCGAGCCCGCACAGCACGGCCAGGCGCGGCGACTCGTGCACCACGCCCGCGCCGAAGGCCAGCAGGGCAACGCCGGCCACGGCCAGCATGGCGCCGGCCTTCAGGCGCCGCTCAGATGCCATGCTTCCCCAGCTTGCGGTACAGCGCGGCGCGGCTCAGGCCGAGCATGCGCGCCGCGAGGCTGATGTTGCCCTTGGCCTTGTCGAGGGCGGCGGCGATGGTCTCGCGTTCGAGCGCACCGAGCCGGAATTCGCCGTCCGCGCCTTCCATCGCCGCGGCGCCGGAAACCGCGCGCACCGGCGTGTCGAGCGCCGCCGGCGCCGCCATCGCCAGGCCGAAATCCTCGTAGCGGTACTCGTCCTGGGACGCCAGGATCACGGCGCGCTCGCAGGCGTGGCGCAGGGCGCGCACATTGCCCGGCCACGACCACGCGCACAGGCGCTCCAGCGCGCTGGGCGCCAGTTCGCGCACCGGCCTGCGGTACTGGGTCTCGTACAGCGACAGGTAATGGTGCAGCAGGCCGGGCACGTCGTCCTTCCGTTCGCGCAGCGGCGGCACCCGGATCACGATGGTATTCAGGCGGAACAGCAGGTCGGGCCGGAACACGGCCGGGTCGAACAGGCGCTGTTCATCCAGGTTGGTCGCGCTGACGATGCGCACGTCGATCGCCTCGGGACGGTCGGCGCCGATCGGCGTGACTTCGCGCCGCTCCAGGGCGGTCAACAGCTTGGCCTGGCTTGCCAGGGGCATGTTGCCGATCTCGTCGAGGAACAGGGTGCCGCCGCGCGCCGCCTGGAAGCGCCCGGCGCGGTCGCTGCGTGCGTCCGTGAAGGATCCCTTGCGGTGGCCGAACAGCTCGCTCTCGAAGGTCGATTCGGGCAGCGCGCCCATGTCGACGGCCAGGAAGGTCGCATCGAAGCGGGCGGACGCCGCGTGGATCGCGCGCGCCACCAGTTCCTTGCCGACCCCGTTCTCGCCCAGCACCATCACGTTGGCTTCGGTGGGGGCGACGCTGGCGATCATCGATTTCACCTCCCGCATCGCACTCGAATCGCCCATCAGGCCGCAGGCCGCGGGGGCGCCGCCACGCGCCTCGCGCCGCGCCAGCGCGCCGTCGACGGCGGCAACCAGGCGCGCATTGTCCCAGGGCTTGGTGATGAAATCGCCGGCCCCGCGCTTCAGCGCCTCGACCGCGAGCGGCACGTCGGCGTAGGCGGTCAGGGCGATCACGGCGGGCGGATGCGCCAGCGCGCGCAAGCGGTCGAGTACCGCCAGGCCCTCGGCGCCGTCGATGCGTCCGGGCGTGAAGTTCAGGTCGAGCAGCACCACGTCGGGCACTTCGGCCGCCAGCAGGGCCGGCAGGCGCGCGGGATCGTCGAGCGTCGCCACCCGGCCATGGCGCCGCCGCAGCAGCATCTGGGCGGCGCAGGCGACGTCGGTGTCGTCGTCGAGGATCAGGATGTGGGTGGTGGCGGCCATGGCGGTAGAGAGTGATCGAACCGTCGTTCCCGCGCAGGCGGGAACCCAAGTTGGATGCGCTATCGAGATGCATGCAGAACTTGGGTCCCCGCCTGCGCGGGGACGACGGTTAATCTTGCCATTCTAGCAGCGCAATCCACCCGCGGCGACCAATGCGGAGGGCCACCCGGCCGCCTGTCCGCTTATGACCATGCATAGGTGTCCGCTTCCGGACAGGTGAACGGCGGACACCCGGACAAACCGCGCAAAAGCGGCAAAAAAGCGGGCTGGCACGGCCCTTGCAAAAGGGATCACATCGTTCATCGTTCAGAGAAAAGCATCGCCATGGATCACATTCCTCCTCCCGCCGTCACCGGCGCCGCCATGGACACCGTCGTCCCCCGGCGGCGCGGCCGGCTGCTGGCGCGCATCGGCGTCGCCGTCGCCGTGACGGCGGCGCTGGCCTGGGCCGGCTGGCAATTCGTACCGCACGGCCTGCAGGTGGCCGCGCGCGACGTGCGCCTGGCCAGGGTCGAGCAGGGCGTGTTCCGCGACGACATCGTCGTGCGCGCCACCGCCGAACCGCTCAATTCGATCATCCTCGACTCGGTCGAATCCGGCCGCGTCGAAGAAGTGTTCGCGAAGGACGGCCAGGCCGTCAGGAAGGGAGACCTGCTGTTCCGGCTGTCGAACCCGCAGCGCAACCTGGAGCTGCTGGCGCGCCAGACCGAGTACTCGCAGCAGATCTTCAACGCCGCCAACCTGCGGGTCGCGCAGGAAGCCGTGCGCACCGACCACCAGCGCCGCCGGTCCGACCTCGAGTTCGCGCTCAGCCAGGCCGACAAGCAGCATGCGCGCAACAAGCGCTTGGCCGCCCAGGGCTTCATTTCCGCGGTGGCGCTGGAAGAGTCGGCGGACAAGCTGGCGCAGGCGAAGCGCGCGCTGGACGAGGAAAAGCGCGCCGTCGCCACCGAGGAACAGGTGCGCGGGCGCGCGCTGGACCAGATGGACAGCGCCCTGCACGGCTTGCAATCGGGCCTGAAGCTGGTCAGCGCCACCGTCGATGCGCTCGCCGTGCGCGCCCCGGCCGACGGCGTCCTGACCGACTTCCGCATGCTGGTCGGCCAGACCGTGCGCCCGGACCAGCACATCGGCCGCATCGACGACCCGCAGCACTTCAAGCTCAGCGCCCAGGTCGACGAGTTCTACCTCAGCCGCCTGACGGTCGGCCGGCCCGGCAGCGTGACCCAGGACGGCAAGACCTATGCGCTGAAGGTCGCCACCGTCTACCCGCAGATCAAGGAAGGCCGCTTCACCGCCGAGATGGTGTTCCTGGGCGCCCAGCCGGAGGTGATCAGCCCGGGCCAGAGCATGGACACCCAGCTGACCCTGGGCGACCCGGCCAAGGCCATGCTGCTGCCGAACGGCGCCTTCGTGAACGACACCGGCGGCACCTGGGTGTTCGTGCTCGGGCGCGACGGCGAAAGCGTCGAGAAGCGCGCGGTCAAGCTCGGGCGGCGCAACAACGCCCAGGTCGAGGTGCTGTCCGGCCTGGCCCCCGGCGAGCAGGTCATCGTGTCCAGCTATGCCCCGTTCGGCAAGGCCGAGCGGCTGCAATTGACGAAATAATCCACCATCCAGACAGGGAATCGAACATGCTCAAACTATCAGGCGTCAGCAAGATCCACCGCGCGGGCGAAGTCCAGACCACCGCCCTCGACCGCATCGACCTCGACATCGCGGCCGGCGAATACGTGGCCATCACCGGGCCGTCCGGCTGCGGCAAGTCGACCCTGCTCAGCGTGCTCGGCCTGCTGGACGTGCCGACCGCGGGCGAATACTGGTTCGAAGGCCAGAACGTGGCCGGCTGGAGCGAGGCGCGCCTGAACGCGCTGCGCCGCGGAAAAGTCGGCTTCATCTTCCAGAGCTTCAACCTGATCGAGGAACTGTCGGTGTACGAAAACGTCGAGCTGGCGCTGGAGTACACCGGCACGCCCGCGGCCGAGCGCCGCCGCCGCGTGCAGGAGATGCTGCAGCGCCTGGGCGTGGCGCACCGCGCCGGGCACCGTCCCTCGCAGCTGTCGGGCGGCCAGCAGCAGCGGGTCGCGATCGCGCGCGCGCTGGTGGCCGGACCAAGCATGCTGCTGGCCGACGAACCGACCGGCAACCTCGACACCGCGCACGGCGACGAAGTCATGCGCCTGCTGCGCCAGATTAACGCCGACGGCACCACGGTGGTGATGGTGACCCACTCGCCGGCGCATGCGGCCCAGGCCTCGCGCACCCTGCACCTGCTGGACGGGCGCGTGGTGGTCGACGCGCTGCAGGCGGCATAAGGAGCGGATCATGAAGATCAACCTGCGGGATTTCCGCATCGGCTGGCGCCTGCTGGTCAAGGAACCGGCCTTTTCGGCGGTCGTGATCCTGGGCCTGGCGGTGGGCTTCTGCGCCTGCTTCCTGCTGCTCGGCTACGTGAGCCATTCGCTGTCCTACGACCGCCATGTGCCGCAGCGCGAGCACATCTACCGCCTGCAGCAGCGCTGGAACATCTCCACCGCCGACGGCAAGTGGAGCGACGCCGCCAGCCTGCCGGCGCGCGACGGCGCCATCGCCAGCGGCGTGCCGCTGCTGGCCAGCGGCTTCATTTCGCGCAGCATCGACGTCAAGATCGGCTCCCACGTGCAGACCATCAAGGTGGCCGTGGTCGACCCGGACTTCCGCCGCATCTTCCAGCCGAAGGTGCTCGCCGGCGACCTCGCCGCCGCGCTGGCGCGTCCCGACGCGCTGGCCCTGACCCGCGAGACCGCGGCCAAGCTGTTCGGCAGCCAGGACGCGCTCGGCAAGACGGTGGAAGTGAGCGGGCGCCCCTACGCGGTGCTGGCGGTGCTGGAAGACCAGCCGGCCGCCACCACCCTGCCCTACGAATCGCTGGCCGGCAGCACGACCACCATCTGGAAGCAGGAATACCGCCAGCTGGTCACCACCAACTGGGGCTCGTCGCACGGCCCGGTCTACATCAAGCTGGGCCCCGGTGCCGACCCGCAGGCGGTGGCCGGGAGCATCCGGCGCGCGATGCTGGCCTCGAATTTCTACGCGCGCCAGACGCCCGAGCAGAAGGCCTCGCTGAACGGCCGCGACATGATCGACTTCCGTCTCGGGCCGCTGGCCGAGGCCTACCTCGATCCCGACGTCAGCGGCGATTCCGAGACCCATGGCGACCGCAAGACCATCTTCGGACTGGCCGCGGTGGCGGTACTGATCCTGGTGCTGGCGGCCACCAACTACGTCAATCTCGCCACCGTGCGTACCCTGCGCCGCCAGCGCGAGATCGCGGTGCGCAAAGTGCTGGGCGCCAGCGCCGGCGCGGTCAGCCGCCAGTTCCTGGCCGAATCCGTGCTGGTATGCCTGATCGCCACCACCATCGGCCTGCTGCTGGCCTGGCTGCTGCTGCCGGTGTTTTCCGACCTGGTGCAGCGCAAGCTGGACCGCATGTTCACGCCGGCGTCGCTGGGCCTGTCCGTGCTGCTCGGCGTGCTGCTGGGCGTGCTGGCCGGCGCCTACCCGACCTGGTCGGCCTTGAGGGTGCGCCCGACCGCGGCGCTGTCCGGCCGCGGCAATGTCGAAACCGCCGGCGGCCTGTGGCTGCGCCGCGTGCTGACGGTGCTGCAGTTCGCCACCGCGATGGGCCTGACCGGCATGACCCTGGCCGTGGCCTGGCAGACGCGCTACGCCAGCAGCCTGGATCCGGGCTTCGATCCGGGCCCGCTGCTGGTGGTGCGCACCAGCGACGACCTGCGCGACGCCACCGAGCGTAGCTTCCGCGACGCCCTGGTGCGCCTGCCGGGCGTGGACGGCGTGGCCGTCACCGACTTCCCGGTCACCGTCAACTTCAACAGCACCGCGCTGCAGCGCGACGGCGGCAGCCCGATCGAGATCAACTGGTTCTACGTCAGCCCGGAGTTCTTTCATGTCTACGGCCTCAAGCCGGTGGCAGGGCGCCTGTACGACCCCTCGCGCGACAAGGTGGAAGACGAGGACAAGGTCGTGATCAACGAAGCCGGCGCGCGCAAGTTCGGCTTCGCCAGCGCCCAGGACGCGGTCGGCAAGACCATCCGCCAGCCGAACGGCAAGGACCCGATGCAGGTGGTCGGGGTGGCGCCGGACATCCGCCACCGCTCGGCGCGCGATCCGATGCAGCCGACGGTCTACTTCCTGTCGCCGCGCATCGGCACCTTCACCGTGCGCAGCGAACGGAACATGGAAGCGGTGCAGCGCGCCATCGAGGAAATGTGGCCGCGCTACTTCCCGAACGACGTGATCGACGTGAAGCGGGTCGCCAGCAGCTTCGCCCTCAGTTATGCCGACGACCTGCGCCTGGCCAAGCTGCTGGCGGCATCGAGCGTGATCGCGACCGCGATCGCGGCCTTCGGCATCTACGTGCTGGCCGCCTACAGCGTGCAGCGGCGCGCCCGCGAGATCGTGCTGCGCAAGCTGTACGGGGCCGGCACCACGGCGGTCGGCAGCCTGGTGATGCGCGAGTTCCTGGTCCTGATCGGCGCCGGCGCGCTGCTCGGACTGCCGCCGGCCTGGCTGGCGATGCAGAACTACCTGGCCGGCTTCACCGAGCGGGCGCCGATCGGCGCCTGGACCATCGTCGGCGCGCTGGCGGTGGCCGGCGCGGTGGCGCTGGGCTCGACCCTGCGCCACACGCTGGCGGCGGTGCGAATCCGGCCGGCGCTGGCGCTGCGGGAGTAAGCCGGCAGGTGCGGATCAGCAGGTGGGGCCGCAGATCTTGAGCAGCTCGACGTCGAACACCAGGTCCGTGTTCGGCGGAACTTTCTGGTTGCCGGTGGAACCGTAGCCGAGCACGGCGGGGATCACGATGGTGCGCTTGCCGCCCACCTTCATGCCCTTCACGCCCTGGCTGAAGCCGGGGATCACGTTGCCGCCGATGACGAAGTCGAACGGGGTCTTGCCGACGCTGGTATCGAACTGGGTGCCCTTGTTGTTGGCCGCGGTGGCGCTGTACAGCCAGCCCGTGTAGTTGACCAGCACGTAGCTGCCGTTGGCCGCTTCGGCGCCGGTGCCGACCACGGTATCGGTGATCTTGACGGTGGCGGCCGGGTTGGTCGTATTGCCGCTGCCGGCATCGCCACCGCCGCCGCAGGCGGTCAGGCTCAACACGGCGGCGAAGGCGGCGGCCAGCGGGAAGGACAACAGTTTCATGGGACTCCTTGGATCGATCGGGGTTGAATTGGAAAAACCTCGACCTTAGCAATGGGCCCTCATGGCTGTCTGTGCAGAATTTGTATGACTTTGTCGCCTTAAATCTCTACTTGTGTACCCAGTTCGATCACGCGGTTGGCCGGGATCTGGTAGTAGTCGGCGGCGGTGCGCGCGTTGCGTTGCATGAGCACGAACAGGTGCTCGCGCCACGGCATCATGCCCGATCCGGGCACCGAGATCACGGTCTGGCGCGCGATGAAGAAGGAGGTCTCCATCATCTCGAATTCCAGGCCTTGCAGGGCGCACAGGCGCAGGATGTCGGGGATGCTGGCCTCGTCCTTGAAGCCGTAAATGACGTTCAGCTGGTAGCAGTTGTGGCCCAGCGCCTCCACGCTCACCTGCTCGGATTCCGGCACATAGGGTTCTTCGCGGATGTGCACGGTGAGGAAGACGACGCGCTCGTGCAGCACCTTGTTGTGCAGCAGGTTGTGCAGCAGGGCGTGCGGCACGCCGTCGGTTTCGCCGCGCAGGAAGATCGCGGTGCCGCCCACGCGCGCCGGCGGACCGACGAACAGCGACTGCAGGAAGTCGTCGAGCGGGATCGCGTGCTTTTCCAGGTTCTCGAACACCAGTTCGCGCCCGCGCTTCCAGGTCAGCATGGTGGTCAGCAGGATCGCGCCCAGCAGCAGCGGGAACCAGCCGCCATGCAGCAGCTTGAGGGTGCTGGACGAGAACAGCATGATATCCATGATCATGAAGAAGCCGGTCGCGCCGAAGCAGAGCCACAGCGGCAGGTGCCAGCGGTAGCGGATCACGAAGAAGGTCAGGATCGTGGTGGCGAACATGGTCGCCGTCACCGCGATGCCGTAGGCGCCGGCCAGCTTGTCGGACGAGCCGAAGCCGATCACGGCGATCAGCACCACCGACAGCTGCAGCCAGTTGACGGCCGGGATGTAGATCTGGCCGATCTCGCTTTCCGAGGTGTGCATCACGCGCATGCGCGGCAGCAGCCCGAGGGCGATGGCCTGCTTGGTCATCGAGAAGGTGCCGGAAATGGTGGCCTGCGAGGCGATCACCGCCGCCATCGTCGACAGTACCACCAGCGGCAGCACGCTCCAGCTGCCGAGCTGGCGGAAGAAGGGATTCTCGAGCGCGTCCGGATGCGTGATCAGGAGGCCGCCCTGGCCCAGGTAGTTCAGGGCCAGCGACGGGAACACGACCATGAACCAGGCCAGCCGGATCGGCTTCTTGCCGAAGTGGCCCATGTCGGCATACAGCGCTTCGGCGCCGGTGAAGGCCAGCACCACCGCGCCCAGCGCGACCAGGGCGATGAAGCGGTTGCGCAGCATGAACTCGAAGGCGTGCAGCGGGTTCAGCGCCTGCAGGATGACGGGGGCCTGGACGATGTTGATCACGCCCATCACGGCCAGGGCCGCGAACCAGACCAGCATGACGGGGGCGAACCAGCGGCCGATGCCGGCGGTGCCGTGGCGCTGCACGCTGTACAGGATCAGCAGCACGACGATGGTCAGCGGCACCACATATTTTTCCAGGCCGGGGGTGGCCACTTCCAGGCCCTCGATCGCGCCCAGCACCGAGATCGCCGGCGTGATCACGCTGTCGCCGTAGAACATGGTGGCGCCGAACACGCCGATCAGCATCAGCACGTAGTGCCAGCGCGAGCTGCGCGTGACCGAGTTCAGGGCCAGCGCCATCAGGGCCATGATGCCGCCCTCGCCGCGGTTGTCGGCGCGCAACACGAGGGTCACGTACTTGAGCGAGACGATCATCGTCAGGCCCCAGAAGATCAGCGACACGATGCCCAGCAGGTTCGGCGTGTTCAGCGCCAGGCCATGGGCGGGGTCGAAGATGGTCTTCAGCGTGTAAAGGGGGCTGGTGCCGATGTCGCCATAGACGATGCCGACCGCGGACACGGTCAGCGCTGCGAGGCTGCTTTTCTTATGTTGCGCCGTCAAGATTTCACCATTGCTTGTTCTGGTGCGTTGCACAATAGAATAATGAACAGGGAAAGACAAGCGGAATTCTGTCTTCCAGGGGTGCTATTGTCTCAGCGAATGGGAAAATGGCAAGCTCGCCTGCAGGGCCGGGCCAGTTCGGGGATAATGTCGAGCCCTGTCTTTCTCCTGCCTGCTCATGCGTACCGGCATCCTTTCCGCCGCCTCGGCCTTCCTGTGCTGGGGCTTGTTCCCTTTGTATTTCCACGCCATCGGCGAGGTGCCGCCGCTGCAGATCCTGGCGCATCGCATGCTGTGGTCGCTGCTGTTCCTGTTGATCGTGCTGGCCGTGCGCCGGCAATGGGCCTGGCTCGACCTGGTGCGCCAGCCGCGCATCCTCGGCAGTTTCGTCGCCTCGGCCGTGCTGCTGAGCGTGAACTGGCTGATCTATATCTGGGCGGTCAACAACGGCCATGTGATCGAGGCCAGCCTGGGCTATTTCATCAATCCGCTGGTGAACATTTCGCTCGGCTACCTGCTGCTGAAGGAAAGGCTGCGGCGCGCGCAGTGGATGGCGATCGCGGTGGCGGCGCTGGGCGTCGCCTGGCTGACCTGGCAGGCCGGCACCGTCCCCTGGATCGCGCTGGCGCTGGCGCTGTCCTTCGGCGGCTACGGCCTGCTGCGCAAGACCGCGGCGCTGGGCGCGCTGGAAGGCCTGTCGTTCGAGACCATGGTGCTGTTCCCGGTGGCCGCCGCCTACGTGGTATGGCTGACCGTGCACGGCCAGAACGCCTTCATCAACACGGAGTCGACCAGCACCCGCCTGCTGCTGGCGGCGGCCGGGCCGATCACCGCGATCCCGCTGCTGCTGTTCGCCTCGGGCGCGCGCCAGATCCCGCTGTCGGCGCTGGGGCTGCTGCAATACCTGTCGCCGACCCTGCAATTCCTGCTTGGCGTGTGGCTGTTCCACGAACCGTTCTCGGCCGAGCGCCTGGTCGGCTTCGTGCTGATCTGGCTGGCGCTGGCGCTGTTCGCCATCGAAGGCCTGCTGCGCCGCCCGTCAACTGCCACCACCAAGCAAGCTTAAGCAACATCAAACCGGGGTCAGACTCCGATTTTTGGAAATTGCCCAAAATCGGAGTCTGACCCCGGTTTGCGATTTCTCAGTCGGGGAAAAATGTGCTCTGCCCCCGAATTTTTACAGTATCCTGTCGTCCTTATTTCTCAAGAATTCCCTATATCACATGGCCAATTACGTCTACACCATGAACCGCGTGGGCAAGATCGTCCCACCGAAACGCCAGATTCTGAAGGACATCTCGCTGTCCTTCTTCCCGGGCGCGAAGATCGGCGTGCTGGGCCTGAACGGCTCCGGTAAATCGACCCTGCTGAAGATCATGGCCGGCATCGACACCGATATCCAGGGCGAAGCGCGCCCGATGCCGGGCCTGAACATCGGTTACCTGCCGCAGGAACCGCAGCTGGATCCGGAAAAGACCGTGCGCCAGGAAGTGGAGTCGGGCCTGGGCGAAGCCTTCGAGGCGCAAGCGAAACTGGAAGCCGTGTATGCCGCCTACGCGGACGAAGACGCCGACTTCGACGCGCTGGCGAAAGAGCAGGAGCGCCTGGAATCGATCATCGCCGCGGCCGACGGCGGCAACCTGAACCTGCAGATGGAAATGGCCGCCGACGCGCTGCGCCTGCCGCCGTGGGACCAGAAGATCGGCGTCCTGTCGGGCGGTGAAAAGCGCCGCGTGGCGCTGTGCAAGCTGCTGCTGAGCAAGCCGGACATGCTGCTGCTGGACGAACCGACCAACCACCTGGACGCCGAATCGGTCGAGTGGCTGGAGCAGTTCCTGCTGCGCTTCCCGGGCACCGTGGTCGGCATCACCCACGACCGCTACTTCCTCGACAACGCCGCCGAGTGGATCCTGGAACTGGACCGCGGCCACGGCATCCCCTGGAAGGGCAATTACTCGTCCTGGCTGGAGCAGAAGGAAGCCCGCCTGAAGCAGGAAGAAGCGACCGAATCGGCACGCCAGAAAGCGCTGGCGAAGGAACTGGAGTGGGCACGCCAGAACCCGAAGGCCCGCCAAGCCAAGTCGAAGGCGCGCCTGGCCCGCTTCAACGAACTGAGCGAATACGAATACCAGAAGCGCAACGAGACCCAGGAGATCTTCATCCCCGTGGCCGAGCGCCTCGGCAACGACGTCATCGAGTTCAAGAACGTCAGCAAAGCCTTCGGCGACCGCCTGCTGATCGACAACCTGTCGTTCACGATCCCGCCGGGCGCGATCGTCGGCATCATCGGCCCGAACGGCGCCGGCAAGTCGACCCTGTTCAAGATGATCGCCGGTAAGGAGCAGCCGGACAGCGGCGAAGTCGTGATCGGCCAGACTGCGAAGATCTCGCTGGTCGACCAGAGCCGCGACGAGCTGGCGAACAACAAGACCGTGTTCGAAGACGTCACCGGAGGCGCCGACATGCTGAGCGTCGGCCGCTTCGAGATGCCGTCGCGCGCCTATCTCGGCCGCTTCAACTTCAAGGGCGCGGACCAGCAGAAGGTGGTCGGCAACCTGTCCGGCGGCGAACGCGGCCGCCTGCACCTGGCCAAGACCCTGCTGCAAGGCGGCAACGTCCTGCTGCTGGACGAACCGTCGAACGACCTCGACGTCGAAACCCTGCGCGCGCTGGAAGACGCGCTGCTGGAATTCGCCGGCAGCGTGATGGTGATCTCGCACGACCGCTGGTTCCTGGACCGCATCGCGACGCACATCCTGGCCTTCGAGGGCAACTCGCAAGTCACCTTCTTCAACGGTAACTACCAGGAATACGAAGCCGACAAGAAGAAGCGCCTGGGCGAAGAAGGCGCGAAGCCGAAGCGCATCCGCTACAAGCCGCTGTCTGCCTGATCAGTCGCATCGGCACCACAAAAGCTCCCCGCAGGGAGCTTTTTTTTCGCCTGCCGTCCGGTGCGGCCGGGGTTCCGGGCAATGCTGATACCTGGTTTTCGGAGTGCGCACGCGCTTATTTTTCGCGCGGAAATGGATCGGCCCAATTCCCATCTCATGTGTAGAATCGGGCGTCGTTGAGGTCGGCTTACGCCACATTCATCCATGACACGTTACCGCGATAACCGCGTTCCCGGCATGACGTACTTTTTTACGGTGCGGCTGCTGGACCGGAATAGCACTTTGCTGACGGACCATATCTCGGCGTTCGGCGAAGCCATGCGCCAGGCACGGATCCGCAAACCCTTCCACGTCGATGCCTGGGTGGTCCTGCCGGACCACGCGCACGCGATCTGGACCCTGCCGCCCGGCGACCATGACTGCGCCACCCGCTGGCGCGCCGTCAAGATCGCGTTTTCCAAGGCCCTGCACAAGACCGGCCTCGTCACCGCGAGTACGGCGGCCGACGCCACGATCTGGGAACGCCACTACCGCGACTACCGGGTCGGCGACGACGACGAGTACACGGCCCTGGTCGACTACGTGCACAGCAACCCGATGCGGCACGGCTTCTGCGAACAGGCGGCGCAATGGCCGTGGTCCTCGCTGCACCGCTTCGTCGCCGCCGGCTTCGACGCGCCGCAGGCGCCGCCGGGCCCGCCGCCGTGGATGCCGCCGCTGCATGCACCGGTACGGGCGCCGCTCTGAAACGGCGGCGCCAATAAAAAACGAGGCCACGAAGGCCCCGTTTTACCCTAGGAACTGAAAGCTACAACGTTCAGAAGTTGTAGTGCGCGCCGACGGTCCAGACGTTGGCCTTGGCGCCGATGTCCTTCTCCTTGCCGTAACGCTCGTATTCGGCGGTCAGGGCAACCTGCTGGTTCAGCTTGTACTCCACGCCCAGTGCACCGTAGGCGCCGGTGTCGCTGTCCTTGACGTTCAGGGCGGCGCTGTCGAACTTGCGCTCGCTGTGCTGGACGCCCAGCTTGCCGTAGGCATTGAAGCGCTCATTGATCGGCATGGTCGCCTTGCCTGCCACGTAGTAGCTGTTGCCCTTGGTGGTGCCGTTGGCGACGTCCTTGTTGCCGTAATCGGTGTAGCCGGCTTCAGCAGCCCAGGTCTGGTTGACCTGATAGCCACCGTAGATCTTGCCGCCGGTGCGGTAGTCATCCGTCTGGATGTTCTTCGACGTGGCGGCGCCGACGCCGACATAGGCGTGCGGCTGGGTGTCGATGGTCTGGGCCTGGGCGGCGGTCATGGCGGCAGCGCCTGCGATCAGTGCAACGATGAGCTTTTTCATATTCGGCATCCTTTACTTGGTTTGACTGGCTCGCGATGCAGGTTTGAATCGCGATGTGGTCAAGATATCAGCTGGCAAATGCTTAAGTCAGTGGCCATTTCGTAAGAACTGTAATCAGATGTAACTTAATGACCAGTTATTCATTAATAAAATGACCGAACATAGCGATAGATATGTATGAATTAGCCGATGTAACGAAAAGTCAGGTTGAGCCTCGGACCCGTCGGTTTTGCAGTCTTGTTGATCCCATGCAGCCAGTTTTGCTGCAAAGTACCTGCCATCAGTAACAGGTTGCCGTCGGCGAGATCGAATTTCAGTGTCCGCTTGCTGCGCTTGTGGCGCAGGATGAAGGTGCGGGTGGCGCCATAGCTGAGCGAAGCGATGGCGGGATGCGGTCCCAGTTCCGGCTCGTCGTCGCTGTGCATGCCCATGCTGTCGGCGCCGTTGCGGTAGTAATTCAGCAGCACGCTGTTGTAGCGGTGGCCGGTGGCGGCTTCGACCGCGCTGCGCAACTGCGCGAGCAGCGGCGTCATCGGCAGCGGCGCCAGGGTCAGGCCGGAATAGGTGTAGCCGGCTTCGCCATGCCAGGCCGTCAGGCGCGGCTGCAGGTGGCGCTTGCCGTACACCAGCACGGTTTCATGGCGCCAGTCGGTCTCGCCCAGCATGCGCGCGAAGACCTCGGCATTGCTCATCGGCAGAGGAAGTCGGGGCAGCAGCGCCAGTTCGCCATCCTCGATCGGGATTGGCTGCAGGCCCGTATCAAGAGAAAACAGATCCATTCAGACAATATAAAAGCGTAAAAGCTATGATGGCGGGATCCCATCGACAGGACATTTTCGCATGAACAAACGCCAGTTCCTCGGCGCGGCGGCAGCGGCCGGCGCCCTTCCGCTCGCCGGCCAGGCTGTAGGCGCTTCCCTGCCCGCGCCGCCGGATGGACCGGCGCTGCTGACGGTCACCGGCGCCATCGCCCAGTCCAACCGCGGCCCCTTCGACCCGGCGCTCGACCAGATGATGCACAAGCACGGCGTGAGCTTCCGCAAAGCCTGGGTATTCGACGACGCCGCGCTGCGCGCCCTGCCCGCGCTGACGATCCGGCCGACCCTGGAATACGACGGCAAGGCCCACGCGCTGCGCGGCCCGCTGCTGGTGGACGTGCTGGCGCGCGCCGGCGCGACGCTGGGGGACAAGACGGTGCTGGTGCTGCGCGCGGTGGACGGCTACAACGTCGAATTGCCGCTGGCGCAGGCGCGCGCGCGGCGTTTCATCGCCGCCACGCATGTGGACGGCAAGCCGATGCCGCTGGGAGGGCTGGGGCCGCTATGGGCCGTGTACGACGCCGACCGGGTGCCGGAGATGGCCAGGCTGCCGCTGGGGCAGCGGTTTGCGGCTTGCCCGTGGGCGTTGTATCACGTCGAGGTGCGCTAGGAACGACGAGCTGGAGGTTCAGGCGTAGGCTTCCGCCAAACTCATCACCCGCGGCGTGACCGCAATGCCGAAGTGCCCGAACAGGGTATCCAGCGCCGCCAGGTTGCCCGCGCATTCCTCGCTCTTCCAGCCCTTGAACAGGTCGGTGCCGTCTTTCTGGAAGTGCAGGTCGAGGACCTTGCCTTTGTCCTTGTGGACATAGCTCTGCTGATAGGTGTTCGTGAAACCCAGTTCTTGCAGCGCAGCCAGCATGGCGTTCGGCGGATTGTCGGGATCGGTAGCGAGGAACACGCCGAAGGTCTTGCCCGGCGGTTTGGCGGCGATATCGACTTCGTACACACCGGGTGCTTTGGTGACGCTGGTACTCTTCAAGAACAGCATGCGATCCTCCATGGTCGTAGACTATGCAGCTTATTGCACTATGGGAACTTTGTCACGAAACGCCGCTGATATTTTGCTCTAGTGCAACAATAAGCCAAGCGCGCTCCCGGCGACCAGGGCACCGCAAGCCAGCATGCCGATGACGAAGCCGGCTTCGCGCTTGGCTGGATCGCGGTAATAGCCCAGCGCATACAGGATGCGTCCCGCGCACCACAGCAGTCCGCCGGCCGCCGCCCAGGTATCGCCCAGGTAGATTGCGCACAACCACAGCGGCGCCAGCACCAGCGGCAATTGCTCGAGGGTATTGGCCTGCACCCGCTGCGCGCTCTGGAACGGCAGCGGACCGTCCATCGCCGGCGCCGGCACCTTGTATTTGGCCCTGGCCACACCGGCCATTACGCCGGTCCAGAAATACACCCCGAGAACGGCCAGGGTCGCCCATGCGGTCAGGCGCATGCTGTCTCCTTCATGAACAAGAAAAATTTATGCTTGGGCTGGCTTCCGGCGCCGCGCCAGGTCCCAGGTGGCGGCCGCCAGCGCCTCGTACAGCGCGCCGGTGGCCGGATCCCAGGCGTCGACGGCGGCCTGCTGGCGCGCCACGGTGGCGGCATCGCCGCGCGCGATCGGGCCGGACAGCGCGGTTTCCGGCCCCAGCCGGAACACATTCGCCAGGGTCTCCGTCGCCAGCGGCCGCGCCAGCTCGCGCGCCACGTCCGCCGGGATGCCGGCCGCCTGGTAGGCGCGCAGGGCGGCGTCGAGCACCGTGGTGAGGTAGTTCGAGGCGAACACGGACGCCGCGTGATAAACGGTCTTGGCGCGCGCATCGATCGCCACCACCCGCGCGCCGATCGCTTCGAAGGCCGGGTTCAGCACCGCCAGCGCATCGGCGTCCCCTTCGACGCCGCAAAAGGTGCCGTCGAAGGCATCGGCCACCTGCCGCGGATCGGCGAAGCTGCGCACCGGGTGCACGCTGGCGACCAGGGCGCCGGCCGCGCGCAGGGGTTCCAGTTCCGAGGAAGCCTTCGCGCCGCTGCAGTGGAACACCACTGCGCCTTTCACATCGACGGAAGCGGCCAGCTGCCGCGCCACCGCAGCGATGCCATCGTCGGAAACGGCCAGCATCCACACGGACGCCGGCCGCAGCGAGGCGACGGCATCGACCGCGCGGCCGGCGCCGATGAAGTCCACCGCCGCCTGCGCGCTGGCTTGCGAACGGGTCAGCACGTCCTGCACCGCAAACACGCCGCGCGTGTGAAACAGGCGGCCCAGCGTGCGGCCGACGTGGCCGGCGCCGACGATATTCAACTGTAAAACCATCAGAAGCGGGAGCCGGGCTGGCGCAGGAATTCGACTTCTTCCGGCGTCGAGGCGCGGCCGAGGATCTCGTTACGGTGCGGGAAGCGGCCGAAGCGCGCGATCACGCCGCGGTGGCGGTGCGCATAGTCGAGCATCTCGTCGAAGCCCGGATGTTCGGCGGCGAGGTTCGTGAACAGCTCGACCGCGCGCTCCTGCATCCAGGCGTCCTCCGCATGCTCGAAAGGCATGTAGACGAAGGCGCGCTGCAAGGGCGGCAGCTCCTTGTGCGCGCCGCTGTCGACCAGGTGTCTGGCCGCGGCGAGGGCCAGCGGATCGCCCTCGAAGGAACGCGGCGTGTTGCGGTAGGCGTTGCGGGTGAACTGGTCGAGCACGAGGATGCGCGCGAGGACGCCTTGCGGGCCCTCGGCATCCCATTCGCGCAGGCCGCCGGCGACCGCCTGGTCGATGGCCGTGCCGAAGATCCGTTTGATCTCGGCGTCGAAGGCGTCGCTCTTGACGAACCATTCGCGGCGCGGCTGGCCGGCAGTCTCGCTGCCGGGGGCGCCGAACCAGAAATCGCGTACTTCCTGGGCTTTCATCGTCATTTCCATGTCAGTTTCGTGCATGCGAGAGCAGGAAGCCATCCACGCCCTCGAAGCCGGAGAGCTCCGAGGCCAGCGAGGACAGCGGCGCGCCCGCGTGATTGGCCAGCGCCAGCGCCACGAAGCGCCACTCCTGGCAGCCCTTGTCGCTGCCGATGGTGAGCGAGCCGCCGGCGATCTCGTAGCCGCGCTCCAGCGCCGCCTTGCGCAATTCATCTTCCTGCGGCCGCACGCCGGGCTTGAAGCGCAGCGTCACCGCCACCGCCTGGCGCGAGGGCAGCAGGCTGACCGCGCGGTTCAGGTAGATCATGATCATCGCCGAGAAGAAGGCCAGGCCCATCGCCGCCATGTAGAAGCCGACGCCGACCATGATGCCGATCACCGACGAGGCCCAGATCGAGGCCGCGGTCGTGAGTCCGCTGATATTGAAACCCGAGCGCATGATCACGCCGGCGCCGAGGAAGCCGATGCCGGTGACCACGCCCTGGATCACGCGGGTCGGATCGACCAGGGCCACCGCCGCGCCATGCCCGCCATACCAGGAGTTCGGGTAGCCGGCGATGATGGTCAGGGCGCAGGAAGCCATGCACACCAGGCCATAGGTGCGCATGCCGGCGGCGCGCCCGTGATAGGAACGCTCGTAGCCGACCAGGAGCCCCAGCAGCAGCGCGCCGAGCAGGTGCAGCAGGACCAGCGCATTGGTCTGCAGTTCGGCCTGCGACCAGTACAGCTGGACCAGGTCCGCGAAGGTCAGCACGGAACCGGGCGATGTGGCTGGATTCAAGGCTGCTTCTTCCTCACCAGCTGCTTTTCGAAAGCGGCATCGTTCTTGGTGATGCGCTTTTCCGGCTGCGGTCCGAGGCCGTCGACGAATTTCACGAAGTCGTCCAGCTCCATCGGTGGGCATAGCGGCGGCGCGCCGGCCCGCTCGGCCAGGAAGAAGTGGCCGTCGCCGGTGCGCGCCATCGAATAGGTGGTGGTGCCGGTGCGCTTCTTGAGCCGCTCGACGGCGGCGCTGGCGCGGGTGGAACGGATACCGGCCGCCATTCAGATCTCCCGGGTACGTTGTTCGAGCCAGTCGCGCGCCGCGCCCTCGACCAGCGGCAGCAGGCGCGCGCGCACGCTGCGGTGGTAGTCGTTCAGCCACGCCACCTCGTCGCCGCGCATCAAGGACATGTCGATGCAGCGGGTGTCGATCGGGCACAGCGTCAGGGTCTCGAAGCCGAGGAATTCGCCGAACTCGCCGGTCTCGACGATTTGCGTGAGCACCAGGTTCTCGATGCGGATGCCCCAGCGTCCAGGGCGGTAGATGCCCGGTTCGTTCGAGGTGATCATGCCGGGCTCCATCGCGGTATGCGGCTCCGGCATCGCGCTCGGCGAGATCGTCTGCGGGCCTTCGTGCACGTTCATGAAGTAGCCGACGCCGTGGCCGGTGCCGTGGCCGTAGTCGATGCCGGCGGCCCAGATCGGCGCGCGCGCCAGGGCGTCCAGCATCGGCCCCCTGGTACCGCGCGGGAAGCGCGCCACCGACAGGTTGATCATCCCCTTCAGCACCAGGGTGAAGTCGCGCTTCTGCGCGGCGGACGGCGTGCCGACCGGGACCACGCGGGTGATGTCGGTGGTGCCGCCCAGGTACTGGCCGCCGGAATCGATCAGCAGCAGGCCGTCGCCTTCGATGGTCGCGCAGTGTTCGGGGCTGGCGCGGTAGTGCATGATCGCGCCGTTGGCATTGAAGCCGGCGATGGTGCCGAAGCTCGGGCTGACGAAGTTCGGACGGCGTGCGCGGGCCGCGGTGATCTGCTCGTCGATCATCACTTCGGTGAGCGGCGCGCGGTGCGGGTCCTGCAGCGTCGCTTCGAGCCAGGCGAAGAATGCGCACAGCGCCGCGCCATCCTGCTCCATGGCGTCGCGCACGTGGTCGGCTTCGGCCGGCAGCTTGCGCGACTTGGCGAAGGTGGTCGGGTTGATCGCCTCGATCACGCGCACGCCCTGCGGGACGGCGGCGCGCATGCCGGCGGTGACGCGGCGCGGGTCGAGCAGGAGGCTGCTCCCGGCCGGCAGCGCGGCCAGGGCCGGTGCCGCCTGCTCGTATGGCGCGATGCGCACGCCGTCCTGCGCCAGGCGCTCGCGCAGGGCGGCCGGGACCTTGCCCTCGGCCACGAAGATCGTCGCGCCGGACGCCTCGACCAGCGCATGGGCCACGAACACCGGGTTGTAGCTGACGTCGGCGCCGCGCAGGTTGAACAGGTAGGCGATGTCGTCCAGGGTCGAGATGAAGTGGCGCTCGGCGCCCAGCTTCGCCATCGCGTCGCGGGTGGCGTGCAGCTTGTCGGCGCGCGCCATCGTGGCGTACGGCGCCTCGTGCTCGAACACGGCGTCTAGCGGCAGGCCCGGACGGTCTTCCCAGATCTCGTCCAGCAGGTCGAGGTGGGTAGCAAGCTTGACGCCGCGCGCTTTCAAGGCGTCTTCCAGCAGCCGCGCCACCGCCAGGCCCAGCACGCGGGCGTCGACGGCGACGGTCTGGCCGGGCTGCATGGTCTCGGCCAGCCAGTCGATGTGCAGCAGGCTGGCGCCCGACGGGATCTTCATCAGGCGGATGTCGGTGCCGGCCAGCTCCTGCTCGGCCTGGGTATAGTAGCGGCCATCGGTCCAGACGCCGGCGAAATCCGCCGTGGCGATGAAGGTGCCGACCGAACCGGTAAAGCCGGACAGCCATTCGCGGCCTTTCCAGCGTCCGGGCAGGTACTCGGACAGGTGGGGATCGGCGGAGGGGACGATGAAGGCATCGACCTGGTGGCGCGCCATCGCGGCGCGCAGCCGGGCAAGGCGTTCGGCGCGCAGGCCGGTGGTGTCGTTGGCAGGCTTGGTGGCGGACATGGTTGCTGGCATATCGGGAATGCTGTTGTGTTGTGGATTCTCCAAGCTGCGTATGATACGCCCCTCTGCCCGGATGTGGCGCAGGCGCCTCATTGCGCAGGAACATCAAGCCAGCGATCTCCGTGAACCAAACGGAACGCGGTCAGTGGCGTTCTGACGCATAATCCAGGGTGAATTCTTTTTCTCACAATAAACCATGCAAGAACAGGATTTCCACTACACCCGCGCCCGCGACCTCCTCGCCCGCGCCGAAGAACTCGTCAGCGCCGACACCGTCCAGGCCGCCGTGCGCAATGTCGCCGAAGTGCTCAACCAGCGTTTCGACAGCGACGATACCGGCGCCTTCCCGCTGGTACTGGGCGTGATGGGCGGCGCGGTGGTGTTCACCGGCCACCTGCTGCCCCAGCTGACTTTCCCGCTCGAATTCGACTACATCCACGTCACCCGCTACGGCGACCAGGACCGCGGCGGCGAGGTGGTGTGGAAGGTGATCCCGCGCCAGAACGTGGCGGGCCGCACCATCATCGTGGTCGACGACATCCTCGACGAAGGCGAGACCCTGGCCCACGTGAAGCAGCGCCTGCTCGACATGGGCGCGGCCGAAGTGATCCTGGCCGTGTTCGCCGACAAGGAACTGGGCCGCCAGAAGCCGGTGCAGGCCGATATCGTGGGGCTGACCATCCCGAACAAGTTCGTGGTGGGCTTCGGGATGGATGCGCATGGCTACTGGCGCAACCTGCCGGGACTGTGGGTGATCAAGGACGAGGACAAGCAGTTGGAAGAAGCGCCGCCTGCTGCTGAATAACCATCGTTACCGCGCGCATTTGTCATCCCCGCGCACTGAAGACCGTCGTTCCCGCGCAGGCGGGAACCGAAGTTCGCCGCTCAGTGCGAACGCATGCAGCAACTCACCGTCAACTTGGATCCCCGCCTTCGCGGGGACGACGATGACAAGGTAGCTTACAAGGTAGCGCGGGAACGACGGGTCAGCAGCTCAGATTCAGCCGTTCACGCGCCGCCTGATACTGTTCCTTCAGCCGCTCCACCATCTCCGCCACCGTCGGCACATCGTCCATCAAGCCCACGCCCTGGCCCGCGCCCCAGATGTCGCGCCAGGCCTTGGCGCTGCCGGAACCGAAACTCATCTTGCTCTTGTCCGACACCGGCAGGTTCTCCGGATCCAGCCCGGCCGCCACGATCGATTTCTTCAGGTAGTTGCCGTGTACGCCAGTGAACAGGTTGGTGTACACGATGTCGGCCGCGCTCGAGTCGACGATCGCATCGCGGTAGGCCTCGCTGACGTTCGATTCCCTGGTCGCCAGCCAGCGCGAGCCGATGTAGGCGAAGTCGGCGCCCATCGCCTGCGCCGCCAGGATCGCGTCGCCGGTGGCGATCGCGCCGGACAGGGCGATCGGGCCGTCGAAGAATTTGCGGACCTCGCCCACCAGCGCGAACGGAGACAGGGCGCCCGCATGGCCACCGGCGCCGGCCGCAACGAGGATCAGGCCGTCGACGCCGGCTTCCAGCGCCTTCTCGGCGTGGCGGATCGAGACCACGTCGTGCATCACGATGCCACCGTAGGCGTGGACGGCATCCAGCATCTCCTTCGGCGGCGCGCGCAGCGAGGAGATGATGATCGGCACCTGGTGCTTCACGCACACGGCCACGTCGTGCTCGAGGCGGTCGTTCGACTGGTGCACGATCTGGTTGACGGCGATCGGCCCGACCTTCTTGTCCGGATGCGCTTCCTGGTACTCGGCCAGCTCGCGCTGCAGGTCGGTCAGCCAGACGTCCAGCTGCTCGGCCGGGCGCGCGTTCAGCGCCGGGAAGGAGCCGACGATGCCGGCCTTGCACTGCGCGGCCACCAGCGCGGGGCCGCTGGCGATGAACATCGGCGATGCGATGACGGGTAAGGAAAGGTGTTGCAGTACGGGAGGCAGCGCCATGGATGTTCTCGCAGACGTGGGATTGATCGGACCAGCTGCCCGATTATAGAATCAAAAAAGCACGATCGTGCTAGATCCCTGGCTCTAATTCAGGCATCGACCAGGATGTCGCCCTGCAGCCGCGCGGCGCCGGCCTTTTCCAGCGCGCGCACCGCCCACTGCGCCAGCTCCGCCGCCGGACGCGCCAGGAAGCGCTCGCGCGCCAGCACCAGCAGCGGCACCGTCTCGAACAGGGTATTTACCTCGGCCAGCGGCATCGCGCGCCGCTCGAGCAGCAGAAACTTTAATAACACCTTGACGCCATTCTCCGCATTGCGCACCGGGTCGGCCGCCAGGTAGTCGAGGCGGCCGTAGGCGCGCTGCAGGGCCGCTTCGACATCGGTAAAAGGCGCACCATGGCCCGGAATGACCAGGCGTGGCCGCAGCGAAGCGATCACATCGAGCGTGGCCCGCACCTCGCCGAAGCCGGGCTCGCCCGCCAGCTCGGGGAAGATCACGCCGAAGCCGTTCTGCCACAGGGCGTCGCCGGCAATCAGCAGGCCCTCTTCTTCGCACCAGAACAGCAGCGCGTGCGGATCGTGGCCCGGCGCGCCCAGGGCTTGCCAGCGCAGCTCGCCCATCGCCAGCACATCGCCCGGCGACACCGTCTCGTCGAAGCCGAAGCGCGCGCACTGCTGGCCGGTGGCGCGGTAGCTGAGCGCATCCTCGTCCCAACGCCGCACCTTGTCGGCTTCGGACAGGGGAATCGCGATGCGGCTTCCGAAAGCGTCCTTCAGCAGCGCATTGCCGCCGCAGTGGTCCGAGTGCAGGTGGGTGTTGACGATGCGGTCCAGGGGCCGGTCTCCCAGCGCATGCCGCACCAGCGCCAGCGTCTGCGGCGCATGCGCGACGTAGCCGCTGTCGACCAGGGTCGTGCCGTCGCGGCCGATGAACAGGATGTTGTTCGCGGACAGCCAGCCGCGCTCGAACACCCGCATCGACGCCGGCAGCATCACTCGAACAGCTGCGCTTCGCGGCGCCGGATCTCGGCCCAGACGGCGCGCTTGTAGTCGTCGTCGGCGCGGCCCCAGGCGACGATCTCGTCGATGGTGCGCAGGCAGCCTTCGCACAGGCCGGTTTCGGGCACCATCCGGCACACGTTGATGCAGGGGGATGGCACCGGGGTCTGCTGTTCCGGATTCATGGCGCAGCCTTTTCGATCTTGCCCGCCAGTTTGGCATTGAAGCGCGCCGGATCGATCACGCAGCGTTCGTGGATGCCTTCGCAGATGCGTTCGGCGTCATCCCAGGCCTCGACCCTGAAACGCACGCGGAGGCCTTCGACCTCGATGACTTCGCCCTTCACGTGCAGGGTCATGCCGGGCGGCGTCGGCGCCAGGTGCTGGAAGCTGACCATGGTGCCCAGGCTCTGTTCGTTCGGCCAGTCCATGTAGGGCATCATGCCGTGCACACAGGCAAGTTCCATCATCCCGACCATGTAGCCGGTAGCGAGCACGTCCGGCATGTCGCGGCAGAATGCGGTATCGTGGTAGAGGTTCGGGACGGTGGCACGCTCGGGTACCGTGTAATGCCACTCGAAGCGGATGCCAGGCTGAAATGTCGGACTCATGCCGCGCAGATTACCGTATCCGGACGGATTGTGCTTGCGTCGCCTGTCAGGTTGACGCAAGCTGGCCAACCAAGACTGAGGCACCCAGTCGAATCACAAGGAGGGCCGATGTCCTTAAGCAACAAACTGTTCGCGCAGATGCGCGCCGCCACCCGTTCCCTGATGCGCCGCGGTCCTTCCGTCGCGCGCAGCGTGATGCGGGAATCGATCAAGACCGCCTCGAGCATGCACCCGGCGGCAAAGCCGGCCCCGGCCTCGAACCAGGCCAGCTTCGATCCCGTCTCCGACATGCTGGCCGACCTGAGCCGGGTTGGCAAGTCCGTCAATCCCTTCAATGCGCCGCCGCTGTCCAGCGGCGCGGCCGCGATCGGCCTGCCCGGCCATTTCATCGACGGTTCCTTTACCAACGACGCCGGCACCCGCGACTATAAACTGTACATGCCGGGCAGCTATGCCGGCCAGCCTTCTCCGCTGCTGGTGATGCTGCACGGCTGCACCCAGAACCCGGACGATTTCGCGCTCGGCACCGGCATGAACACCCTGGCCGAGGAATGGAACTGCCTGGTCGTGTACCCGGCGCAGTCGCAACAGGCGAATGCGCAGCGCTGCTGGAACTGGTTCAATGCGATCGACCAGCAGCGCGACCAGGGCGAGCCGTCCATCATTGCCGGGCTGACGCGCGACCTCATGGCGCGCTACGTGGTCGATCCGGAACAAGTGTATGTGGCGGGCCTGTCGGCCGGCGGCGCGATGTCGGCCATCATGGGCACGCTGTATCCCGAACTGTATGCGGCGGTGGGTGTGCATTCCGGCCTGCCCTTCGCGGCCGCGCACGACCTGCCCACGGCGATGGCCGCCATGAAGGGCGATTTCCGCCGTCCGAAGGGGCATCAAGTGCCTGAGCTGCCCATCATCGTGTTCCACGGCGACCAGGACACCACCGTGCATCCGGCCAACGCCGAAGAACTGATCCGGCGCCGGCGCCGCCACGCGAACGAGCGGATCGCGGTCGAACCGGGCCGCGTGCCCGACGGCCACGCCTTCACGCGCACCGTGCACAGCCATCCGGACGGCACGATTCACGCGGAACACTGGCTGGTGCATGGCTTCGGCCATGCCTGGTCGGGCGGTAATGCGCTCGGTACCTACACCGACAGCAAGGGGCCGGACGCGAGCCGCGAGATGATGCGCTTCTTCCGCACCCGGCGCTGATGGACCGGGTTCACACTCCACCAGGCGTGTCTGGCGACACTCCAGCCTGTTGCGCGATATGCTGACGCAGACAGGCGGGGCACCAGCAGCCGGGCGCAGGCTGTTCCGCGCCGGCTTGCGGGACCGGGACGATCGGCGGCAAGGCAGTGCACCAGCACGGTGCTTCACCGCCATCCGCCATGGCGCAGCCGAACGCGGCGCCGCAACGAGTACATGTGCTCATGGGCCCACCTTAGCCGGATGCACCGGAAAATACAACAAGCTGCCTTTATAATGCGCACTGCGACGGGCCATTGCCTGTAAAATCTCGCAAATTCTTTTTGGACCCCCAATGAACGCTACGCTGAGCACACTGACGGGCGACGACCAGAAGAACGACCTGACTGCGGTCTCGCCGCAGATCAAGGCGCAGATCCTGGCCGAAGCACTCCCCTATATCCGTAATTTCCACGGAAAAACCATCGTCATCAAATACGGCGGCAACGCAATGACCGACGAACGCCTGAAACACGGCTTCGCGCGCGACGTCATCCTGCTGAAGCTGGTCGGCATGAACCCGGTGGTAGTGCATGGCGGCGGTCCCCAGATCGACAACGCCCTGAAAAAGATCGGCAAGCAGGGCACCTTCGTGCAAGGCATGCGCATCACCGACGAAGAGACCATGGAAGTGGTCGAGTGGGTGCTGGGTGGCGAAGTCCAGCAGGACATCGTCATGCTGATCAACCACTACGGCGGCCAGGCGGTCGGCCTGACCGGCAAGGACGGCGGCCTGATCCGCGCACGCAAGATGGCGATGCCGGACCGCGACAAGCCGGGCGAATTCCTCGACATCGGCTTCGTCGGCGAAATCGAGGCGATCAATCCGGCCGTGGTGAAAGCCCTGCAGGACGACGCCTTCATCCCGATCATCTCGCCGATCGGCTTCGGCCAGGATGGCCAGGCCTACAACATCAACGCCGACGTCGTCGCCGGCAAGATCGCGGAAATCCTGAAAGCCGAAAAGCTGATCATGATGACCAACATCGCCGGCGTGCAGGACAAGCAGGGCAAGCTGGTGACCGACCTGTCGGCGCGCGAGATCGATGAGATGTTTGCAGACGGCACGATTTCCGGCGGCATGCTGCCGAAAATCTCGTCGGCACTGGATGCCGCCAAGTCCGGCGTCAATACCGTGCACATCATCGACGGGCGCATTGAACACAGTTTGTTGCTGGAAGTCTTGACCGAGCAGGCCTTTGGCACTATGATCCGGTCTCACTAAAAATTTTGCGGCGATTCAATCGTCGCAAGATGTGAACGATGCCCTTGTAGCTCAGTGGTAGAGCACTCCCTTGGTAAGGGAGAGGCCACGTGTTCAATCCACGTCAAGGGCACCATCTGGAGCGGTAGTTCAGTTGGTTAGAATACCGGCCTGTCACGCCGGGGGTCGCGGGTTCGAGCCCCGTCCGCTCCGCCAGAATCGAAGAAAAAAGGTCCGACTTGTCGGGCCTTTTTTCTTTTGGAGTGCCGATATAATCCTGGCTGCCTCCATTCGAATCGCTTCCCGTGTCCAAACCTTCCTCCCCCGTCTGGCTGTTCGACCTCGACAACACCCTGCACGACGCCTCGCACGCCATCTTTCCGGCGATTAGCGCCAACATGAACACCTACATCGCGCGCGTGCTCGGCGACGGCGTCACGCCGGCCAGCCAGGAGGCGGTGAACGCGGCCCGCCTCGGCTACTGGAAGCGCTACGGCGCCACCCTGCTCGGCATGATCCGCCATCACCAGGTCGACGCCGCCGACTTCCTGCGCGAGACCCACGACATCGGTGCATTGCGCGAGCTGGTGCGCTGGGAGCGCGGCCTGTCGCGCATGCTGAAGCGCCTGCCGGGCCGCAAGATCCTGCTGACGAACGCGCCCACCGCCTATTCGACCGAGGTGGTGCGCCACATCGGCCTGCAGCGCCATTTTGCCCACCACATCGCGATCGAGGACATGCACGTGCACCGCCAGCTGCGGCCGAAGCCGTCGACCCTGATGCTGCGGCGCCTGCTGCGCAAGCACCGGCTGGCGCCGCGCCGCTGCGTGCTGGTCGAAGACACCCTGGTCAACCTGAAGCACGCCAAGCGCCTCAAGCTGCGCACGGCCTGGGTCACGCAATACCTGCGCTACAGCGATCCGAGCGGCAAAGCCCCTCTGCCGAAGATGTTAAAACGACCCGCCTACGTCGATGTCAAAGTAAAATCCGTGCTTCAGCTGCCGTCGCACCTGCGCCGGCTGCGCTCATCGACCTGAATACGGAGCACCGCGACACATGGCAAGCACGAAGCCGGGCCAACGTAAACTGCAGATCCTCCAGGCCCTGGCGGCGATGCTGGAACAACCGAAGGGCGAAAAGATCACGACCGCGGCGCTGGCCGCGAAACTCTCGGTGTCGGAGGCGGCCCTGTACCGCCACTTCGCCAGCAAGGCCCAGATGTTCGAGGGACTGATCGAATTCATCGAGTCCAGCGTGTTCGGCCTGTTCAACCAGATCACGGAACGCGAGGACGACGGCGTGGCCCAGGCCCATGCGATGCTGCAGATGCTGCTCTCCTTCGCCGCCAACAACCCCGGCATGACCCGGGTGCTGATCGGCGACGCGCTGGTCGGCGAGGATGAACGCCTGCAGCTGCGCATGAACCAGTTCTACGACAAGATCGAGCTGGCGTTCAAGGGTGCGCTGCGAATCGCCGTCACCCAGGGGCATGGCCGCGAGGAAGACGTCGGCGCGCGCGCCAGCCTGCTGGTGTCCTACGTGACCGGACGCTGGCATCGTTTCTCCAAGAGCGGCTTCCGCCAGCACCCGGCGGAAAACAGCGCCCTGCAGCTGTCGCTGCTGCTGGCTGCCTGAACCCGATGAACGACAGCGCCATCTTCGCCCTGCTCGACAACGCCGGCCCGGACGCGAGCCCGCCGTCGCGCTCGCGCCTGTACCGCGACTACGCGGGCACGCTGGCCTGTCACACCATCGACGAATGGCCGGCGCTGCTGGCGCGCCTGCAGGAAGCCCTGGCGGGCGGCCTGTACGCGGTGCCGGTGCTGGGCTATGAACTGGGCGAGCAGCTGCTCGGCATCGTGCCGCCGGCGCAGGTCCGGTTGCATGACATGCCCCTGGCCCAGGTGCTGCTGTTCCGCGGCTACGAGCTGCTGTCCTCGGACGAAGTCACCGCCTGGCTGGCCGAACGCGCCGGCGCGAACGGCCCGGCCGGGATCGCGGACGTGCGCGCCAACGTCGACGAAGCGACCTTCACGCGCGCCATCGAGCGCATCCGCGAGTACATCGCCGCCGGCGACACCTACCAGGTCAACTACACCTACCGGATCCGCTTCGACGCCTTCGGTTCGATCCACGCGCTGTACGCGCGCCTGCGCGAGCGCCAGCCGGTGCCTTATGGTGCGCTCATCGGGCTGCCGGACGGCCGCGCGGTGCTGTCGCTGTCGCCCGAACTGTTCGTGCGCCACGACGCCGGACGCCTGCTGGCGCGGCCGATGAAGGGCACCGCGCCCGCCAGCGGCGACGAAGACCTCGACGCGGTGCGCGCCAGCGCCCTGGCGGCCGATCCGAAGAACCGCGCCGAGAACCTGATGATCGTCGACCTGCTGCGCAACGACCTCGGACGGATCGCGCGCACCGGCAGCGTCGGCGTGCCGGCCCTGTTCGAGGTGCGCCGCTACAGCAGCGTGCTACAGATGACGTCCACCGTCCAGGCCCAGCTGGCCGACGGCACCCCGCTCGGCGCCATCTTCGACGCGCTCTACCCCTGCGGCTCGATCACCGGCGCGCCCAAGCGCCGCACCATGGAGATCATCCACGAGCTGGAGCCGGCCCCGCGCGGCATCTACACGGGCGCACTGGGCTGGATGGATCCGCCCGCGTTCGGCGGGCAGCCGGGAGCGCAGTTGGCCTCTCAGTTGGGCGATTTCTGCCTCTCGGTACCGATCCGCACCCTGGTGCTGCAGCCCGCCCACAACGGCGTGCGGCGCGGCGAGCTCGGGGTCGGCGCCGGCATCGTGTACGACAGCGATCCCGCCGCCGAGTATGCCGAGTGCCGGCTGAAGGCGCGTTTCCTGACCGGGCTGCCGAACGAATTCGAGATCTTCGAGACGATCTACGCCACCCGCGAGGACGGCTGCCGCCACCTGGAACGCCACCTGGCGCGCCTGCAGGCGTCCGCCGCCTACTTCGGCTTTGCCTTCGCCGAGGAACTGGCGCGCGCGGGAGCGATCGCCGCCTGCGCCGTGCTGCCGGCGGACACGCCGCACCGCCTGCGCCTGGCCCTGAAGCCGGACGGCGAGGTGGTCGTGCACACGGCGCCGCTGGCGCTCCTGGAGGGCCCGGTGGAACTCTTGCTGTCGGACGACCCGGTCGACTCCACCGCCCTGTTCGCACGCCACAAGACCAGCGTGCGCAGCCGCTACGACGCCGCCTGGAAGGCAGCGGAAAACGTGGGCGCCTTCGACACCCTGTTCTTCAACGAGCGCGGCGAACTGGCCGAGGGCGGCCGCAGCAGCGTGTTCGTGCGCGTCGGCGAGCGCTGGTACACGCCGCCGCTGTCCTCCGGCGTGCTGCCCGGCGTGATGCGGACCCTGTTATTGGAAGATCCTGCCTGGAATGCGATCGAGTGCCCGATCTCGCGCGAGACGCTGGAGCGCGCGCAGGAGATCGTGGTGTGCAATGCGCTGCGCGGACCGCTGCGGGCGACGATCCGGAAATAAACTTCCGTCATTCCCGGCATTGCCGGAAATGACTTCCCGGCATTGCCGGAATGACTTCCCGCCTGCGCGGGGACGACGGGGTCTCAGCCGCCGAGCGCCTGCTCGATCTTCGATACCAGCGCCGGATCCTGCGGCGTGACCTTGCTCGGGAAGTAGTCGAGCACCTTGCCGTTACGGTCGATCAGGTACTTGTTGAAGTTCCACTTCGGCTGGTTGCCGGTGGCCTTGATCAGTTCCGTGTACAGGGGATTGGCGCTCGCGCCGGTCACCGAGCTGCTGGCGAACATCGGGAACTTCACGCCGTAGGTGTTGTAGCAGAGGTCGGCGATCTTCTTGGCGTCGCTCGACTCCTGCTTGAAGTCGTTCGACGGGAAGCCCAGCACCACCAGGCCGCGCGCCGCGTACTTGGCATACAGGGCCTCGAGGCCCTGGTACTGCGGGGTGAAGCCGCAATAGCTGGCCGTGTTCACCACCAGCACCACCTTGCCGGCGTACTGGCACAGGTCCTGGGGCGCCTCGTCCTGCAGGCGGTTGAAGGTGTGCTTCAGCACGGCCGGACAGGATGCCGAAGCCGCGGCGGGCGCCGGCGCGTTCGACGCGCTCTGCGCCTGGGCGGGCGCGGTGGCGGCGATGGCGGCGCCGAGGGAGAACAGCAGGGCGGTAGTCTTGAACATGGCGGCGGAACTCAGGGTTGGGAAAAATGTCATTCTATTCCACCTTGACCTTGTCGAGGTCGGCCTTCGGCGCCGGCCACGACAGGTTCATGCCCTGCATGGTCTCCAGCAGCAGATGGGCGACGATCAGGTTGCGGTGGGTCTTGGAATCGGCCGGCACGATGTACCAGGGCGCGTGGTCGGCGTTGGTGGCGGCGATCGCATCCTCGTTGGCGCGCTGGTAGGCGTCCCACTGCTTGCGCACCTCCAGGTCGACAGGGTCGAACTTCCAGTGCTTTTCCGGATCGTCCAGGCGTTCCTGCAGGCGCTTCTTCTGCTCGTCCTTCGAGATGTGCAAGAACACCTTCATGATCGTCGTGCCGGTCTCGGACAGCATGCGCTCGAAGTCGCGGATCTGGGCGTAGCGGCGCTTGGTCTCCTTGCCGTCGATATCGCCCAGCACGCGCGGCACCAGCACTTCTTCGTAATGGCTGCGGTTGAACACCGCGATCATGCCGGCGCCCGGCACGTGGGCATGCACGCGCCACAGGTAGTCATGGGCCCGTTCACGCTCGGTCGGGGCCGAGAAACCGGTGGCCTGCAGTCCCATCGGGCTGATCTGCGACTGCGAGAACAGCGCGCGCGTCGTGCCATCCTTGCCGGCGGTGTCCATGCCCTGCAGGATCAGGAGCAGCTTCTGCTTGTGGCCGGCGTACAGCATTTCCTGGAAGTGGGCGATCTTGCCGATCAGCTCGCTAGTAAGCGCTCGCTCGCGCTGCTTGGCGCCGTTCTTGCCGTTCTTCTCGCCGTTCTTGTCTCCATTCTCGCCGCCATTCTTGTCGCCGTTTTTCTCGCGCAGCGGCGTCAGTCCGGCATCCTCGTCGCGCAGCTTGACGTTCTTGGGCGCGCGGAAGCGCTCGCGCACGTTCATGCCCGCGCCTCCAGCTTGCGGTGCTCGACCAGCATGCAATGGTTCATGACCACGTCCAGGCCGGCCGCGCGCGCCAGGTCGGCCGCGGCGCGGTTCTCGATCCCGAGCTGCATCCACAGCACGCCGGCGCGCACGTCGATGGCGTCCTTGGCGATCGGCGGAATGTCCTCGGACTTGCGGAAGCAGTCGACCACGTCGATGCGGCGACCGTCCCTGGCCAGCACGTCGGCGGCTTCCTGCAGGGTGGCGTAGACGGTGCGGCCGAGGATCTGCTGGCCGGCATAGGCCGGGTTCACCGGCAGGATTTCGTAACCGTGTTCTTGCAGGTATCCGGCCACCTCATGGCTGGCGCGTTCCGGTTTGTTGGACAGGCCGACCACGGCGACGGTCCTGGCGCTTTTGAGGATTTGTTCGATGGTTCGCATGCTGGGCTCGTTATGTTATGGTCATGTCCAGCTTATCATCTTTATATTGCGCTCCGGCGCATGAACCCGCACATGATGTTCCGCCCTGCCCTTGCTCTTTCCCTGCTGTTGTTTGCCGATGCTTCCGCCTCGTCCCAGACCCTGGCCGACGTCGAACGCAGCATCGTCCCCGTCGCCGCCTGGGGCGGCACCCCGGCCGACGCCACCCAGGCGCATCGCCACACGATCACCCACATCACCCTGCACCACCAGGGCGAGCCGTTCAAACCGGGCACCGACCCGCGCCAGTACCTGCGCAACCTGCAGACCTGGTCGCGCGGAACGAAGCACTGGCTGGACATCCCTTACCACTACATCATCGACCTCGACGGCAACATCTACGAAGGCCGCAAGATCGACTATGCCGGCGACACCAATACGGAATACGACCCGACCGGGCACGCGCTGATCGAGGTGGTGGGGAATTTCGAGGAAGTCGAGCCGAACCGGCAACAGCTCGATGCCGTGGTGCGGCTGATGGCGCTGCTGGCGAAGAAGTACGGCGTCACCCTCGACCACATCGCCAGCCACCGCGATTTCTCGGCACAGACCGTGTGCCCGGGCGCGAACCTGTACCGCTACGTGCAGGAGGGGTATTTCCGGCACCAGGTGGCGCTGCGGCTGGCGCAGGAACAGGCCCGATGACGGCAAATAAAAAAGGCAGCCCGCAGGCTGCCTTCTTTTTCATCACTCGAAACCGCTAACGATCAGCGGCCCTTGTGACGCAGCTTGGCGATCGCCGCCAGCTGGGCGATCGCGGCTGCCAGTTCGGCTTGCGCCTTGGCGTAGTCGATCGCCGATTCCTTGTTCAGCATCAGTTCTTCAGCCTGGCGCTTGGCTTCCTGGGCTTTCGCCTCGTCCAGGTCGGCGCCGCGGATCGCGGTGTCGGCCAGCACGGTCACGCCTTTCGGCTGGACTTCCAGGATGCCGCCGGCCACGAAGACGAATTCTTCTTCGGTACGGCCCGGCACGGTGATGCGCACGGCGCCCGGACGGATGCGCGTGATCAAGGGGGTGTGCATCGGGTAGATACCCAGCTCACCCGATTCACCCGGCAACGCGACGAACTCGGCTTCGCCCGAAAAGATCTGCTCTTCGGCCGAGACGACGTCAACGTGAATAGTGTTTGCCATAAGTGTCCTTTGAAGTGGCTAGATTAAGCAGCCAGCTTCTTGGCCTTCTCGATCGCTTCTTCGATGGTGCCGACCATGTAGAACGCCTGCTCCGGCAGGTGGTCCAGTTCGCCCGATGCGATCATCTTGAAGCCCTTGATCGTGTCTTTCAGCGAAACGTACTTGCCCGGTGCGCCGGTGAACACTTCAGCGACGTGGAACGGCTGCGACAGGAAACGCTGCATCTTGCGGGCGCGTGCCACGACCAGCTTGTCTTCCGGCGCCAGTTCGTCCATGCCCAGGATCGCGATGATGTCGCGCAGTTCCTTGTAGCGCTGCAGGGTGCCCTGCACGGCGCGCGCGGTGGCGTAGTGCTCTTCACCGACGACCAGCGGGTCCAGCTGGCGCGAGGTCGAGTCCAGCGGGTCCACTGCCGGGTAGATACCCAGCGAAGCGATGTCACGCGACAGAACGACGGTCGAGTCCAGGTGGGCGAAGGTGGTTGCCGGCGACGGGTCGGTCAAGTCGTCCGCAGGGACGTACACGGCCTGGATCGAGGTGATCGAACCGGTCTTGGTCGAGGTGATGCGCTCCTGCAGGCGGCCCATCTCTTCGGCCAGGGTCGGCTGGTAGCCCACTGCCGACGGCATACGGCCCAGCAGTGCCGACACTTCGGTACCGGCCAGGGTGTAGCGGTAGATATTGTCGACGAAGAACAGAACGTCCTTGCCCTCGTCACGGAAGGCTTCGGCCATGGTCAGGCCGGTCAGCGCGACGCGCAGGCGGTTGCCCGGCGGTTCGTTCATCTGGCCGTAGACCATCGCGACCTTCGAGTTGCCCAGGTTGTCCAGGTCAACGACCTTCGCATCGGCCATCTCGTGGTAGAAGTCGTTACCTTCACGGGTACGCTCACCCACGCCGGCGAACACGGACAGACCCGAGTGCGCCTTGGCGATGTTGTTGATCAGTTCCATCATGTTCACGGTCTTGCCGACGCCGGCGCCGCCGAACAGGCCGACCTTACCGCCTTTGGCGAACGGGCAGACCAGGTCGATCACCTTGATGCCGGTTTCCAGCAGGTCCTGCGACGGCGACAGCTCGTCGTAGACCGGAGCGGTGCGGTGGATCGATGCGGTGCGGTCGGCGTTGACCGGGCCACGCTCGTCGATCGGGTTGCCCAGCACGTCCATGATGCGGCCCAGGGTTGCCGGACCGACCGGCACCATGATCGGGTTGCCGGTGTTTTGAATGGTCATGCCGCGACGCAGGCCTTCCGAGCTGCCCAGCGCAATGGTACGGACGATGCCGTCACCCAGCTGCTGCTGCACTTCCAGGGTCAGTTCGGAGCCTTCCATTTTCAGTGCGTCGTACACCTTCGGCATTGCGTTACGCGGGAATTCCACGTCAACCACGGCGCCGATACACTGAACGATTTTGCCATCAGCCATGTTCGTTCCTTCAGATATAGTTTTAATTTCGTTACGAGAGGTCGCTTGCGTCGCTTAGCTGCTGATTGCAGCCGCGCCGGACACGATCTCCGAGAGTTCTTTCGTAATCGCTGCCTGGCGGGTCTTGTTGTAGACCAGCTTCAGCTCGCCGATGACGTTGCCCGCGTTGTCGGTTGCGGCCTTCATCGCCACCATGCGCGCCGACTGCTCGGATGCCAGGTTCTCGGCCACCGACTGGTAGATCAGCGCTTCGACGTAGCGCATCAGCAGCTCGTCGATGACGACTTGCGCGTCCGGCTCGTAGATGTAGTCCCACGAGTGGCCGCCTTCGTCCGCCTTCAGGTGCCCGGCCGGCAGCGGGAGCAGCTGCTCGACCACCGGTTCCTGGCGCATGGTGTTGATGAACTTGGTGTAGCACAGGTACACCGCGTCCAGCTGACCATCCTGGTAAGCGTCGAGCATGACCTTGATCGGGCCGATCAGCTTGTCCAGGTGCGGGGTGTCGCCGATTTGCGTGACACTCGAAACGACCTTCACGCCGATGCGGTTCAGGAAGCCCAGACCTTTGTTGCCGATTGCAACGACTTCAATGCGATTGCCCGCGGCTTCCAGCTCGCGGGTCTTCTGCGTCACCTGGCGCAGCACGTTGGTGTTCATGCCGCCGCACAGACCCTTGTCGGTCGTGACGACGATGAAGCCGACGGCTTTCGCTTTCGTGTCCTTGGCATGCGCCATGAACGCGTGGGTGTACTCCGGGTTCGCAGTGGCGAGGTTGGCCGTGATGTTGCGGACCTTCTCGCTGTAGGGACGGGCGGCGCGCATCCGGTCCTGCGCTTTGCGCATCTTGGAAGCGGCGACCATTTCCATCGCCTTGGTGATCTTCTTCGTATTTTCTACGCTCTTGATCTTGCCACGTATCTCTTTGCCTGCTGCCATGAGCCCTTACTCCTTATAGGGACCGGGTCGCCCCGGTCCCGCATTCCATCAGATAGCCGCGCTTAGAACGACTTCTTGAAGTCGGCGATGGCGGCGGCCAGCGCTGCTTCGCCGTCCTTGTCCAGGGCCTTGGTCTCGTCGATCTTCGACAGCAGGGCGCCGTGGCTGGACTTCAGGAAGTTGTGCAGGCCGGCTTCGAAATCCAGCACGCGCTTGACTTCGATATCGTCGAAATAGCCCTTGTTGACGGCGAACAGCGATGCGGCCATCAGGGAGATCGGCAGCGGCGAATACTGCTTCTGCTTCAGCAGTTCGGTCACGCGCGCACCGCGGTCCAGCTGCTTGCGGGTCGACTCGTCCAGGTCCGATGCGAACTGCGCGAACGCAGCCAGTTCACGGTACTGCGCCAGGTCGGTACGGATACCGCCGGACAGGCCCTTGATGACCTTGGTCTGGGCTGCGCCACCGACGCGCGACACCGAGATACCTGCGTTGATCGCCGGACGGATACCGGCGTTGAACAGCGAGGTCTCCAGGAAGATCTGGCCGTCGGTAATCGAGATCACGTTGGTCGGCACGAAAGCCGAGACGTCGCCAGCCTGGGTTTCGATGATCGGCAGTGCGGTCAGCGAACCGGTCTTGCCGGTCACGGCGCCGTTGGTGAAGGCGGACACGTAGTCGGCGTTCACGCGCGCTGCGCGCTCCAGCAGGCGGCTGTGCAGGTAGAACACGTCGCCCGGGTAGGCTTCGCGGCCCGGCGGACGGCGCAGCAGCAGCGAGATCTGGCGGTAGGCGACTGCCTGCTTCGACAGGTCATCATAGACGATCAGCGCGTCTTCGCCGCGGTCGCGGAAGTATTCGCCCATCGCGCAGCCCGAGTAGGCCGAGATGTACTGCATGGCTGCCGATTCCGAAGCGGAAGCGGCCACGACGATGGTGTACTCCATCGCGCCATGCTCTTCCAGCGAGCGCACGATGTTCTTGATGGTCGAGGCCTTCTGGCCGATCGCCACGTACACGCAGGTCATGTTCTGACCCTTCTGGTTGATGATCGCGTCGACTGCGACAGCCGATTTACCGGTCTGGCGGTCGCCGATGATCAGCTCGCGCTGGCCACGGCCGATCGGCACCATCGCGTCGATCGACTTGATACCGGTCTGCATCGGCTGCGAGACGGATTCACGCGCGATCACGCCCGGGGCGATCTTTTCGATCGGGGCGGTCAGGGTGGCGTTGACCGGACCCTTGCCGTCGATCGGCTGGCCCAGTGCGTTGACGACGCGGCCACGCAGTTCCGGACCGACCGGGACTTCCAGGATGCGGCCGGTGGTCTTGACGGTGTCGCCTTCGGAGATGTGCTCGTAAGCACCCAGGATCACGGCGCCGACCGAGTCGCGCTCGAGGTTCATCGCCAGACCGAAGGTGTTACCCGGGAATTCCAGCATCTCGCCCTGCATCACGTCCGACAGACCATGGATGCGGCAGATACCGTCGGCGACGGAGATCACCGTGCCTTGGTTACGAACATCAGCCGAACCTTCGAGGCCCTGGATGCGGCTCTTGATCAGTTCGCTGATTTCAGACGAATTAAGTTGCATGAGTGCTAACTCCTAATAGTTTCTTGATGCGTAGGGCAAGGGCTTGGACGCGGTAGACGGTGCAAAGATCCTCAGGCCACCAGCGCGTTCTGCATCTGCTGCAGTTTCGCGCGGACCGAGGTATCCAGCACTTCGTCACCGACGACCACGCGCACACCACCGATCAGCGACGGGTCGACTTCGACCGTGGGGTTCAGCTTGCGGCCAAATTTCTTTTCCAGCGTGGCGACCACCGAGTTCAGCTGGTCGGCCGACAGGTCGAAGGCGCTGTAGATGGTTGCGTCGGCGGCACCTGCCAGGGCGTTCTTCAGCACGGTGAACTGGGCGCCGATTTCCGGCAGCAGCGCAACGCGGCCGTTTTCGGCCAGCATCGCGATGAAGTTCTTCGCCTCCGGGTTCAGGGGCGACTTGACCAGCGACGCAATCGTATCGGCCAGCTGTGCGTGCGTGACGTTCGGATTGCCGGCAAAAGCCTGCACGTCCGGATTGGCGCCGATCAGGGCCAGTTCCGAGACGATGCCGGACCAGGCTGCCATGTCGCCGTTCTGGGCGACACGGAACAGCGCTTCGGCGTAAGGACGGGCGACGGTTGCGAGCTCAGCCATGATCAGAGCTCGGTTGCCAGGCGGTTCAGCAGGTCGGCGTGGGCCGCTGCGTTCACTTCGCGCTTGAGGATCTGCTCGGCACCGGCAACCGCGAGGGCAGCCACCTGGCCGCGCAGTTCTTCGCGCGCGCGGGTCACTTGCTGCTCGGCGTCGGCCTTGGCGCCTTCGATGATGCGTGCAGCTTCGACAGCGGCGGTCTGCTTGGCTTCTTCGATGATTGCTGCGGCACGCTTTTCGGCGTCGGCGATGCGCTTGGCGCTTTCTTCGCGGGTGGAGGCCAGTTCGGCGGCGATGCGTTTTTCGGCGGCGGCCATTTCTGCCTTGCCGCGGTCAGCTGCGGCCAGCCCATTCGCGATCCTCTGGGCGCGCTCGTCGAGCGCTTTCATCAGCGGCGGCCACACGAATTTCATCGTGAAGAACACCAGGATGAAGAAGACCACGAACTGGGCAAACAAGGTTGCGTTCAAGTTCACGGTAAATTCCTTCTCACAAAAACGGATGCCGAACCGGGAAAGGTTCGGCTATTCAGAACCGAATGGTGTTTCGATTAGCCGTGGAACGGATTGGCGAATGCGAACAGCATTGCGATACCAACACCGATCAGGAATGCCGCGTCGATCAGACCAGCCAGCAGGAACATCTTGGTCTGCAGGGTGTTCATCAGTTCAGGCTGACGTGCCGAAGCTTCGAGGTATTTACCGCCCATCAGAGCGATACCGATACATGCGCCAATAGCACCCAGGCCAATGATCAGACCGCAAGCCAGTGCAACGAAAGAAACGTCAGTCATGAGATTTACTCCAAAAGTTAATTTAAAAAACTAGAAAAATTACAACTTCTTTACTACCACTATCTTGTTCGTTCTTGCGATCGCGTCGGTCAGTGGCTCTCGTGGGCCTGACCGATGTAGACCAGCGTCAGCATCATGAAGATGAATGCCTGCAGGACAACGATCAGGATGTGGAAGATCGCCCAGATCGAGCCGGCAACCACATGGCCGATGAAGCCGAAGGCGGTGGCCATGGAGCCAAGCAGAGCGATCAACAGGAACAGCAGCTCGCCGGCGTACATGTTGCCGAAGAGTCGCATGCCGAGCGACACGGTACGTGCTGCGTATTCGATGATGTTCAGGAGCAGGTTGAACGGCGCCATCCAGATGCCGAACGGTGCGGCGAACAGTTCGTGCACCCAGCCGCCCACGCCCTTGACCTTCAGGTTGTAGTACAGGACCACGGCCAGCACGCCCAGGGCGATGCCCATGGTGCCGTTCAGGTCGGCGGTCGGGACCACGCGGTGGGTCGGGAACAGGTGCTCGACGCCCAGCACGCGGAACAGCGACGAGAACAGGTCGACCGGCAGGAAGTCCAGCGAGTTCATCAGCGCAACCCAGATGAACACGGTCAGGGCCAGCGGAGCGATGAAGCTGCGGTCGCCGTGGATGATGGATTTCGACTGGTCTTCGACCATCTCGACGATCATTTCGACGAACGCCTGGAAGCGGCCCGGCACGCCCGAGGTGGCGCGGCGTGCAGCCAGCCACATGATCAGGCAGCCGAGGACGCCGGCGAAGATCGACCAGAAGATGGTGTCGAGGTTCCACACGTGGAAGTCGACCACGAAACTCTGGTGGCCGGCGGTCAGGTGGTGCAGATGGTGCTGGATGTATTCGCCGGCGGTTGGCGCGTGCTCCGCGGCGGTTTCTACCGTTTGACTCGTCATTGTGAATGCCTAAATAGTAAGATGATGTAACTTTTCAGCGCCACGATGAACCCGCACAACAGTGCCAGCCAGTTCAGATCGTGGTAAAGCCGCGCCGTTACGAACAGCAGCGCCAGCGTTAAAGCAATCTTTACAAATTCCCAGATGAAAAATGTGGCAGGATTCGCGCCGCCCGGCTTTTGCGCACTGGCGAACAAGCGCACCGCCATGACACCGTTGGGAACGACACAACACAGCCCGCCAAGTACCGCCGAAAACATCGCAGACCACCCCCCGAGCAGTCCGGCGATCACGCCGGCCACAAGTGTTGCCATCGTTTGCAGGGAGACCAAGCGCAGCATTGTTTTTGTTCTTTCGCGCTAGCCGTGGTGGAACCGAGTTACGGTATGGTAATTACATGAATCAGCGGGATTATAAGTGTTTATGAAGGTCGTAGTCAAACTCTTCCGTCCTTATAACCATGCAAATCCGATGTAAAAACTACAAAGGATTTTGGGTCGAAAATGTTAAATTTCCTACCAAATTCAGCGTATTGACGACATGGACATGTGATCCAGCAAGGGTACAAGTCATGCATATGGCTGGGCGCGGGCCCGGCCGGCGGGGTGCAAAAGTAACAATTGTGGACAAGTGTTAACTTGCCCACAGTGTGGAAAAGATGCTACAGGGGTCAGGCGCGCAGGCGCGCCAGCACGCTTTCGAGGATGTCGAGGTCGGCGAAGTCGATGATCATCTGGCCCTTGCCCTTCGGCCCCATCTTGAACACGACCGGGGTGGCGAGGCGGTCCGACAGTTCTTCCTCGAGGCGCGCGATGTCGCCCGACTTTTCCTTCTGGCGCGGCGCGGCCGGCGGCGCGTTCTGCTCTTCGAGGGTGCGGGCGACCAGCTTCTCGGTCTCGCGCACCGACAGGCGTTTCGCGATGACGTGGCTGGCCAGCGCGATCTGGCTGGCGGCGTCGACCGCCAGCAGGGCGCGCGCATGGCCCATGTCGATATCCCCCGCCATCAGCATCGTCTGCACCGGCTGGGCCAGGTTCACCAGGCGCAGCAGGTTGGAGACGGCGCTGCGCGAGCGGCCGACCGCATTCGCCGCCTGTTCGTGGGTGAAGTCGAATTCCGAGATCAGGCGCGCGATGCCCTGCGCTTCTTCGAGCGGGTTCAGGTCTTCGCGCTGGATGTTCTCGATCAGGGCCATCGCGGCCGCGTTCTGGTCGTCGACCTCGCGCACCAGCACCGGGATCTCTTCCAGGCCGGCCAGCTGGGCGGCGCGGAAGCGGCGTTCGCCGGCGATGATCTCGTAGCCGACGTCCCCTCCCCCTTCGATCGGGCGCACCAGCACCGGCTGCATGATGCCCTGGCTCTTGATGGACGCGGCCAGCTCGGACAGCGAACCGTCGTCCATGCGGGTGCGCGGCTGGTACTTGCCGGCCTGGATGCGGGTGACCGGCAGGGTGGACGGGCTGCCGGCGGGCGTGGCCGGGGTGTCGTGGGCGTCTCCGCCGAGCAGGGCGTCGAGGCCGCGGCCGAGGCCTTTCAGTTTTTTGGTTGCCATGGTGTTGGACTGTCGTTGTTTTATGTTGATTACATGGTCTTGATGCGTTCGACCATCTCGGCGCCGAAAGCGATATACGCCTGCGCCCCCTTCGACGAAGGATCGAACACGACGCCGGGGATGCCGTAGGACGGCGCTTCGGCCAGGCGCACGTTGCGCGGGATGATGGTCTTGAACACCTTGTCGCCGAAGTGCTGCTCGAGCTGGGCCGAGACCTGCTGCGACAAGGTCATGCGCGGATCGAACATCACGCGCAGCAGGCCGATGATGCGCAGGTCGTGGTTCAGGTTGGCGTGCACCTTCTTGATCGTGTTGACCAGGTCGGACAGGCCTTCCAGCGCGTAGTACTCGCACTGCATCGGGATGATCACGCCGTGCGCGCACACCAGGCCGTTCAGGGTCAGCATCGACAGCGCCGGCGGGCAGTCGATCAGGATGAAGTCGTAATCGGCATCGACCTTGGCGAGGGCGTCCTTCAGGCGGCGCTCACGGTTGTCCAGCTCCACCATCTCGACTTCGGCGCCGGCCAGCTCGCGGTTCGCCGGCAGCACGTCGAAGCGCCCCGCTTCGCTGCGCATGCGGCTGCTGGCCACGTCGGCCTCGCCGAGCAGCACCTGGTAGATCGACGACTCCAGCCCGGCCTTGTTGATCCCTGCGCCCATGGTGGCGTTGCCCTGCGGGTCCAGGTCGACCAGCAGCACGCGCTGGTTCAGCTTTGCCAGTCCGGCGGACAGGTTGACGCTGGTGGTGGTCTTGCCGACCCCGCCCTTCTGATTTGCTACGCAAAAAATTTTCGCCATGTATGCCTTCGAAAAGTCATACCGTTAATACCATTAAAACGATTTATACGATTTACTTGGTATTACGGTATAAACTGTTTATATCGTTTACCCTGTTGCCTGCTCGCGCATCTTCTCGATGTGCACCAGGTGGCGTTCCGCCCCCAGCCTGGGCACCTGCAGGGGCTCCACTTTCGCCACCTTCCATTCGGCCGGCAGCCTCTGCCGCTCATCCTCCGGCGCCACCCCTTTCAATGCGATGTAGCGCCCACCCTCCGCCAGCAGGTGCGAAGACCAGTTGACGAAATCCGACAGGTCGGCAAACGCACGCGAGGTGATGACGTCGAATTTGTCGCTCACCGCCAGTTCCTGCACCTTCATGGTGTAGATGGTGACGTTGGCCAGGCCCAGCTGCGCCTTCACTTGCGTGAGAAAGGCGGTTTTCTTGTGCACGGTGTCGATCATCGACACTTTCATGTCCGGGCGCACGATGGCCAGCACGATGCCGGGCAGGCCACCGCCGGAACCCACGTCCAGCACGTTGGTCGCGTCTGCGAACGCCGGCACCGCGGCCAGCGAATCGAGCAGATGGTGGGTCACCATCTGCATCGGGTCGCGCAGCGAGGTCAGGTTGTAGACGGAATTCCACTTGAACATCAGGGCCAGGTAATCCATCAGCTTTTCCTGCTGCATCGGGCTCACGGCGAGCCCCATGTCGCCGATTCCCTCGGCCAGCACCTGGGACAGGGTGTTGCGGTCGAAATTCTTCATTCAGCCGCTTCCTCCGTCGGTGCATTGGTAAAGCCCTTGGCGCCGCGCTTTTTCAGGTGCACCAGCAGCAGGGAAATGGCCGCCGGGGTCACGCCGGAGATGCGCGAAGCCTGGCCCAGGGTTTCCGGACGCTGCTTGTCGAGCTTCTGGCGCACTTCGATCGACAGCGCCGTGATCTCCAGGTAGTTCAGGTTTTCCGGCAGTTTCAGGTTCTCGTAATAGTCGTGGCGCTCGACTTCGCGCGCCTGGCGGTCGATGTAGCCCGAATACTTCAACTGGATCTCGACCTGTTCCTTGACGGCCGGATCTGCCACGCCCGGACCGGCCAGCAGCTGGCCTTCATTGCCCTGCAGGCTCATCAGCTTGTCGTACTCGACGCCCGGACGGCGCAGCAGGTCGGCCAAGTTGTACTCGCGTTCGATGGCCTGGCCGATCACGCGTTCGGATTCGGCAGCCGCCAGGATGCGCGGGTTGACCCAGGTCGAACGCAGGCGTTCCAGCTCCAGGGCCACGGCTTCGCGCTTGCGCTCGAAAGCTTCCCACTGCGCATCGCCGACCACGCCCAGCTTGCGGCCGATCTCGGTCAGGCGCATGTCCGCATTGTCTTCGCGCAGCGACAGGCGATATTCCGCACGGCTGGTGAACATGCGATAGGGCTCGGCCACGCCCTGGGTCGTGAGGTCGTCGACCAGCACGCCGAGGTAGGCTTCCGAGCGGCCCGGCGTCCAGGCTTCCTTGCCCTGCGTCTGCAGCGCGGCATTGATACCGGCGAGCATGCCCTGCGCCGCCGCTTCTTCGTAACCGGTGGTGCCGTTGATCTGGCCAGCGAAGAACAGGCCATTGATCGCCTTGGTTTCCAGCGAGGCTTTCAGGCCGCGCGGATCGAAATAATCGTATTCGATCGCATAGCCGGGACGCAGGATGAAGGCGTTTTCCAGGCCGCGCATCGAGCGCACCAGGGCCAGCTGCACGTCGAACGGCAGGCTGGTCGAGATCCCGTTCGGATAGAACTCGTTGGTGGTCAGGCCTTCCGGCTCGAGGAAGATCTGGTGCGATTCCTTCGAGGCGAAGCGGTGGATCTTGTCCTCGATCGACGGGCAGTAGCGCGGGCCGACGCCTTCGATCACGCCGGTGTACATCGGGCTGCGGTCGAGACCATTACGGATGATCTCGTGCGTCTGCGCATTCGTGTGCGTGACCCAGCACGGCACCTGCTTCGGGTGCATGGAAGCATTGCCCATGGTCGAGAACACCGGCACCGGATCGAGGTCGCCCGGTTGCTCGCTCATGGCGGAGAAATCGATGCTGCGGCCGTCGATGCGCGGCGGCGTGCCGGTTTTCAGGCGGCCTTGCGGCAGCTTCAGCTCTTTCAGACGCGCCGACAGCGATACTGCCGCCGGGTCGCCGGCACGGCCGGCCGTGTAATTCTGCAGGCCGACGTGGATCTTCCCGTCGAGGAAAGTACCGGCCGTGAGCACCACCGCGCGCGCACGGAACTGCAGGCCGATCTGGGTCACGGCGCCAACCACGCGATCGCCTTCGACCATCAGGTCGTCGACCGACTGCTGGAATAGCCACAGGTTCGGCTGGTTTTCCAGGCGCGAACGGATCGCCGCCTTGTACAGGACGCGGTCGGCCTGGGCGCGGGTCGCGCGCACGGCCGGGCCCTTGGACGAGTTCAGGATGCGGAACTGGATGCCGGCCTCGTCGGTGGCGATCGCCATCGCGCCGCCCATGGCGTCGACTTCCTTGACCAGGTGGCCCTTGCCGATGCCGCCGATCGACGGGTTGCAGGACATCGCACCAAGGGTCTCGATGTTGTGAGTAAGCAATAGGGTCTTCTGCCCCATGCGTGCGGACGCGAGAGCCGCTTCGGTGCCGGCATGGCCGCCGCCAACGACGATCACGTCGAATTCTGTCGGAAATAACATGATGGAATGTACTGCGAGGAGAGTTAAGCTGGGATTATAGATTCTTTTTTCTGTGCGGCTTCAGTTGAGGTCTGAAAACGACAGAAAATTGTTTCACGTGGAACCATTGCGGCTCCACGGAGAGTCTGAACTTGAATCAGCCGAACCAGCTCACGCTCGGCTGTTTCACGTGAAACATCACCACCCCAGCTTTGTGAACGAATCGTAAGCCGTCTTTACAATCAACAAGGAGACCACGACCAGGAACAGCTTGCGCACGAAACCGCTGCCGTGCTTGAGCGCCAGCCGGGTACCGATCAGCGAGCCGCCGACCTGGCAGATCGCCATCAGCGCCGCCAGCTTCCAGATCAGGTGGCCGCTGTAGCCGAACCAGATCAGTGCCGACACGTTGCAGGCCACGTTGACGATCTTGGCCGCCGCCGATGCACCGAGGAAGTCGAAGCCGAAGAAGCGTACGAACATGAAGATCAGGAAGCTGCCGGTGCCCGGACCGAAGAAGCCGTCATAAAAGCCAATCGCGGCGCCGACGCCAGTCGCCAGCAGGCGTTCCGTCATGCCGCTGTGCACCGGCGCGTGCACCGAACCAAAATCCTTCTTCTTGAAAGTGTAGACCGCGACCGCCAGCAGGATCAGCGGCAGCAGGCTGCGCACGAAGTCGCCCGGCACACGGGTCACGGTCCAGGCGCCGACGAAGGCCAGCGCGAAGGCGGCGATGGCAGCCGGCGCCGCCGTGCTCCATGCCACCTGCACCCGGCGCGCATACTTCACCGCGGCGACGGTCGTGCCGCACATCGACGCCAGCTTGTTGGTCCCCAGCAGGGTCGCCGGCACTTCTTTCGGGAACACGGCAAAGATCGCCGGAATCTGGATCAACCCTCCCCCTCCCACGACAGCATCAACCAGACCGGCAAGAAAGGCCGCGCAGGCCAGGACGACGAAATCAAGCATGGGACGAAGGCACAAACGGGGGAAACCGATATTGTACGGGAAGGAAAGTATCGAGCTGGTGTAAGCTTGAGAAAACACAGAACCCGAAGGAGACGAAGACGATGAGCGCCATCCCCGCATTCAGTTTCACCACGGTTTCCAGCATCGTGTCCGAACCCGGCGCAGCGCTGCGGCTCGGGCAGCTGGTCGCCGAGCGCTTCCCGGGCATCCAGCGGGTGCTGATCGTGACCGATCCGGGCTTCCTGCGCACCGGACTGGTCGAGACGCCGCGCGCCAGCCTCGAACGCCAGGGCATGCAGGTCGACACTTATTCGGACGTGATGGCAGATCCGCCGGAAGCCGTGGTCGAGGCCGCGGCCGGGTTCGCGCGCCAGCAGCGGTCGGAGCTGGTAATCGGCCTGGGCGGCGGCAGTTCGATGGACGTGGCCAAGCTGGTCGCGGTGCTGGCCGGCAGCGCGCAGCCGCTGGCCGAGATGTACGGCATCGGCAAGGTTACGGGAAAACGCCTGCCGCTGGTCCAGATCCCGACCACGGCCGGCACCGGCTCCGAAGTCACGAACATCGCCATCGTCACCACCGGCGAGACCACCAAGATGGGCGTCGTGTCGCCCCAGCTCTACGCCGACCTGGCCCTGCTGGACGCCAACCTGACCCTGGGCTTGCCGCCGGTCGTGACCGCCGCGACCGGTATCGATGCGATGGTGCATGCGATCGAAGCCTATACCAGCCGTCATAAGAAGAATCCGCTATCGGACATGCTGGCGCGCCAGGCGCTGTCCTTGCTGTCGACCAACCTCGTCAAGGCCTGCGAAAACGGCCACGACCTCGACGCGAGACAAGCCATGCTGCTGGGTGCCTGCCTGGCCGGACAAGCCTTTTCGAATGCCCCGGTGGCCGCCGTGCACGCCCTTGCCTATCCGATCGGCGGCATTTTCCATGTGGCACATGGCCTGTCGAATTCGCTCGTGCTACCGCATGTGTTGCGTTTCAATTTACCTGAAGCAACCGGCCACTATGCGGAACTGGCCGGGATCGTCGTGCCGCACGCCAGCGGCAGCGAGGAAGCGCGGGCCCAGGCGTTGATTGTTGCGATGCAGCAGATCGCCAAGATCACCGGTGTCGAGACAACCTTGCAGCAGGTTGGCATCACGGAACGCGACCTGGACCGCCTGGCCGACGAGGCCATGCTGCAGACCAGGCTGCTGGGGAATAATCCGCGCGAGCTGACGCGGGCGGATGCGCGGGCGATTTATGCGGCGGCGCTTTAGGGCGCCCGACGGCAACCTGCTATGCTGAGCCGAATGGCCAGGTTTGGCCAAGGCAGCCGTTAGCGCGACAACCACGCGCAAAATGAAAGGATGTGGCATGAGCGACCCAGGAAAAACCATGATTGCCGAGTTGGCGTTCGAACTTGGCAAGGTGACGAGACGTGCGATCGATCATACGAACGATAAGGCCAGCCCGGTCGAGCTGACGAAGATCGCGAATAACTTGCTGGAAGCGGGGCATGAGAAGGTTGCGAGCGACTTGCTCATGCTGTTTGTGGCCGGCTTTGAAGAGGGTGATCCTCCGGAACGGCGTACGCATCCGGAAAATCGCTAGTAAGCACGTCACCGGATTTTGGCTTCCGTTACCGTGAACCATCAAATCTTAGAGTGGAAGGTCATTTCTATTGGCCTCGAAGGCCATGAAGTCGAAATAAATGGCCTGAATCCATGGCGCTATCCATGGGCAGACAGCGGGGCGAGAGTGGTTTTGCCCCACCCTTCGTATGCATCACAGCGCCACGAGATGCCTGTGTACCGCATTGAAGGGTCAGATACCAGCTTCGCAGCTTCCGAAGTCTCGAACGGTGTCTGGGCGTTTTACGTCCCAAACAAGTAGATTCACTCAACCTGATCAAAGTCCGTTCTGGGTCCAGAAGCGGACTCCTGCCACCCATCGCCGGCGGCCAATATGAAAATAAAAAAGCTCCTGCTTTGGACGTTTCTGCTTGCGTTACTGGTTGTTCTTGGCCTGTGGTTGCGGGGCGAGATGCGGATAGACAGCTGCCTGGATCGCGGCGGTAGGTGGGATAAAAACAGGCAGATCTGCGAAGGAGCTGCGGAACAGGATCACAGGTCGAACGTCAGCAATGGCCTGAAAACGCCGTAGAAAGAGCTTGTCTTAGTCGCTCTCGGTTACCAACCCACCTCCTCCCCCGCACGGGCCACCAACTCAAAAGCTGCTCTGCGGCCTCTTCGCCGCAAAAAAATCCAGCAGCAGCGCATTCACCTTCTCATGCGCCGTCAGCTGCAGCCAGTGGTCGGCGTCGTGGATCCGCTCGAAGCGGAATTCCCCGTCCACGTAATGGGCCGAATCGCGCATCTGCTTTTCGCCCAGGGCCGGGTCGCCATCGCTCCAGATCCCCATTACCGGTACCTTGACGCGCGGGGTCGGCGCCGGCAGGGCCAGCTTGAGATTGGCGCGGTAGTAATTCAGGGCCGCCGTCAGGCGTCCCGGCGGTTCGAGATCGCGCTTCCAGAATTCGAACTGGCCCGGTTCGCTGGTGAACTGGCGCAGCGCGAACCAGTCGGCCGCGCGCAGCATGGTCTCGGCAATGCCGGGCATGCAGAACATCGGCACATAGGCCAAGCGCAGGTGCTGCAGGATGCCGGCGTGGGCGATCGCCGATGGGTGGCCGGTCGACAGTGCGGCGAAGCGCTCGATGCGCTCGGGCACCAGCGCGGCCAGTTGCCAGCCGATCAGGGCGCCCCAGTCGTGGCCGACCAGGTGTACCTTGTCGATGTTCAGGGCGTCGAGCAGGCCCAGCACGTCGCCGCGCAGCTTGTCGAGCGTGTAGTCGAGGATGCCTGGCGGGGCATCGGTGCGGCCGTAGCCGCGCAGGTCGGGCGCCAGCACGCGGAAACCGGCGCTGGCCAGCACTGGCACCTGCTTGCGCCAGACGATGTGGGTGTCGGGAAAACCGTGCAGGAGCAGGATGACTGGCCCCTGCCCGGTCGTGGTGGCGTGGATGTGGATGCCGTTCGCATTTACCGTGAGGGATTCGTCGATCACAGCCACCTCCTTTGCTGAAGCTTTTCTAAGCCGGTTTACTCCTGCGTCTGGCCGCATCGAAAGCCGCCAGGATCTCGCCGACGATGCCGCGCCGGAACAGCAGCACGCAGATGACGAAGATCAACCCGGTGACGATGCCCACCGATTCGCCCAGGGACGAGAACCATTCTACATGCGTCACTCCGGCGAGGAAGTTCCCTACGTCGCCGAGCTTGTTCTCCAGGGCGACGATCAGGAAGGCGCCCAGCACCGGCCCGGCCAGCGTGCCCATGCCGCCCACCAGGGTCATCAGGATGACGAGGCCGGACATGGTCCAGTGCACGTCGGTCAGGGTCTCGAAACCCAGCACGATGGCCTTGGTGGCCCCTGCAAGGCCCGCCAGGGCGCTCGAGAGCACGAAGGCCAGCAACTTGATCTTGTCCACGTCATAGCCCAGGGAAATGGCGCGTGGCTCGTTTTCCTTGACCGCCTTGAGCACCTGGCCGAAAGGCGAATGGATGATCCGCACGATCAGCGCGAAGCCGGCAATGAAGAGCGCCAGCACGACGTAGTACATGACGAGATCGTTGCCGAGGTCGAGCACGCCCAGCAGTTTGCCGCGGGGAATACCCTGCAAGCCATCTTCGCCATGCGTGAACGGGGCGCGCAGGGCGCCGAAGTACACCATCTGGGCCAGCGCCAGCGTGATCATCGAAAAATAGATGCCCTGGCGGCGGATCGCCAGCAGGCCCATCACGAGGCCGATGGCGCTGGCGGCCAGCACGCCGAGCACGATGCCGGCTTCGAACGGCAGGCCCAGCGTCGTCAGCGCATAGCCGGCAACGTAGCCGGCGCCGCCGAAGAACGCGGCGTGGCCGAAGGACAGCAGGCCCGTGTAGCCGATCAGCAGGTTGAAGGCGCAGGCGAACAGGCCGAAGCACAGCAGCTTCATCAGGAACACCGGGTAGCCGACGAAGGGAGCGGCCAGGGCCGCCAGCAGGGCGATGGTGTAGGCGATTTTTCGATTCATATCACTTCTCTTTGCCGAACAGGCCTGCCGGGCGCAGCAGCAGGACGATGACCATCACGACGAACACCACCACTTCCGACGCTTCCGGGTAATACACCCGGGTCAGGCCCTCGATCACGCCGAGGCCGAGGCCGGTGACGATGGAACCGAGGATGGAGCCCATGCCGCCGATCACGACGACCGCGAACACGACGATGATCAGGTTCGAACCCATCAGCGGCGTGACGTTGATGACGGGCGCCGCCAGCACCCCGGCAAAGCCCGCCAGGGCGACGCCGAAGCCATAGGTCAGGGTGACCATCAGCGGCACGTTGACGCCGAAGGCTTCGACCAGCTTCGGGTTCTCGGTGCCGGCGCGCAGGTAGGCGCCGAGCCGGGTCTTCTCGATCACGAACCATGTCGCCAGGCAGACCGTCAGCGAAGCCGCCACGACCCATGCCCGGTAGTTCGGCAGGATCATGAAGCCGAGGTCGGTAGCGCCCGACAGCGCTTCCGGCACGTCCAGGGTCTGCCCGGACACGCCATAAAAGGAGCGGAACACGCCTTCCAGCAGCAGGGTGATGCCGAAGGTCAGCAGCAGGCCGTACAGGTGGTCCAGCTTGTACAGCCAGCGCAGCATCGACTTCTCGACCAGGATGCCGAACACGCCGACCAGCAGCGGCGCCAGCACCAGCATCATCCAGTAATTCAGGCCGAAGGAAGTCACGCCGATGAAGGCGGCGAAGGCGCCCATCATGTACAGCGCACCATGCGAGAAATTGATGACGTTGAGCAGGCCGAAGATCACGGCCAGGCCCAGCGACAGCATCGCATAGAAGGAGCCGTTGACCAGTCCCAGGAGGAGCTGGCTCATCATGGCTTGCAGGGGGACGCCGAAAATTTCCATAAAGGCTCAGGCTGAAGATTCAGGCGTCGTTCCCGCGCAGGCGGGAACCCAAGTTCAGCTAGCGTACCGCGAACAAACTTGGGTCCCCGCCTTTGCGGGGACGACGTTTTAAGGTTAAAGAATTACTTCCAGGCGGCGCACTTGGTTTCCGCCTTGGTGGTGTAGGCCTGGTCGCCCGGGATCGTCGAAATCACCTTGTAGTAGTCCCACGGTGCCTTCGATTCCTTGGGCGACTTGACCTGCATCAGGTACATGTCGTGGACCATGCGGCCGTCCGGACGAATCACGCCGTTCTTCGCGAACATGTCGTTGATCTTGGTCTTTTTCAGCTGGGCCATGACCTTGTCGGCATCGTCGGAACCGACCGCCTTCACCGCGTTCAGGTAGTTGGTGGTGGCCGAGTAATCGGCCGCCTGCAGCATCGACGGCTCCTTCTTCATCTTGGAGAAGTAGCGCTTGGACCAGGCGCGGGTGGCATCGTTCTGGTCCCAGTACCAACCGGTGGTCAGGTACAGGCCCTGGGTCGTGTTCAGGCCCAGGGTGTGGATATCATTGATGAACACCAGCAGGCCCGCCACCTTCATCTTCTTGGTCAGGCCGAATTCGTTGGCGGCCTTCATCGAGTTGATGAAGTCGCCGCCGGCGTTCGCCAGGCCCAGCACCTGGGCCTTGGACGACTGCGCCTGCAGCAGGAAGGACGAGAAGTCGGAAGCCGACAGCGGGTGCTTCACGCTGCCCAGCACGGTGCCGCCGTTGGCCTTGATGACGTCGGTGGTGTCCTTTTCCAGCGACTGGCCGAAGGCATAGTCGGCGGTCAGGAAGTACCAGGACTTGCCGCCCTGCTTGATCATGGCGGTGCCGGTGCCGCGCGCCAGCGCCACGGTGTCGTAGGCGTAGTGCACGGTGTAGGGCGAGCATTCCTCGTTCGTCAGGCGCGCCGAGCCGGCGCCGATGGCGATGAAGACTTTTTTCTTCTCCGCCGCGACCTTGGCCATGGCCAGGCTGGCGCCGGAGTTGGTGCCGCCGATCAGCATGTCGACGCCTTCCCGGTCGAACCATTCGCGCGCCTTGCTGGCGGCGATATCGGCCTTGTTCTGGTGGTCGGCAACGATGAACTCGACCTTCTTGCCGTTCACGGCGCCGCCCATGTCGGCGATCGCCATGCGCACGGCTTCGGCGCCGCCGTTGCCGTCGATGTCGGAATACACGCCCGACAGGTCGGTGATCAGGCCGATCTTGATGGTGTCGCCCGAGATCTGGGCCTGGGCCGGGATCGACAGGCAGGCGGCCGCGGCGGTGGCGGCGATGGCGGTGGCAATGGCGGTGCGTTTCATGGGTCGTCTCCGTTTTAAAAAATGGTTGTTGTTCATACGCCAAGCAATTCGGTCAGCTCGGGCATGCTGGCCTTCAGTTCATCCGCGCGGATTGTTTTCACGATCTGCCCGTGTTCCATCACGTAGAAGCGCTCCGCCAGCGGCGCGGCGAAGCGGAAGTTCTGTTCCACCATCACGATCGTGTAGCCCTTCGCTTTCAGGGTCGTGATCATGCGCGCCAGGGTCTGCACGATGACCGGCGCCAGGCCTTCCGAGATCTCGTCCAGCAGCAGGAGCCGCGCGCCGGTGCGCAGGATGCGCGCCACCGCCAGCATCTGCTGCTCGCCGCCCGACAGGCGCGTGCCCTGGCTGTGGCGGCGCTCGTACAGGTTGGGGAACATCTCGTAGATCTCGTCCAGCGACATGCCGCCGCCCTTCCCCTTCGACGAGGCCAGCACCGGCGGCAACAGCAGGTTTTCCTCGGTCGACAGCGAGGAAAAGATGCCCCGCTCTTCCGGGCAGTAACCGATGCCCAGGTGCGCGATCTTGTAGGTCGGCAAGTGGATCGCTTCGACGCCGTGGATGCGGATCGAGCCGCGCCGCGTCCCGGTCAGGCCCATGATGGCGCGCAGCGTGGTGGTGCGGCCGGCGCCGTTGCGGCCCAGCAGGGTCACGACCTCGCCCTCGTCGACCGAAAAGCCGACGTCGTGCAGGATGTGCGATTCGCCGTACCAGGCTTGCAGGTTCTGGATCTCGAGTGCCGCCGCCATCAGTGCGCTCCTTCCAGCGGCGCTTCGGTGCCCATGTAGGCTTCCATCACCTGCGGGTTGGTGGAGACCTCGGCATAGCTGCCCTCGGCCAGGATGGCGCCGCGCTGCAGCACGGAGATGCGGTCGCAGATGCCGGACACCACGTTCATATTGTGTTCGACCATCAGGATGGTGCGCCCGCTCGACACTTTTTTGATCAGTTCGGTCACCCGGTGCACGTCTTCGTGGCCCATGCCCTGGGTCGGTTCGTCGAGCAGCATCAGTTCCGGCTCCATGCCCAGGGTGGTGGCGATCTCGAGGGCGCGCTTGCGCCCGTACGGCAGGTCGGCGGTCAGCATGCCGGCGAAGCCGCCGAGGTCGACCTCTTCCAGCAAGGCCATCGCCCGCTCGTCCAGGCGGTCGAGCATCTTTTCGCTGCGCCAGAAATGAAAATCCGTGCCCAGCGCACGCTGCAGGCCGATGCGCACGTTCTGCAGCACGGTCAGGTGCGGGAACACGGCCGAAATCTGGAAGGAACGGATGATGCCCGCACGGGCGATCTGGGCCGGTTTCGCGCCCGTGATGTCGCGCCCATTGAACAGGATCTGGCCCGAGGATGGCACCAGGAACTTGGTCAGCAGGTTGAAGCAGGTGGTCTTGCCGGCGCCATTCGGGCCGATCAGGGCGTGGATATGCCCACGCTGCACCTGCAGGTCCACGTTGCTGACGGCAGTGAATCCCTTGAATTCCTTCGTCAGCTTGCGCGTCTCAAGAATGACGTCCGCCATTGCGTCTCCATTGTTTCCAAATCTTACACACTTTTAGGTTTCGCCACGATACAACACATCCCTCGTACAGATGTCCGTGTTGCGTGCTGCGCTAACGCAAACCCGTTGTGCATTTTTGCCCAGCCGGGCGCTAGGTTCTCTGTGCCGCGATCAGGCGCGCTGTTTTCTCGGCAATCATCAGGGTCGGCGAATTCGTATTGCCCGAGGTAATGAAAGGCATGATCGAGGCATCGACCACGCGCAATCCACGCACGCCCTTCACGCGCAATTCGCTGTCGACCACCGCCATCGGATCGTCGAGTTTGCCCATCCGGCAGGTGCCGACCGGGTGGAAAATCGTGGTGCCGATCAGGCCGGCGGCCTCGGCCAGCTCCTCGTCGGTGCGGTAATGCGGGCCCGGCTTGAATTCCTCGGGCCGGTACTTTGCCAGCGCGGGCGAAGCGACGATGCGGCGCGTCAGCGCCAGCGCACGGGCCGCCACCTGCCTGTCTTCGGGCGTGCTGAGGTAGTTCGGCGTGATCTTCGGCGGCGCGTAGCTGTCGTTGGAGGCGATGCGCACATGGCCGCGCGAGGTCGGACGCAGGTTGCAGACGCTGGCCGTGAAGGCGGGGAAGCCGTGCAGCGGGTCGCCGAATTTTTCCAGCGACAGCGGCTGCACGTGGTATTGCAGGTTGGGCGTGGCCTGGCCGTCGTCGGAACGGGCGAAGGCGCCCAGCTGGGACGGCGCCATCGACATCGGCCCGCTCTGGAACAGCATGTATTGCAGTCCGATTTTGGCCTTGCCGAACCAGTTCGCCGCCGTCGTATTCAGCGACGGCGCCCCGGTGATGCGGTAGACCATCCGTAGCTGCAGGTGATCCTGCAGGTTTTCGCCCACGCCCGGGGAATCGACCAGCGGCGCAATGCCGTGGCGGGCCAGGCTGGCGGCCGGGCCGATGCCGGACAGCTGCAGGATGGCCGGCGAGCCGATCGCGCCGGCGGCCAGCAGGGTTTCGCGGCGCGCCGTGGCAGTGAAGGCGCGGCCGCCGCCCGTGAATTGCACGCCGCGGCAAACTTTGCCCTGCTCCGTCGCCTCGATCAGCAGTTTTTCGACGTGGCAGCCGGTCATGATGGTCAGGTTCGGCCGCTGCGACGCCGGTTTCAAAAAAGCCTTGGCCGTGTTCAGGCGGATGCCGCGGCGCTGGTTGACCTCGAAATAGGCGCAGCCGGCGTTGTCGCCGCCGTTGAAATCCTCGATTTTCGGGATGCCGTTCTGGTCGGCCGCCTCGCGGAAGGCGTCCAGGATTTCCCAGGACAGGCGCTGGCGCTCGACCCGCCATTCGCCGCCGCTGCCGTGCACCGCGCTTTCGCCCCCATGGTGGTCTTCGCTCTGCCGGAACAAAGGTAGCACCTGGTCCCAGCGCCAGGACGGATCGCCGCTGACGTCGGCCCAGCGGTCGTAGTCGCTGGCCTGGCCGCGCATGTAGATCATGCCGTTGATCGAGGAAGAACCGCCCAGCACCTTGCCGCGCGGGTAGATCAGCGCGCGGCCCGCCAGGCCCGGATCGGCTTCGGTGCGGAACAGCCAGTCGGTGCGGGGATTGTCGATGCAGTAGAGATAGCCGACCGGGATGTGGATCCACAGGTAATCGTCCTTGCCGCCGGCCTCGATCAGCAATACCTGGACGTCCGGCTTGCGGGTCAGGCGATTCGCCAGCACGCAACCGGAAGTGCCGGCGCCCACGATGATGTAGTCGTATTCCCCTGCCGATTCCACGCTGCCCCCTCCATGTCGCACGGTTGATGCTTCGCTCCAGCAAGCTTACCAGATCGGCAAGGCTTCGTGACTGTGGATAAGCTTTTGCATATCCACAGGTACCGATTGTGCGAAAACCGGACTTTTCGCACAGCGCGATTTTTTATCCATTTTTTCCACCAGGCAGATACAAGGCAAGCCCACCGGCTTATGCGGACCGTAAACGGTTGATCTTGTGGACAAAACCCGGCTTATCCACAGATGAGTACCCCTGTTAACTACTACCACTATTCTGTAAACAAGCTTTTGCTTGTAAACCTGACGAGCTCCCTGAAAATCGCGGCCTCGCCGAAAAAAAAATTTTCGACTCCGGACGGGCTGCCGCCCGGTAAATGCCCGCGACTTCGACTGCAGGCTTCGACAGACAGCGACGACAGGCCGATCGCGCTCCTGCCGGCCGGCTCGCGGCACAAAAATTTTTCGACTCCGGTCAGCCCGCCAACCTGGCCAACGTCGCGACGTCGACCCCGCTGCAGGCCCGCTCTGTGGACAAGCCCATGAATATCCACAGGATCGAATGTGCGAAACCACGCGACTTGGCCACCGCCGCTTTTTTGTCCAGTTTCGGTCCCCGCCAGACGCAAGCCTTGTTCAGCAGCTTGAAACGCAGGTAAACCATTGAGCTTGTGAAGAAAATTCCACTTATCCACAGAAGCGCGGGCGTTTACTATCACTACCAATTTAAATATCTATCCAAGTTAACTAATACAAGGAAGCGGCTGCGCGTGGAAAAACCGGAACACCGGCCACCAAAGCGAACCCGAACGCGAACGTGGTCGATGTCGAGCCAACACTGCGCGACCGTTTTTTTGTCTTCAGGAAGAAAGTGGAAACGCCGAGACCGGCGCAAGGAAGGACGACGGCTTCCTGCTGACAACCGACAGCAGGTTCATCTGCAAAACAGGCAGGTTCAGCCACCACTGGAACACCAGGCAGCCGCCAAATCGCCTGCCGAACCGCTTCATCTGTGGAAAAACGCCTGCATATCCACAGCAGCAAATGTGCAGAAGCCAGTTTTTTTCTGGCCGAAGCGTTTTTGTCCAAGATCGGTTCAGCTTGGATACAATGCTTTTCCAGCTCATCCGGCAACACGTAAACCGTTGACGCTGTAGACAAATCTCGTCTTATCCACAGCAGAACCGGCGTTTACTATCTACTACCAGTTTTTATATACATCTTGTTTTATTAAAACACTGGGCAGCAAAACCGCCGTCAACCCCGGCTTCCAGGCCATCCAGGACAGAAAAAACATGCGATTAGGGATCATCAGCGCCTTGCACGAAGAACAGCAGGGGCTCGTGGAGGCCATGCAGAGGCCCTACAAGCTCATCCATGGCATGCGCGAGTACTGGGGAGGGAAACTCTGGGAAATCGACGCTGTGTGCGTTCTATCGCGTATAGGCAAGGTTGCCGCAGCCATGACAGCCACCACGCTTGTGGAGAAGTTCGGAGTTACGCACATCCTCTTTACGGGGGTGGCCGGCTCCGGTGACGCATCGGTGCGCGTCGGCGACGTCGTGGTGGCGGATTCCCTGGTCCAGCACGACATGGATGCGAGTCCGCTGTTTCCGCGCCATGAAGTGCCGCTGACCGGCCTGAGCCATTTTGCGAGCGACCGCCAGATGACCCTGGAACTCAGCTACGCGGCCCAGCGGTTCCTCGAGCTGGAGCTCATCGACGCCGTCGATGCCCAGGAAAGGGCCCTGTTCGCGCTGCAGGCGCCGCGCGTGCACCGGGGCCTGGTGGCCAGTGGCGACCAGTTCGTCAGCCACAGGGAGCGCATCCGGGCCCTTGGCGAGGCTTTACCGGGGCTGCTGGCGGTGGAAATGGAAGGCGCCGCGGTGGCGCAGGTGTGTTTCGAGCTGGGGATCCCGTTCGGCGTGATCCGCACGATTTCCGACAACGCCAATGAAAACGCGGCCACCGACTTCATGCGCTTCGTGAAGTCGGTGGCCGCGCGCTATGCCTTTCATATCGTCAGGCAGTTCTGCTTGCAGGCGTCGAATCAGGCCAGCATCGAATCGGCCGGCACGTAGTCGTAGCCCAGGTCCTTCGCCACGGCCGCATAAGTGACCTTGCCCTGGCAGACGTTCAGGCCGTTCTTCAGGTGCGGATCGTCGCGCAGCGCCTGCCGCCAGCCTTTCGTCGCCAGTGCGACGGCATGGCCGATGGTGGCGTTGTTCAATGCGAAAGTCGAAGTACGGGCCACCGCGCCCGGCATGTTCGCCACGCAGTAGTGCACCACGCCGTCGACCACGAAGGTCGGATCGGCGTGCGTGGTCGCATGCGAGGTTTCGAAGCAGCCGCCCTGGTCGATCGCGACGTCGACCACCACCGCGCCCTTCTTCATGCGCGAGACCATGGCGCGCGTCACCAGCTTCGGCGCCGCCGCGCCCGGCACCAGTACGCCGCCGATCACCAGGTCGGCCGACAGCACCGCTTCCTCGATCGCATGGGCGTTCGAGTACAGGGTCGAGATCCGGTTGCCGTACACCAGGTCGAGCTGGCGCAGGCGGTCCACGTTCTTGTCCAGCACGGTGACGCGGGCGCCGGTGCCGACCGCCATCTGCAGCGCGTTCGTGCCGACCACGCCGGCGCCGATGATCACCACGTGCCCCGGCGCCACGCCCGGCACGCCGCCCAGCAGCAGGCCCATGCCGCCCTTCGATTTTTCCAGGTGGCTGGCGCCGGCCTGGATAGCCATCCGTCCGGCCACCTCGCTCATCGGCGCCAGCAGCGGCAAGCCGCCGCCCGGACCGGTGATGGTTTCGTAGGCAATGCAGATGGCGCCGGATTTCACCAGGGCCGCGGTCTGTTCCGGATCCGGCGCCAGGTGCAGATAGGTGTACAGGACCTGGCCTTCGCGCAGCATCGCGCATTCCTGCGGCTGCGGCTCCTTGACCTTCACGATCATGTCGGCGCGCTCGAAGATTTCCTTCGCGCCGGCGGCGATGGTGGCGCCCGCCGCGATGTATTGTTCGTCGGATAAACCGATCTCGGCCCCGGCGCCGGTCTGCACCAGCACCTGGTGCCCGCGCGCCACCAGTTCGTGGACGCTGGGCGGGGTCAGGCCGACCCGGTATTCATGGTTTTTGATTTCTTTCGGAACGCCTACTAGCATGTCATCCTCCAAGTTGAACAACTTTAACGACTGCGCATGTGAAAACCGGGGCGTGCGCCCCGGTCATTTCTTCTTATGATTACAAGCCCAGCGTCATCAGGCTTGCGTTACCGCCAGCCGCGGTCGTGTTGACGCACACGGCGCGTTCGGCCACCAGCCGCCACAGGGCGACCGGCTCATCCGGCTGGGTATCGACGATGCCGACGATGGCGCCGGTGCGGGCCGCCAGTTTCGCCTGCAGGTTTCCTTTCACACCACGCTCGACCATGGCCATGTGGATCTCGTGGCTGTCCAGCTCGGCTTCGCCGATGGAGCGCACGCGTTCCTTCACTTCCGCCGGCAGGCTGGCCAGCATCTGATTGCCGGTTGTTGCCGATCCTTCGGCGAGCACCAGTGCGCGGTTGCCGGTGACCAGCACCGCAGCCAGCTGGTTCAGCAGTCCCTTGATGCCGGTTGCCGCGCACAGGATCGTGCCGCGCGGTACGAAGCTGAGGACATTGCGTTCGCCCGTCGGTCCCGGCAGTTCGAGCCTGATGCCGTCCAGCGTGGTGGTCGCGTACTGCTCGGCCAGCACCGCCACGTCGCCATGGCCGTTGCCCTGCGCCCAGCCCATCAGGGCGTCCAGCGCCGGATTGCTCTGGCGCGCATGTTGCAGCAGCGGCGAGGCATCCTTTTGCAGGCGCTTCAGGTAGAGCGGGCCGCCGGCTTTCGGACCGGTGCCCGATTTGCCTTCGCCGCCGAACGGCTGCACGCCGACCACGGCGCCGACGATGTTGCGGTTCACGTAGATGTTGCCGACATGGGCGCGCGCGACGATGAAATCGATGGTCTCGTCGATGCGCGAGTGAACGCCCAGGGTCAGGCCATAGCCGGTAGCGTTGATGGTGTCGATCACCTTGGCCAGGTCGGCGCGGCGGTAGCGCACGATGTGCAGCACCGGGCCGAAGACTTCGCGTTGCAGTTCCGCCATCGAGCCGATTTCCAGCACGGTCGGCGGCACGAAGGTGCCCTGGGCGTCCAGCGCGGCCGGCAGTTCCAGCGCGAAGCTCTGCCTGGCGCTGGCTTTGGTACGCTCGATGTGGGCCAGCAGGTTCTGCTGCGCTTCACGGTCGATGACCGGGCCGATGTCCGTGGCCAGGCGGTCCGGCACGCCCACGCGCAGTTCCTGCATCGCACCCTTCAGCATCCTGATGGTTTTATCCGCGATGTCTTCCTGCAGGAACAGCACGCGCAGGGCCGAGCAGCGCTGGCCGGCGCTGTCGAAGGCCGACGACAGCACGTCCTGCACCACCTGCTCCGGCAGCGCCGAGGAATCCACGATCAGGGCATTCTGGCCGCCGGTTTCGGCAATCAGGGGGATGTCGCAGCCTTCGTCGGCCGCGCGCTTTGCCAGCGTGCGGTTGATCAATTGCGCCACTTCGGTCGAACCGGTGAAGATCACGCCCTTGACGCGCGGGTCGGCGGTGAGCGCGGCGCCCACCGTTTCGCCGCGGCCCGGCAGCAGCTGCAGCACGCCGGCCGGCACGCCGGCTTCGTGGAACAGCTGCACGGCGCGGTAGGCGATCAGCGGGGTCTGCTCGGCCGGCTTGGCCAGCACGACGTTGCCGGCGGCCAGCGCGGCCGCGACCTGGCCCGTGAAGATCGCCAGCGGGAAGTTCCACGGGCTGATGCAAGAGACCGCGCCCAGCGCGGTCTGCGCCGAGGCTGGCGCGTTAGCGACAGTGCGGATTTCTTCCGCGTAGTAGCGCAGGAAATCGACCGCCTCGCGGATCTCGGCGATCGCGTTCGGCAGCGATTTGCCGGCTTCGCGCACGGCCAGGGCCATCAATTCGGCCATGTGCTGCTCGAACAGGTCGCCGACTTTGGCGATGATGCCGGCGCGGCCGGCTGCGCCCAGGCCTTCCCAGTTCGCAAACGCGTTGGCGGCGGCCTGCAGCGCGGTGTCGACGTCGGCGACCGTCGCTTCGGTCACCTGGCCGACGATATCGGCCGACTGCGCCGGGTTGATCACGTTGACGGCGCCCACGGCCTCCAGCGGACCGTCGACCAGCGGCGTGGCCAGGTACTGGCGCGGGGCGGCGAGTTCGTCGCCCAGCTTGCGCAGCACGTCTTCGTTGGCCAGGTCGAGGCCGGCGGAGTTCTTGCGGCCCTCGCCGTACAGGTCCAGCGGCAGCGGAATGCGCGGGTGCGGCAGGCACTTCGCGGCGCGCGCCTGCTCGAAGGGATCGGCCAGCAGGGTGTCGATCGGCACGCTTTCGTCGACGATCTGGTTGACGAACGAGGAGTTGGCGCCGTTTTCCAGCAGGCGGCGCACCAGGTAGGCCAGCAGGGTTTCGTGCGAGCCGACCGGCGCGTAGATGCGGCAGGCTTTACCGAGCTTGTCGGCGCCCACGACCTGGTCGTACAGCGTTTCGCCCATGCCGTGCAGGCACTGGAATTCGTAGTTGTCCACACCGTCGGCCCTGGCCCAGGTGTAGATGACCGACAGGGTATGCGCATTGTGGGTCGCGAACTGGGCGTAGATGACGTCGGTGGCGGCCAGCAGTTTTTTCGCGCAGGTGAGGTAGGAAACGTCCGTGTACACCTTGCGCGTGTAGACCGGGTAGCCCGGCAGGCCGTCGACCTGGGCGCGCTTGATCTCGGCATCCCAGTAGGCGCCCTTGACGAGACGTACCATGAACTTGCGGCCGCTGCGGCGCGCGAGGTCGACCACGTAGTCGATCACGAAGGGGCAGCGCTTCTGGTACGCCTGCACCACCAGGCCGATGCCCTCGAAGCCGGCCAGTTCGCCGTCGAAGGCCAGCGCTTCCAGCATGTCGAGCGAGATTTCCAGGCGGTCGGCTTCCTCGGCGTCGATATTGATGCCGATGTTGTACTGCTTGGCGAGCAGGACCAGCTTGCGCACGCGCGGCAGCAGCTCTCCCATCACGCGCGCGTACTGGGCGCGGCTGTAGCGGGGATGCAGGGCCGACAGCTTGATCGAGATGCCCGGGCCGTCCTTGATGCCGCGGCCGTCCGAGGCGCGGCCGATCGCATGGATCGCGGCTTCGTAGGAAGCGTAGTAATTCTCCGCATCGGCTTCCGTCAGGGCGGCTTCGCCCAGCATGTCGTAGGAATAGCGGTAGCCGCGGCTCTCATTGTCGCGGCTGTTTTTCAGCGCTTCGCCGATGGTCTGGCCGGTCACGAACTGGTTGCCGAGCATGCGCATGGCCATGTCGACGCCCTTGCGGATCAGCGGCTCGCCGCCCTTCGCGATGATGCGGGTCAGCGCCGCGCCCAGGCCCTTTTCGCTGCTGGACGACACCAGCTTGCCGGTGATCAGCAGGCCCCAGGTGGCGGCGTTCACGAACAGCGACGGTGATTCGCCCAGGTGCTTCTTCCAGTCGCCCTTGCTGATCTTGTCGGCGATCAGGCGGTCGGCGGTGTCGGCATCGGGGATGCGCAGCAGGGCTTCGGCCAGGCACATCAGGGCCACGCCCTCTTCCGACGACAGCGAGAATTCGTGCATCAGGGCGTCCACGCCCGAGGAGCGGGTGCGCTTTTCGCGCACGGCCGAGACCAGGCGGTGCGCCAGCGTATGGGCGTCGCCGGAGGCGGCGGCGCCTTGCGCCAGCAGCCATTCGACGGCCGTGGTTTCGTCGCGGCGGTAGGCGGCGGTGATTGCGGCGCGCAGCGGCGTCTGCTCGCGCCTGGTTTCCGCCTGCAGGGCGTCGAAGGGAACGAAGGTGATGGCCGGGGTGGCGGCAATGTTCATGGAAGCTTGGTCAAAAAGTGATTAACGGGCGCAGATGCCGCATTGAGACATGACACTGCACCGGTCCATCGTCGATGGCCGGCGCAGGCGGATATGTGAATACATGAATTCGATTGTAGAGGGAAATCTTCTGGATTAATTCTGTTTTTACAGAAGACTAGCAATAGATAGTTTTTGGTGAGAGAATTTCACCAAATAATATTTATAGTGGAGAGAGAAAAACATGCTGGACAAGATCAGCAAGAAAATCCTTGCCGAGCTGCAGAACGATGGGCGTATCAGCAACGTCGAACTGGCCGCACGCGTCAACCTGTCGCCCGCGGCCTGCCTGGAACGCGTGCGCAAGCTGCACGAGTCCGGCTATATCATGGGATACACGGCCCAGCTGAATCCCGTGCTGCTGGATGTGTCGCTGCTGGTGTTCATTGAAGTGGTGCTGGACCGCACTACCCCGGAAGTCTTCGACGCGTTCAAGCAGAGCGTCCAGCTGATCCCCGAAGTGCTGGAGTGCCACATGGTGGCCGGCGGTTTCGATTACCTGGTCAAGGCGCGGGTGAAGGACATGGCGGCCTACCGCGAATTCCTCGGTAAAACCTTGCTGCAGAAGGGGGTGCGGGAGACGCACACGTATGCGGTGATGGAAGAGGTCAAGAATACGACCAAGCTGCCCATCAAATAAGCAAATAACCCGTCGTCCCCGCCTGCGCGGGGACGACGTTGTGTCAGTTCGCGGTTCCTCCGCGATTTCAGTTCGCGGTTCCTCCGCGATTTCAGTTCGCGGTTCCTCCGCGGTTTCGTTACGCGGTTCCTCCGCTCAGGCAATCTTTTCCATCTTCTCGGTCATCTCCGACTTCTGCGGCAGCGTCTTCTGCGCCGTCACCGACAGCTGCTCGAGGTTCGTGCGCAGCCAGCGGTGGGCCGGGCTGCGGCCGTCGCGTTCGTGCCAGAGCATGTCCAGGTGCACGGCCGGCAGCTGGAACGGCAGTTCGCGCCAGACCAGGGAGTCGGCGGCGCCGGTCGAGGCGATCAGGTGGCGCGGCAGCACCGTCACCAGGTCCGAGTTCGCGACCACCCGGCCGGCGGTGAAGAACTGGTTCACGGTCAGCAGGATGCGGCGCTCGCGGCCGAGCTGGGCCAGGGCTTCGTCAACCAGGCCGTGGGCGCGGCCCGAGAAGCTCACCAGCAGGTGGTTCGCCTTGCAGTAGCTGTCCAGGTCCAGCTTGCCCTGGGCCAGCGGGTGGTTCTTGCGCATCACCGCCACATACTCGCCCGAATACAGGCGCTCATGGCGGATCGGCGAGCCGGTTTCGTACGACAGCTGGGCCGCCACGCCGGGGAAGAAGCCGACCGCCAGGTCGATGTCGCCGCGCAGCAGCATCGGTCGCGGTTCGCGCGTGGTCAGCGGCACCATGCGGATATTCACGCCCGGCGCCTCCTTTTCGATCGAACGCACCAGCGACGGCAGCCACAGCGCGGCCGTCGCATCGGCCATCGCCAGGCGGAAGGTTGCCTGGGCCTTCGATACGTCGAAGGTTTCGGGCATCACGGCGGCTTCCAGCGCGGCCAGGGCCTGGCGCACGGACGGCCACAGCGCCTCGGCGCGCGGCGTCGGTTTCACGCCGTAGGCGGTGCGGATCAGGAGCTCGTCGCCGAGGCTTTCGCGCAGGCGCTTGATGGCATTCGACACTGCCGGCTGGGTCATCGCCAGGTGGCCGGCGGCGCGGGTCAGGTTTTGCTCGGTCATGACGGCGTCGAAGACGCGGAGCAGGTTCAGGTCAAGCGTGAGAAAGCTCATGGGATCCGTTGGGGGCTGCGATTTGTAGTGTCTTCAAGTGTACCTGATTTCCATTCACAATCAATATAAGAACTATCAGTAAACGTGATTAGATTTATATGTTGCGTTGCACTATAGTTACATGGAACCTTAACATTAAACATGTTTTAAGCTTAATTCAGCCTTAATCCAGCCATGTCTTTCACTGCCACTCTGTTCCAGATACCGATGACGGCGGTGCCGTTCATGCAGCTATTCACCAGCATGGTCCAGCTGATCCTGCTGGGCGGCCTGTTGATGTTCTTCCGTCCCCTCCTGATCGGCATCGCCCGCGCACTGGTGCTGGTCGTGCGCCCCCGCCCGACCAAGGACGAGCTGGCCGCACGCCGCACGCTGCGCCTGGCGCAGCAGGCCAAGGCGGCCGTCGCCGCCGCCACCAAGGTGCACGTGCTGCATTCCTGATCCAGTTCTACACCGTCTTTCTCCTTGAACGGCGCCCGGATATCCGGCGTCGTTTTTTTTCGTCCCGTCGATCCCTTGTCCCCTGCTTGCCTTGCCCGCACTGAGCGGGAATGACGATTCGCCGTCGACTTCCGGTCGTTCGGGTTTTCTGGGGATTTTTCAAGCTGGCGATTTAACATTTGGTCGATATAGTATGCAGCGTGCATAAATTCGAATATCCGTTTCAATGCAAGATGCTTGCTTATTGATGAGTTTTATAGGGAAATTGCGAGTGGTAGCGCGTCTTTCTACCGCGCGGTGCAGTGCTCTGCGAAACCCCGGAAATTGGCGTTCCAGACTGCATGAACGATACAGATCGACGCCTATTATGGATGAGTTGGCGTCATGAAGAAAGAAGTTCAAATAAAGTCACCATGAATGGATGAGTTACCGTTACTTCGATCCTATCGAATGCATGCGCCGCCAGAGCGTTCGGCCAGGCGCCTGGGGTCCCGCCCCATCCGAAAAAACGGCAGGCGCGCAGTCAAAAAACGCGGGCGAAAAAAAACGCGGCGCCGGTTGCCCGGGGCCGCGTCAAACCAGGAGCTTGACAGAGAAATTACCTGGTCTCGCCGAGCAGGGCCGGCTTCAGGGAGCGGTCGACTGGCTTGTCGCCCAGCCAGATGCGCAGGATGGCGTTATAGAAATTGATATCGGGGATGGGGTCGCCCAGCTTCTTGCCGTTCAGCTCAGCCTGGGTGCCGCTGCCCGGGATCCAGTCCAGGTGCAGCACGTCGCCCTTCTTGATCGCGTCGACCGAGGCGAACAGCTCGCCCATCCTGCCGATCTGGGACACGATCTTCTGCTTCTCGGACTTGTCCAGGTTGTCGTTCAGGCCATCCATGAAGGCCTTGCCGAATTCTTCCGACGTGAGATCGCGCGCCATCTGCAGGGTCACGCGGCGCGGACCTTCCTGCTTCAGGACGTCGGCCACCGAGGTCTTCTTTTCGGTCAGGTAGAGGCCGGCGGCATACACCTTGAACACCAGCTTGGTGCGCATGCCGGCGCCGTTCAGTTTCAGCTCCTTGCCGGCGACCTTGGCCGTGTCGTCGAACTTGTAGCCGTTGACGTCGACCGATGCCTGGGCCGGCAGGCTGACGGCGGCGGCCAGCAGGGCGCCGGCCATCATGCCCTTGATGACGAGCCTTCGGGCGAAGGTGCTGTTGAAGGTGGAAGTCATATATTTCTCCTCAGGAATGAACTGTTGTAATGAAAATCCGTAGCGCAGCGCCAGCCAGGATGCGCTTTGCGGCAGGGATGGCTCTCGCGCCGCGGCCAGGCCGACCTTGAAGACGCTGGCCGCGCGCGCCAGCCGCACCGCCTGGTCGGGCATCGCCGCCAATGACGCATGCTCGACCGGCGCCGGGTTCTGCTGCGTAGTCTGGTCCATGTCGACGATGGTCTGGCGGACCTGGGCGATACCCCGGCGCTCTGTTCCACGCTGGCGGCCGTGATGTCTCCCATGATGCCGGTCACGCGGCGCCCGCCCTCGACCACCTCGGCCATCGTCAGGCCGGCCTGCTCGACCAGGTTACTGCCTTCATGCACTTTATCCACAGAATCGCTGATCAGCAACCGACCTCTTTTCCGGTCCACAAAATAGAATGGGCGTGCTATTTCATTGCCAATAAATATAGCACCAACCTATTTGCCAAAACTAATATTCGAGACTATTTCGATGCTGCGGGCGCACAAGCGGCCGCCGCGGCGCGGTGTTGCGCCGGCAGCGACATGGAAGAGGAATGGAAGGAGTCGGTACGGACCGTCCTGGCGGACGGTCAGGCTGCCTTGGCGGCGGTCAGTTTTTCGTACTTGGCCTGGAGTTCTTCGCGGGTTTCGCGCCACTCCGGATTGAAGGGGATGCAGGCGACCGGGCACAGCGCCACGCACTGCGGTTCGTCGAAGTGGCCGACGCATTCGGTGCATTTGTGCGGGTCGATCTCGTAGAACTCCGCGCCCATCGAGATCGCTTCGTTCGGGCACTCGGGCTCGCACACGTCGCAATTGATGCAGTCGTCGGTAATCAGCAAAGCCATGTTTTTACAACCTGTATGGAAATCAGCCCTTCGGGATCAGGCTTTCGATGCGGCGGCCATGGCGGCGATCTTTTTCTGCAGCCAGCGGTCGACCGAAGGGAACACGAATTTGGAGACGTCGCCGCCCAGCATGGCGATCTCGCGCACGATGGTGCCGGAGATGAACTGGTACTGGTCGGACGGGGTCAGGAACAGGGTCTCGACGTCGGGCAGCAGGTAGCGGTTCATGCCGGCCATCTGGAACTCGTACTCGAAGTCGGACACGGCGCGCAGGCCGCGCACGATCACGCGCGCATCGTGCTGGCGCACGAAATCCTTGAGCAGGCCGGAAAAACTCTCGACCTTCACGTTCGGATAATGACCGAGCACTTCGTTGGCGATTTCCAGGCGTTCGTCGAGCGAAAAGAACGGTTTCTTGTTCTTGCTGTCGGCGACACCGACGACCAGGGTGTCGAACAGACCCGATGCGCGACGCACCAAATCCTCGTGACCGCGGGTCAGCGGATCGAACGTACCTGGATAAACGGCTACAACCATTGCGGCTCCTGGAGAATGCACCTGAATAAGCGCGCATTATGCCTGAAAATTCGGCAGCCGCCCCGGTGTGGGGCAGGTTTTGCGGTTTTTTAGTGCAACTTCAGCAGGTGGAAGTGGACCATGCCGGCTTTATCGCCACGCACCAGTTGCCACGACGATAACCACTCGGGCGTAGCACCTTCCTCGCCTTCAGCGAACGGCAGGGCTGCACCCGACTCGGCATACACCAGGCCGCCTTCTTTCAGCAGGCCGGCGCAGAGCGGCAGCGCCTGGCTCAGGAAATCCTGTTGATAAGGCGGATCGAGGAAGATCAGGTCGAAGCGCTGGCCGCGCTGGGCCAGGTCGCGCGCGACGGCCAGTGCATCGGCGCGCAGGACCTTGACGTTGTCGGCTTTCAGTTTTTCCTTGATGGTTTCCAGCTGGCGCACCACCGGGCCGAGCGTATCGACCATGGTGACGGAGCGTACGCCGCGGCTGGCCGCTTCGAAGCCGAGGGCGCCGCTGCCGGCGAACAGGTCGAGGCAGTCGAGGCTGTCCCAGTCGCCGTCGACCTGGTGCCTGATCCAGTTGAACACGGTTTCGCGCACGCGGTCGGGCGTCGGGCGCAGGCCGAAGGCGTCGAGCACCGGCAAGGGGGTGCGTTTCCAGGCGCCACCGATGATGCGGACTTGTTGCGGGGGGCCGGGACGGCGGGGGAAGGAAGGTTTGTGTGAGGACTTCTTTTGCATGGGCGGACTATACCACGCGTGCCTCGGCCTTATTTACCCTGCGCCAGCGCGTTGAAATCGTTGATCCAGCCCTGCATCCGCTTTTGCGCGTGCGCTTTCTGCTCCGGCGTGGTCAGTCTGATCGCCGTCAGGATGAACTTCGCCGTGTTATCCACATAGGCGTCGAAGAAGGCCTTGCGTTCCGGCGCCTCCATGCGGTCGAAGAAGTCGCGCAGCGTATCGTGGATGGCCGACATGGTCTGCTCCTTGTTCAGCTTCTGGTCGTGCACGCGGCGCAGCAGGGCCACGATCTTCTTCTGGCGCAGCATGCGCTCCTGCAGCCAGATGTCGTTGTCCAGCGGGCGCGCATCGGAAGCACGGCGCAGCTGCGCTTCCTGGTCGCGGCTGAAGCCGCCGAACCACAGGTTCAGCTGGTCCATCGCCTTCTTGAAGCGCGCCTTGTGCTGGTCTTCCACGCTGCCGCTCATGAACTCGCGCCGGAACTTGTCGTTATTCTTGGCGAATTTCTGTTCCATCTGGCCGATCTGGTCCGGCTTGATCGACATCGCCAGGTCAGCCAGCTCGGGCAGCGCCTTGAAGGCCAGCAGTTCGGTGCGCGCCTTGACGTCGCGGTAGTCGGACAGCAATTCCTCCTGGGTGACGGTGCCGTCGCCCAGCTGGCGCTGCATCTTGCCCAGCAGGCCGGCGTAATCGCGCAACTGGGTCGTCCGGTGCCACTGGAACAGCTTATCGATATCTTTCTTGACCCAGTCGGACTGATCGCTATCCAGATCGAGGTAAGCGTTCAACCACCAGTACAGCAGCGTATCGCCGTGGTTATACGTGAAGCGGATCGTGCTGCAACCTGCGGCAACGACCATCAGGGCGATCAACAACAGCAAGCGTGCGCGCTGGAACAGGGATTGAGGCGTGTTAAACTTTTTCATATTAATCAACTACATTTTCTATTGAGAACGGCATATGAACGTAGTCATCCTCGCTGCCGGCATGGGAAAGCGCATGCAATCCGCCCTGCCAAAAGTCTTGCATCCACTGGCCGGGAAGCCGCTGTTGCAACATGTCATCGACACGGCCCGCAGCCTGAGCCCGACTAAATTATGCGTAATTTACGGACACGGCGGCGCAGCGGTGCCGAGCGCGGTTCACGAATGGGGGACGGAAGCCGGCATCGTCATCGATACCGCCTTGCAACAGCCGCAGCTGGGTACCGGCCATGCCGTGATGCAAGCCCTGCCCCAGGTCGACAAAAACGCGCCGACCCTGGTGCTGTACGGCGACGTGCCGCTGACCACCGCCGCCAGCCTGCAGCGCCTGGTCGAGGCGGCCGGCAACGACAAGCTGGCCATCCTGACCGTGGTGCAGGACAACCCCTTCGGCCTGGGCCGCATCATCCGCGAGAATGGCGAGATCGTGCGCATCGTCGAAGAGAAGGATGCTAGCGAGGAAGAGCGCGCGATCAAGGAAATCAACAGCGGCATCATGGTGATCCCGACCCGCCACCTAAACGGCTGGCTGGGCGCGCTGAAGAACAACAATGCGCAGGGCGAGTACTACCTGACCGACATCGTGGCCCAGGCGGTCGCCAATGGCGTGCCGGTGGTGTCGGCGCATCCGTCGGCCGAGTGGGAAGTCGCCGGCGTGAACAGCAAGGTGCAGCTGGCCGAACTCGAGCGCCGCCACCAGCTGAACATCGCCACTGCCCTGCTCGAGAAGGGCGTGCACCTGCTGGATCCGGCGCGCATCGACGTGCGCGGCGAGCTGGTCTGCGGACGCGACGTCTCGATCGACGTCGGCTGCGTGTTCGAAGGCAAAGTGGAGCTGGCCGACGGCGTGACGATCGGCGCCAACTGCGTGCTGGTGAATACGAAGATCGGCGCCGGCGCCCAGATCAAGCCCTTCTGCCACCTGGAAGACGCCGTGGTCGGCGACAAATCGCAGATCGGCCCGTACGCACGCCTGCGCCCGGGCACCGAACTGGCCGAAGATGTCCACATCGGTAACTTCGTCGAAGTGAAAAACAGCAAGATCGCGGCCCACAGCAAGGCCAACCACCTGGCCTATGTGGGCGATGCGGACGTCGGCTCGCGCGTGAACATCGGCGCCGGCACCATTACCTGCAACTACGACGGCGCGAACAAGTTCCGCACCACCATCGAAGACGAAGCCTTCATCGGCAGCGATAGCCAGCTGGTGGCCCCGGTGCGGGTCGGCAAGGGTGCGACCCTGGGCGCCGGCACCACGCTGACCAAGGATGCGCCGGCCGGCAAGCTGACGATTTCCCGTCCGAAGCAGCTGACGATCGAGAACTGGACGCGTCCGGTCAAGAAGAAGTAATCCACGGGCTGGGCACAGCAAACCCACAGCAAAGTCACAGGGAAATCACAGGATAACCACAGCCTCGTCCACCGGCTTTGCACAGGCTTCCTGGCCAGTCATCCACAAAGTCATCCACAGGCCCGTACGGTACTCCGACGGGCCTGTGGTCTTTATTGGTGTTTGTTTTATCAAGGCTTTCTTCTATGGCGCCGGCACTGGCCGCGGCTTGCGCGGCAGCTTGGTTGTCCAGGTTATCCACAGCGCATGAAAGGGCTGCCGGTGCCCGCCGAATGGCTGTTTGCCTTGCCTGGAAACGCTAATGCCCAAGAATTCAGCAATGTCACAATTTACCCACATCGGACTGTGGATGAATTGTGGATTACCTTTTCGCAGGCAAAGTTTGCAGGTAAACAGCTTATCCACATTATCCACAAGCGCCTGTGGATGACTTGTGCATGATGCCGTGTCAGACCACGATGCGGGTCTCGAACTTGCTGCGGAAGGTCGAGAAATAGGCTTTTACGTTGCGCACATTTTGATGTGTGGTGAACAGGCGGTGCGCCAGCGCGTGGTAGGCCGGCATGTCGGCGACCTGCACCACCAGCACGAAGTCGGGGCCGGGTGCGACCCGGTAACACTGCAGCACGGCGGCCTCGTCCGCGACGGCGCGCTCGAATTCCTCCATGCGGTCGGCCGCCTGCACGTCCAGCGAGATCTCGACGATGGCCGTCAGGCGCGCGCCGACCTTGTCCGGCGAAACGATCGCAACTTGCCGTTCGATAACACCGTTCGCGGTCAGCTGTTTGACACGCCGCAGGCAAGTCGGCTGGGACACGTGTACCAATTCCGCCAATTCCGCATTGGTGTGAGAGGCATCAACCTGCAAGGTATTCAGGATGCGACGATCAAGATCGTCCAGGATTTCTGGTTCTGTCGGCATTTTTATAAAATTTTTGCTGTTATTTGAAAGGATATTTCACGGTCATATGATCATGAAATAATCTATCAAAACAGGCCGGATTTAGAAAGCTTATTTCATTGCATCTACTCTACATTAGTGAAATCTGTTAATTTTCATTGGAGTCCACCATGTGCGGTATCGTCGGAGCAGTAGCCCAGCGCAATATCACCCCTATCCTGATCGAAGGTCTGAAGCGCCTCGAATACCGCGGCTACGATTCCTGCGGCGTTGCCCTGCACGTCGATGGCCGCCTGTCGCGTTCGCGCAGCACCTCGCGCGTGGCCGACCTCGAGTCCCAGATCAAGGAAACCGGCCTGCAGGGCTTTACCGGCATCGCCCACACCCGCTGGGCCACCCACGGCGCCCCGGCCACCCAGAACGCGCACCCGCACTTCTCGCCGACCGAAGAGAATGCCCGCATCGCCCTGGTCCACAATGGCATCATCGAGAACCACGACGAGCTGCGCCGCGAACTGACCGACCTCGGCTACAAGTTCACCAGCCAGACCGACACCGAAGTCATCGCCCACCTGGTCGACCACATGTACAACGGCGACCTGTTCGAGACCGTGCAGCAGGCCGTAAAACGCCTGCACGGCGCCTACGCGATCGCCGTGTTCTGCCGCGAAGAGCCGCACCGCGTGGTGGCTGCGCGCCAGGGCTCGCCGCTGATCGTCGGCCTGGGCAAAGGCGAGAACTTCGTCGCCTCGGACGCGATGGCGCTGGCCGGCACCACCGACCAGATCATCTACCTGGAAGAAGGCGACGTGGTCGACCTGCAACTGGCCCGCTACTGGATCGTCGACGTCGAAGGCCGCCCGGCCGAGCGCGAAGTCAAGACCGTGCACGCCCACACCGGCGCCGCCGAGCTGGGCCCGTACCGCCACTACATGCAGAAGGAAATCTTCGAGCAGCCGCGCGTGGTCGGCGACACCCTCGAAGGCGTCACCGGCATCATGCCGGAACTGTTCGGCGACCAGGCCTTCCGCGTATTCAAGGAAATCGACCGCGTGCTGATCCTGGCCTGCGGCACCAGCTACTACGCCGGCCTCACCGCCAAGTACTGGATCGAATCGGTGGCCAAGCTGCCGGTGAACGTCGAGATCGCCAGCGAATACCGTTATCGCGACAGCGTGCCGAACCCGCAGACCCTGGTCGTCACCATTTCGCAATCCGGTGAAACCGCCGACACCCTGGCCGCGCTGAAGCACGCACGCAGCCTCGGCATGACCCACACGCTGACCATCTGCAACGTCGCCACCAGCGCCATGGTGCGCGAGTGCAAGCTGGCCTACATTACCCGCGCCGGCGTCGAAGTCGGCGTGGCATCGACCAAGGCATTCACCACGCAGCTGGCCGCCCTGTTCCTGCTCACGCTCACCCTGGCGCAAGTGAATGGCCGCCTGAGCGACGAGGAAGAAGCGACTTACCTGAAGCAGATGCGCCACCTGCCGGTCGCGCTGAGCTCGGTGCTGGCGCTCGAGCCGCAAGTGATCGCCTGGGCCGAGGAATTCGCGCGCAAGGAAAACGCCCTGTTCCTGGGCCGCGGCATCCACTACCCGATCGCCCTGGAAGGCGCCTTGAAACTGAAGGAAATCTCGTACATCCACGCTGAAGCCTACCCGGCGGGCGAGCTGAAGCACGGCCCGCTGGCGCTGGTGACCGAAGAGATGCCGGTGGTGACGATCGCCCCGAACGACGCCCTGCTGGAAAAGCTGAAGTCGAACATGCAGGAAGTGCGCGCCCGCGGCGGCCAGCTGTACGTGTTCGCCGACGTCGACACCCAGATCACCTCGGGCGATGGCCTGCACGTGATCCGCCTGCCGGAACACTACGGCCTGCTGTCGCCGATCCTGCACGTGGCGGCGCTGCAGCTGCTGGCGTACCACACGGCACTGGCGCGCGGTACCGACGTCGACAAGCCGCGTAACCTGGCCAAGTCGGTGACGGTGGAGTAAAGACAGGTTTCATTTGGCATGACCCCGGCCTTGGCGCTCAGCCGCCAAGGCCGGTTCCCACGACAGACCAGCCCCGTCCGCATCCTCCCTTTCCTCGCATTTCCAAGCCGCCACATTCCAGGCTGGCGCAGCCACGTACGCACGCAGGCGCCGAACCTCAATCATGCTGAGGAGTTTTTACGCATTGGATAGAATAAAGCACGCCAACTTCACCGGCTAACCATGTCTTTCGACCACCCCGACGAAGCAGGCCGCCTCAAGGCCTTGCAAGCTTACGACATCCTCGACAGCGGTCCCGAAGAAGCCTACGACCAGCTGGTGCGCGTGGCCGCGACGCTCTTCGATGCGCCCATGGCTGCGCTGTCTTTCGTCGACGCAGGGCGCGAATGGCGCAAGTCGGCGGTCGGCCTGGACGCGGCCGAGGTGGCGCGCCCGGATTCGCTGTGCGCGCAGGTCGTTGCCGGCGGCAGGGAACTGGTCGTCGCCGACCTGCAGCTGTCGCCGCAACACCTGGCGGCCAGGGAAACGCAGGGGTGGCGCTTCTATGCCGCTGCCCCGCTCGTCACGCCCGACGGCTTCGTGCTCGGTGCGCTGGCGGTGATGGACCGCGTGTCCCGCGTGCCGACGCCGGCCCAGCTGGAAGGCCTGCGGACACTGGCGCAGAGCGTGATGGCGCAGCTCGAGTTGCGCCGATGCAGGCGCGACGCGGTCGAACCGCAGCGCGACCGGTTTCGCCAGCTGGCCGACGCGATGCCCTACGTGGTCTGGTCGGCCAACCCCGACGGGATCATCGATTTCGCCAACCAGTCGATCGTCGACTACGCCGGTCTGGCCGATGCCTGCCGCATCGGCGAGCAATGGATCGGCCTGCTGCATCCGGACGATGTCGAGCGCACGCTGGATGTCTGGGGAGAGTCGGTACGGACCGGCGCGGTCTTCTCGACCGAGTACCGCCTGCGCCGCGGCGCCGACAAGGCCTACCGCTGGCATCTCGCCAAAGGCATGCCGATCCGGGACGGCGACGGAAACATCACGAAGTGGTATGGCACCACGACGGATATCCACGACATGAAGCTGGCCCACGAAGAGATCGGCAGGCTCGCTTTCTACGATACCCTGACCGGCCTGCCGAACCGGCAGCTGCTGATGGACCGGCTCGGGCACGCCGTAACCCTGCACGCGCGGCTCAAGCGATATGGCGCGGTGCTCCTGCTCGACCTCGACAACTTCAAGAACATCAACGATACGCTGGGGCACGACAACGGCGACCTGTTGCTGGACATGGTGGCGAAACGCCTGGCCGACAGCGTGGCCGAGCGCGATACGGTAGCGCGGCTGGGCGGCGACGAGTTCGTCATCATCCTGGAAGATATCGGCAGCTGCGAGGAGACGGCGGCGCAGCACGCCGCCATCGTCGCGCGCCGGATACTCGGGGTGCTGAATGGCTCCTACAACCTTCACGGCCACGAACGCCACATCACGCCAAGCGTCGGGATGGCCCTGTTCGGCGGCACCGCGCTGACGATCAATGAGCTGCTCAAGCGTGCCGACCTGGCGATGTACCAGGCCAAGGCGGCGGGCCGGAATACCGTCTGTTTCTTCGATCCGAAGATCCAGGCCGCCGCGCTGGCGCGTGCCGGGCTGGAGGCGGAAATGCGGCATGGCCTGCAGCGCGGGGAATTCCTTCTTTACTATCAGCCCCAGCTGGACAGCGACGGCGTCGTCACCGGCGTCGAGGCGCTGGTGCGCTGGCAGAATCCGCAACGCGGACTGGTGTCGCCGGTCGAATTCATTCCCCTGGCCGAGGATACCGGCCTGATCCTGCCGCTCGGCCACTGGGTGCTGGAACAAGCGTGCGCACAGCTGGCCAGGCTGTCCGCCGATCCGGCGACACAGGCCTTGCACGTGTCGGTCAACGTCAGCGCGCTGCAATTTCGCCAGCCTGGCTTCGTGGCCGATGTGCTGGCCGTACTGGCCAGCTCCGGGGCCAATCCGCGGCGCCTGCAGATCGAGCTGACCGAGTCGCTGCTCGTCGAAGACATCGACAGCGCGATCGACAAGATCCACCTGCTCAAGGAGCATGGCATCTGCTTTTCGCTGGACGATTTCGGCACCGGCTACTCGTCGCTCACCTACCTGAAGCGGCTTCCGCTCGACCAGCTCAAGATCGACAAGTCCTTCGTGCACACCCTGCTGAACGATTCGCGTGACGTGGCGGTCGTCGACGCCATCATCAAGCTCGGCAAGGCGATGCAGATCGCCGTGATTGCGGAAGGCGTCGAGACCACGGAGCAGCGCGACCTGCTGGTGCGTTGCGGCTGCAATCTGTTCCAGGGCTATCTGTTCAGCAAGCCGCTGCCGGGCGCGCAGCTGCACGCCTTCCTGTTGCGGAACGCTGAAGGACGACAGGGCTGATTGCCGCGCTCAGAAGAGGTACGCCAGCTCCAGCGTGAGCGCCCTGCGCACATGCTCCGGCTGCGTGACCGTACCGCGGAAGGCGCCGTTCGCGGTCAGTGCGGCCTCGCCGCTGCGGGGCACTTTCAGCCAGTCGGCGCGGCTGCGCAATTGCAGGGATGGCGCCCAGGCGGGGCGCAGGCCGGCGCCGAGCCGCAGGCCATGTGCGCGGCGGGTAGTGAGCGACACCGGGTCGAACAGGCCGGAAAAGCCGATCCGCATGCGCTCCGGTTCGGCAAGGACGGCGGCGGCGTCGAGCGAGACGGCGCCGATGGCCGGACGCCAGGCCGTGCCGGCGCCGAGCAGCAGGCGCCGGGAACGGTAGGTTTCCTGCAGCCCGGCGCTGGCCGCGGTGCCGAGGATGTCGCGCTTCCAGTGGTCGATCTCGAACCCGGCCTGGATAGCGTAGCTGCCCCAGGCATACGATACGCCCAGGCGCGCCGCGGCCAGCCTGGTCGAGGTCGATGACATGGCGGGGGCGCCGGCCTGGGTTCGGCCGCGGTAATCGATGCCGCCCTGGTACCAGTCCGCGCCGCCGAACCAGGTGACGTTGCCTTGCCGGTAGCCGGCGCCCAGGCTTGCCCCGGGCAGCCAGCCGTCTTCGCGCACCAGCTGGCGGCCGGCCAGGTCGTATTCGGCAAGGCTGGCGCTGCGGGCGCCGGCGCCGATGCTGCCCTGCCACTCGGCGCTGGCGGGCAGGGACAGCAAGGCGTAAAGCGCCGTCCCGAAGGCGGCGCGGTGGATCGGCTTCATCAGATCAACGCGATGAATTCGCTCCAGCTCAGCGTCGTGCTTTGCGTGATCGTGCCATCGCCCTTCGCGCTGTAGTCCAGGCGCACGCTGCTGGCATTTACTGCGGTGACGGTGACCGACGAGGCGGCGCCGTTGACGATCAGCGAACCCGAACCCGGCATGGCCGTGCCGACGCTCACGAACGGCTGGATGTTTTTCACCGTATAGGCAAACTGGCCCAGGCCGTTCACATTGCCCGACAGGCTGAAGTTGGCGGCGCTGGTCGTGTTCATGCCGTCGGTGCTGCCGGTCAGCGAATAATCGGCCAGGGTCATGTTCGCCACGGACGCGCCAGCCTTCTGCTCGCTGACTTGCAGGGACTTGCCGGCAATGGTGATCGAACTGACGGTCGCGCTCGCCAAGTTGAGGACGATCTTCATGTCGCCGTTGATGGTGGCGGTTTCGCTGCCGCTGGCGATGCTGAAGCCGGTGAAGCGCGTATCCATCGTCGCGGCGCCGGTCGAGGTGTTCACGAGGTCGCCGCTGACGTTGGAAAAGGCGACCGTCAGGACACCGTTCAGGTTGTCGCCGTCCTCGACGCAATTCTTGGCGGTCAGCGTCATGGTATCGCCGTTGCTGATCTTTTGCGTGTTGCTCAGGGTGGCGTCGATCGTGACGGTGCCGCCGCCGGAACAGGCTTCGGACATCGTGACCCCGGTCAGCAGTGGTGCACCGCCGTGGCTGGCCGCGCGCTTGACCAGGGTAAGGACCGGCGAGACGGCGCTGATGCCGGTGCCGCCGATGCTCACGCCGGTCAGGACGCCGGTGAGCGAGGTCGACGAGTTGCCGATCAGGTCGTTGGCCGAATAGCCGCTGGCTGCCGCCTGGTTCGCATTGGCTGCCGTGATCGGCGTCAGTGCCGAGGTTTGCACGGGCGCGGGGCCGGCGCTGCCCGGGTCGCCGCCGCCGCCGCCGCAGGCGCTGAGGACCATCGCCGACGCGGTGGCAAGGAAGAGGGTGCGATATGTCATGTTTTCTTTCTCTCAGGACGTGAGAGGCGAATGGTAGCCGCGCGGGCTGCCATAAAGGCTAACCAATTGTCACGCCCTGACGATCTTCCAGATGCCGCCCGAGCCAATCACATACAGCTCGCCCTGGCCGTCCTGGCCGAAGGAGACGACCTGGCCGACCTTGGCGACGCCCCACTCGCGCTGCTCGGTGGCGCTGCGCCCGGCTGCCAGGAAACTGCGCAGGAAGCCGGCGCAGTAGTCGGAATAGAAGTAGCGCCCGGCCAGTTCGGGAATGGCCGCGCCGCGGTACACATAGCCGCCGGTGATCGAGCAGGCGCCGCCGTCGTGCCCGTAGTCGAGCACCGGCAGCGCCAGGCCGGTCTTGTCGCAGGTCTGCGCCGGGTAGCAGGCGCTGCCTTCCATCCGGTTCCAGCCATAGTTCAAGCCGCCCTGCGTGGCCGGTTCCAGGTCGATTTCCTCGTGCAGGGCCTGGCCGACGTCGGCGATGTAGAGCTGGCCGGCATCGAAGGCGAAGCGCCACGGGTTGCGCAGGCCGAGCGCCCAGATCTCGGGACGGCTGCCGGCCTGGTTGCGGTATGGGTTCGTGTCGGGGACCAGGTAGGGCGCGGCTGCGCTGGCGCTGCGCACGTCCAGGCGCAGCAGTTTGCCCAGCAGGGAAGCCGGATTTTGCGCATTGCCGTTCGGGTCGCCCTCCGAGCCGCCGTCGCCGGTGCCGAGATACAGGTAGCCGTCCGGGCCGAAGGCGAGCAGGCCGCCGAAGTGGTTCGTGTAGGTGGGGTGCGCGACCTGGAGGATGGTCAGGGTCGATGCCGGATCGGCACGGTTCGGATCGTTGGACACCGTGTAGCGCTCGACCACGATGTCGTGGTTCGCATTCGTGCGGTAGACGTAGAAGCGGCCATTGGCGGCGTAGCCGGGATCGAAGGCCATCGACAGCAGCCCGCCTTCGCCGGTGGTGTCGGTGAGCGCCCGGATATCCAGGAAGGGCTGGGACAGCAGCGTGCCGCCCTGCATGATGAGGATGCGGCCGGCGCGCTCGACGATGAACTGGCGCGCATCGCCCGGCGGCGCGGCCAGGAAGGTCGGGCTGGACAGGCCGCTCGCGAACGGCGCCAGCGCCAGGGTGAGTGTGACGGGAGGGGGATTGCCGGCCGGCGGCGGCTGCTGGACCGGCGGCGTGCCCGTGCCGGAAGCGCCGCCTCCCCCTCCGCCGCAGGCGGCGGACAAGACGCCGAGCGCACCCGCGAACAGGAGCGGCAGGGGCAAACGCAGGTACCTGGACAGCATCGCAGCCTCCGCATCGGTTGCCAGACTCATGTTGTTGCAGCATGGCGCAAGCATGCCGCCCACGGCGCGCGATTGGCGCGCAAAAAGATGGCGCATCCGTCAACACTGCCGGCCCTGCCGGCCGGCGCCGTGCGAAAAAGTGGTGTCCGCCCCAAAAGCGGTGCATAATATGGCGCTTGTCTTCTGTCTTATATAAGACTTGGCCGCCCAGCAAGCAGCACAGGGCGGCGAAAAGCTCCTCGCTCCGGGTTAGATCGGTTAGGATCGACGCCTGACGGCATGCGTGATCCGCGAGCCAGACAGTTGATATCTTTTTAGTATTAGTATTCGAAACCTTCGCGAACACCGAGGAAAAAGCGTATGAGCAGCGATCCGACCATCATCTACACCCTAACCGACGAGGCGCCCCTGCTGGCCACCCACGCCTTCCTGCCCGTCGTCAGCACCTTCACCAAGCCTGCCGGTATCAAGATCCAGGAAAGCGACATCTCGGTCGCGGCCCGTATCCTGGCCCAGTTCCCCGAGCGCCTGACGGCGGAACAGCGCGTCCCCGATACCCTGAGCGAGCTGGGCAAGAAGACCCTCGAAGCCGACGCCAACATCATCAAGCTGCCAAACATCAGCGCTTCGGTGGGCCAGCTGGTCAACGCCATCAAGGAACTGCAGGGCAAGGGCTACAACATCCCCGACTATCCGGCCGATCCCAAGACCGACGAAGAAAAAGAAATCAAGGCACGCTACGGCAAGTGCATCGGCTCGTCCGTGAACCCGGTCCTGCGCGAAGGTAACTCCGACCGCCGCGCGCCGAAGGCCGTCAAGGAATACGCACGCAAGAACCCGCACTCGATGGGCGAATGGTCGCCGGCCTCGCGCACCCACGTGTCGCATATGACCGGTGGCGACTTCTACCACGGCGAAAAGTCGATGACCCTCGACAAAGCCCGCGACGTCAAGATGGAACTGCTGACCAAGAGCGGCAAGACCATCGTGCTGAAGCCGAAAGTCTCGCTGCAGGACGGCGAAATCATCGATTCGATGTTCATGAGCCGCAAGGCCCTGCTCGAGTTCTACGAGAAGCAGATCGAAGACGCCAAGAACACCGGCGTGCTGTTCTCGCTGCACGTCAAGGCGACCATGATGAAGGTCTCGCACCCGATCGTGTTCGGCCACTGCGTGCGCACCTTCTACAAGGACGCCTTCGAGAAGCACGGCGCACTGTTCGACAGCCTGGGCGTGAACGTCAACAACGGCATGGCCGACCTGTACAGCAAGATCGCGACCCTGCCGGATTCGCAGCGTGAAGAGATCATCCGCGACATCCACGCCTGCCAGGAACACCGCCCGGCGCTGGCCATGGTCGACTCGGCCAAGGGCATCACCAACTTCCACTCGCCGAACGACGTGATCGTCGATGCGTCGATGCCGGCCATGATCCGCGCCGGCGGCAAGATGTACGGCGCCGATGGCCGCCTGAAGGAAGTCAAGGCCGTCATTCCGGAATCGACCTTCGCCCGTATCTACCAGGAGATCATCAACTTCTGCAAATGGCACGGCGCATTCGACCCGCGCACCATGGGCACCGTCCCGAACGTGGGCCTGATGGCGCAGCAGGCGGAAGAATACGGTTCGCACGACAAGACCTTCGAGATCCCGGAAGACGGCGTCGCCAACATCACCGATATCGCCACCGGCGAAGTGCTGATGTCGCAGAACGTCGAGCAGGGCGACATCTGGCGCATGTGCCAGGTGAAGGACGCGCCGATCCGCGACTGGGTCAAGCTGGCCGTCACCCGCGCCCGCAACTCCGGCATGCCGGCCGTGTTCTGGCTCGATCCGTACCGTCCGCACGAGAATGAAGTGATCAAGAAGGTCAAGACCTACCTGAAGGATCACGACACCACCGGCCTGGACATCCAGATCATGTCGCAGGTGCGCGCGATGCGTTACACCCTGGAGCGCGTGGCCCGCGGCCTGGACACCATCTCGGTGACCGGCAACATCCTGCGCGACTACCTGACCGACCTGTTCCCGATCCTGGAACTGGGCACCAGCGCCAAGATGCTGTCGATCGTTCCGCTGATGGCGGGCGGCGGTATGTACGAAACCGGCGCCGGCGGCTCGGCACCGAAGCACGTGCAGCAGCTGGTCGAAGAGAACCACCTGCGCTGGGATTCGCTGGGCGAGTTCCTGGCGCTGGCCGTCAGCCTGGAAGACTTAGGGCTCAAGACCGGTTCGAACAAGGCCAAGATCCTGGCCAAGACCCTGGACGCCGCCACCGGCAAGCTGCTGGACAACCGCAAGTCGCCGTCGCCGAAGACCGGTGAACTCGACAACCGCGGCAGCCAGTTCTACCTGTCGATGTACTGGGCCCAGGAACTGGCAGCGCAGACCGAGGACGCCGAACTGGCAGCCTACTTCGCGCCGCTGGCCAGGAACCTGGCCGAGAACGAGCAGAAGATCGTTTCGGAACTGCTGGAAATCCAGGGCAAGCCGGTCGACATCGGCGGCTACTACCAGCCGGACAACGCCAAGGTGAAAGCCGTGATGCGTCCGAGCGCGACCTTCAACCAGGCGCTGGCTTCGGTCGCTTAATTTAGTTTTACCCGTCGTCCCCGCGCAGGCGGGGACCCAAGTTTGCTGGCGCTGCGATAACGCGAACAGAACTTGGGTCCCCGCCTGCGCGGGGACGACGTTTTTGCGCTGACGTTTTTGAGCTGACCTATTCATGACGACGGGCACCGACCTTGGCCGCGTGCTGGCGCCGGCAACACCCATCGACGCCATCGCCGGCGCCGGCCTGGCCGGCAACCGCCACGCCAATCCTTTATCGCCGCGCCAGGTGCTGCTGGCCAGCGCCTCCACCTACGCCGATTTCGCGCTGCCCCCGCATGCGCTGGGCGAGAGCCTGCTGGTCGACTTCGAGACCGCGGCACTGCATTCAGGCACCGTGCTGCAGGTCGGAGAAAAAGTCCTGCTGCGCCTGATGTTCCAGTGCGAAGCCTGCGGCCATCTCGACGCTTTCCAGGCCGGACTGTCGGGCCGGATCGGCCGCCGCCGCGGCATCCTTGCGCGGGTGCTGGCCGGCGGCGCCATCCGCCCCGGCGACCGCATCCTCGGCCTGGGCCGCATGCTGCCGGCCTGGGATGACGACTGGCGCGCGCGCGTCGCCCGGGTGCTGCAGGCGGTGCCGGACGGGATGGTCGTCAGCTACGCCCAGCTGGCGCTGCTGGCCGGGGTGCAGCCGGTGTACTGCCGCGCTTTTCCGCGCCTGGTCGCGAAACTGGGGCCGCACTACGCAGGCAAGGCGCTGTCCGCACAGGCGGCAGCGGGACGGCGCTGCTGGGATGGACAGGGCCTGTTCGGCGATGCCGGCTACGAGGGGTGCAGCTCGTAGCGCACGTCGCGGCGGTCGCGGTCCTGGGCGCCGTCGACCAGGTAGGCATCCCAGCCCAAGCGGCCGATCGTGGCCCCTTCCTTCAATGACACCTCGCGCACGTCGGCGGCGCGCAGCACCAGTTCCACTTCGTATTCGAGCGTCACCCCGGTGAACAGGGCCAGGATCGCGTGCAGCGCGCGCGCCGCCAGGCCGCCCGGCAGGAAGGCGTCGAAGCCGGCGCGGTCCAGCGGCCCGATCACGAGGCGCAGGCGCAGGTCGCGCTGCCACACGCGCACACCGGCCATCGCACCCGCGCCCAGGATGGCGGTGGCGTTGCCGAGGGTGGTCTGCTGCGCCGAAGGCACGTCGTACCACTGGCCGACGAACTGCTCGGCGCGCACCGGCTGGCCGAAGTACTCGCCCAGCACGCGCGCCAGCTGGACGCTGGAAGCGGGCCGGTGCCGCAGCGCGGCGGCGAAGTAGCCGATCGATTCGTCCAGCACCGCGCCCTGCGTGCCGTGCGCCAGGCGCCGGCGCAGCGCGGGGCTACCGAAGCCGGCCAGGCCGAGCAGCAGGGGCAGGAAGCTGTCCCTGCCATCGGCCTGGAACTTGAAGGGCAGCCGGTATTTGCGCCAGGCTTCGTAGAACAGGGCCAGCGAGCGGTTCGAGAAGGTGTCGAGGAAGGCGCGCGGGCCGTCGTCCTTGTGGCGCAGCGCGTGTTCGGCGATGCGCTCGTTGTAGTGGGCCGGCAGCACGCCGGCGCAGCCCAGCAGGCCCATGAAGGCAGGCGTGAGGTGGACGTACCTGAGTCTTTCGCCTTCCTGCATTTCGGTCTCGATGGCTTCGAGCTGGCTGGCGGGGAAGCGGTGCGAGGTCGAGTTCCGGAAGCGCAGCATGCCCGCCACCGGGTCGGCGGTGGCGTGGCCATGGCGACTCAGCCAGAGCTCGAGCAGGCGCACCGCCTGGAAGTACTCGAAGCGCCAGGGTTCCTTGAACAGGCGCTCGATTACAGCAGGCTCGAATCGCCGCTTCTTGGCGAACATGCGAGTAACTCCTCTCCGTTCTTGTGCGAGACGATGGTCAGCTTCGTAAAACTGTTGGCATGCACGTAGAGGGCCAGGAAGCGTTCGATCAACTGGGCAAAGGCGTGGATGCCGCTGCCGGTGAAGGCTTCCTCGTCGATGGTCAGGCGCACCTCGACCCCGCGCACCAGGCAGGTGTAGGGATTCCCCGGCAGCCATGCGCTGGCGGCTTTTTGTTCGATGCCATTGACACCGGCGATCTGGCGCTGCGAGGAGGCCGAGCGCGGCAGGTCGTACAGCGCCAGCATCTCCCGAAAGGCGTCGATGCCGTCCGTCGTGAGCGACAGGTGGTTCAGCGACAGGTGCGAGATCAGGCGCCAGTGGGTGCCGCGACCGTGCTCGAAGCGCCAGGAAGCGGTCGGCTTGCGCAGGAACGCGATCGACTTCACGTTCGATCCGCCTTCGAGAAACAGGTCGCCGCCGTCCTGGCCATAGGCAAGCTGGGAGGGCAGGTCGCGGTTGGTGCAGGTGAGTTCGAGGTTCAGCGTGTCCGTCTCGACCGCGGCCGGGTCGAAGTCGACATCGACGATCGTGATCCGGGTCTCGAAGCCGGGGCTCCTGTCGAGCAGTGTCTCGTCGCGCCGCATGGCCCAGTAATGGCCGGTGCTCTCCGGCGCCTGCGCGTGCCTGAGCGAATAAAAGGGCTGGAATTCGACGATGGTTTCGCCCTGCGGCGTCTGCCGTACCAGCGAGACCGAGTCGATCGACTGCACCTCGTAGGCGAAGGCGCGGCGCGCATCGGCCAGTACCGGATAGCTGGCGCTGGCGTGGGTCAGGCGGATCGGCTCTCCCTTCTGGCGGAACAGGTTGACCACCGGGGTGCAGCCGAGCAGCAGGTTATGCGTCGACAGCGTCTCCAGCATGCGCGCCGTGTTCGAATCGGCGCGCAGGCCGGACAAGGCCAGGTGCAGGGTCAGCGACCGGGTCCCGGCCGGCAGGCTGGCCGCGAGCGCCGCCAGGTCGATGTCGAAGAAGTTGAATTTCTCGGGGAAGCAGAAGTATTCGGTCAGCAGCCGGTAGGCGGGGTGGGAGCGCGCCGGGACCTCGATCAGGGCATCGTCGTCGTCGAAGCCGGCGGCGTGCAGCGGGATCCCGTCCAGCGCCACCCAGCGTCCACTGCGGTCGCCTTCGGCCCAGGCGGCGACGCCGCGCATGAACAGCGCATCGCGCAGCGCCGCGCAGAACGAGGGTTCGCCGTCGATGAACACGCGCAGCCGCGGCAGCCGCAGCTGGCCCGGCGCCTGTTCGCCGGTGGCGGCAATGGTGAGCCTGATGCCGGCGCTGGCGCCGCCCGGCAGGCGCACGGCTTCCGGGCAGCGGATGATGGCGCTGAACGACGCTTCGCTGAGTGCCAGCGGCGCCACGCTGACCGGATAGACGGTGCGGAAGGTGCAGGCGGCGCCGCGCACCGGCCGCGTGGTGAGCTGGGTGCCGCGCGCGATCGTGCTGGCGCCGGCCTGCTGCCCGGCGGCGGCGCCGACATCCATGCGGGCGATCGAGCACGAGGGGAAGGGCCGCAGGTAGTGCGGATACAGCACCTCGAACAGCGCTTCGGTGAACTCGGGATAGTCGTCGTCGAGGCGCTTGGCGATGCGCGCGTTGAGCAGCGCGAACGATTCGATCATGCGCTCGATGTGCGGGTCTTCGCACACTTCTCCGCCGATCAGCAGGCGGCCGGCGATCTTCGGATAGCGTTCGGCGAAGTCGCGCAGGTTGCGGCGCAGGTAGCCCAGCTCGCGCTCGTAATACGGCAGCAGCTGCTCCACTTCAGGCTCCCGTCGGGGTGGAAGTTCGTCCTGCCTTGCTGATGCTGTACTGGAGGGTCGAACGCTGCAGCACGGCGTCGAAGTTGACCGGCTCCTGCGAGCTGCTTGCCACCAGCAGCGCCGTGATCGAGAAATTCAGGCGGTTCACCGCACCTTCCCTGATTTCCAGCGAGGCCTTCACATTGCGCAGGCGCGGTTCGTGGCGGGCGATGACCTGCTCCAGGCAGGCGCAGATGTGGGCGCGGTCGGATGGACTGGACAGCGAGCGGTCGGCGAAGTCGTTCAGGCCATAGTTCAGGATCGAGCGGCTGCATTCGGGATAATCCTTGAGCAGCTCTTCCGGGATCACGGCGCGGGTGTTGAGCAGGGCCTCGAGGTCGCGCGCGACCGCGTCCTTGAGATCCTCGGCCGAGATCCGCGACAGCGTCGCGCCGCTGCCGCCGGACGCGCCGCGCGCCGGCGTCCCGAGCAGGCGGTCGAACAACCCAGGCGTGAAACCCTTCATCGGACTCCCCTCGCGTGATCGAGCAGGAAGTCTTACATGAACGGGGCCGAAAAAACAGTTCAGTTCGTACGGCGCTACTGAAACCTTGAGCGAGAGCAAGGCACAACAGGGTTCCCGTAAAAATGCTTGCACGAAAAAGCTATGGTTGTGGACTCGACAGGAGGAAACGCGACCATGAACAGCAAGGTACTTTGGGGCGAGGGCCTGCTGCTGCGTCCGCAGCATTTCCAGCAACAAGACCAATACCACGAGCACCGCCTGCACAAGAGCATTGCCACCGTCCACCCCTATGCATGGGGCGTCGAGCGGCTCGAGATCGACCGCGACGCCATCGGCAACAACGTGCTGCGCATCCTGGCGCTGGCGCTGCGCTTCCAGGACGGCGAACTGGTCGACGCCCCCGGGCCGGATGCGCTGCCGCCCACGGTCGACCTGGGCCAGTTGAACGACCGGCCGCACCAGCAAACCGTTACCTATTACGTCGCCCTGCCGGGACTGAAACCCTTCGGCGGCAACTTCGCCCAGCCCGGCCAGGACGGCAACACGGCCCGCTTCGTGCAGGCGAACCAGGAGACGGCCGACCTTTACACCCAGGCCTCGCCCGCCCAGCTGGCCTACCTGAAGAAGACGGTGCGCCTGGTGGCCGACTTCGAGCCGCGCGACGCCTACACCTGCTTTCCGCTGCTGCGCCTGCGCCGCGCCGCGGCCGGCGGCTTCGAACTCGACCCCTCCTTCGTGCCGCCCAGCCTGTCGGTGGGGGCCGCGCCGATCGTGTGCATGCAGCTGCGCCGGCTGCTGGACGCGCTGCAGGCCAAGGTCGGCGCCCTGTACGACCACCACCGCGAACCGAGCCGCAACGTGATCGAATTCCGCTCCGGCGACATGTCCTCGTTCTGGCTGCTGCACACGGCCAGCACGGCCTGCGCGGCGCTGACGCACTACCTGCACCACCCGGACCTGCATCCGGAGCGCCTGTACGAGCAGCTGCTCGCCACCGCCGGCGCCCTGATGACCTTCTCGAAAAGCTGGCTTCTGTCCGACCTGCCGCCCTACCAGCACGCCGATCCCGGCCCGGCCTTCGCCAAGGTCCACCAGATCATCCGCGAGCTGCTCGATACCGTCATCTCGTCGAAGTACTTCGCCATCGTCCTGAACGAAGTGCGGCCCTGCTACCACCATGGCCTGCTCGACTCGGGCAAGATCGACGACAAGACCACCTTCTACATCGCGGTGTCGGCCGACATTCCGGCGCTCGAACTGGTCGACACGGTGCCGCTGCGCTTCAAGGTCGGGGCCCCGGACGACGTCGAGAAATGTGTGTTGTCCGCCCTGCCCGGCGTGCGCCTGCAGTACGCCCCGCAGCTGCCGGCCGCGGTGCCGGTACGGCCCGACACCTGCTATTTCATGCTCGACGCGAAGGGCCAGATGGTCGAGCGCATGCTGCAGGCGCAGTCGGTCGCGATCTACGTGCCGTCGGGGATGAAGGAGCTCAGGCTGGAGCTGCTGGCGGTGGCGGCCTGAGCATCGTCACCGCACCGCCGCTGCTCAGCGCACCCGGCGCATCGACGAGATGCGGTCGTTCATCCCCTCCAGGAAGGGATAGCGGCCCGGGCCGAGCACGATGCACTGGCCGCGGAAGTCGCCATGCTCGCAGAATTCCCAGCGGCCTTCGTAGATGACGATCGAGCCGGCGCGGTCGTTGAAGCCGACGTCGTTCAGCGAGCGGAAGTCGCCGGACAGGCTGACGTTCTGGCCTTCGAAGCGCGGGCCGGAGAACAGCTGGACGGCGTCGCCGCGCGGGCCGCCGCGTACGTCGCGTCCATCGCGCCAGTCGCCGCGGCGCTCGTCGCGGTCGCCACGCCAGCCCGGTCCGCCGCGGCGGTCGTCACGGTCGTAGCCGCGGCCGCCCCGCGAGATTTCGCGCACCGACGAGATGCTGTCGTTGAAGCGCGGCAGTTCGCGGTATTCGCCGGGACCGAATTCGGCGCAGTAGCCGCCGAAGTCCTTGTGTTCGCACAGCTGCCACACGCCCGAACGCACGATCAGGCTGGAGGCGCGGTCGTTGAAGCCGATGTCGGCCAGGTTGTAGGCGTCACGGTCGATGGTGACGCGGGCGCCGCGGAAATCGTTGTCGGTGAACAGCGTGATCTCGCCGGCAAAGGCGGCTTGGGCAAAGGTCGCCAGCACGGCGGCGGCAGCTAACAGGCGTTTCATGTCTTCTCCATCGATGGGTCCACGCGCCTATGCTGGGCGCCTGCGTATCTAACGCGGCAGAAGCGTAGCACGCGGACATGGCCTTGTAACAAAATCCTACTGGCGCAGCGGACAGGCAGCGCCGGGGTCTTCCAGTTCTTGCGCCAGCTCGGCCCGCAACTTGCCCAGGGCGGCGATGCGGGCATCGATGTCGGCCAGCTTCTGGCGCAGCGCCTCGCGCAGCGCATGCGCGGCATCCCCGGGCGAGGCCAGCAGCGGCATGCCGGCCTCGATCTCGGCCAGGGTGAAGCCGAGCTGCTGGGCGCTGCGCAGGTAGCACAGCCATTGCACGGCTTCGGGCGGGTAGTCGCGGTAGCCGTTGCCGCGGCGCCGGGGCTGCAGCAGGCCGCGCTTTTCGTAGAAGCGCAGGGTATCCCGGCTCAGGCCGGTGGCAGACGCCAGTTCTCCGATTTTCATAGGCAACGATGGAAAGGCTTGACCCTGGAGTGTACTCCACGGTTGATGATGACTGCTCACCTCATCGGAGCCATCATGAAGCTATCTACCTACCTCAACATCGTCCGCGCCAGCGCGTGGTACGACCTGCTGCTCAGCGCACCTTTTGCCACACCCTGGACGTTCGCGCTGGCGCACGCCCAGCTGTCGGCCGTCAACCAGGCGCTGGGCGGAGCCGCCCTGCCGGCGTTTTCTTCCTTCCACGTGCTGTTCGCCTGCATGATGGGCAGCATAGTGCTGGTCTGGAGCGTGCTGCGCCTGCGCGCGACGGACATGCGGCTGGGACGCTACGACGGCACTGCCCGCTTCCTGTTCGCGCTGTGGATGGGCTGGACGCTGGGCGCCACCGGTGCCCCGCTGCTGTGGCTGTTCGTGGTGCCCGAATTCGCCTGGGGCGTGGCGCAATGGCTGCCGGTCGCCAGGCCTGCTCAGGATGGCAACAGCACCGCCCGCGCCCCCTTCACCAGCGCCGCGCCCATGCGTTCCAGCCTCGGCGGCTGAATCCGCCACGCGTGCCAGTGCAGGGACACATCCATGTGCAGGTGCGGGGTCAGGTCGACCAGCTGGCCGGCCTCCAGCAGCGCCGCGCACTGTTCCAGCGGCAGCATGCCGTAACCCAGGCCGAGCCGGATCGCATCGGCGAACGGATCGCTGGCCGGCACGTAGTGGAAGGGATACGCACCTTCCGGCAAGCCGAAATGCTGCAGCAGGAAGGCCGCCTGCAGGGAATCCTTGCGGTCGAACACGACGACCGGCGCCTTCCTGGCGGCCTCGCGCGTAAAACCGTCGGGGAACCAGCGGCGGGCGAACGCCTTCGATGCCACCAGCCGGTAGCGCATGATGCCCAGCGGCGTCACCGTGCAGCCGCGCATCGGTTCCGGTTCGCCGGAGATGCAGGCCAGGGCGCGGCCCTGTTCCAGCAGGGTGAACGTGTGCCACTGGTCGTCCAGCACGAATTCGACCAGCAATTGTTCCTCGGCCAGCACCGGCGCCAGCACCGGCAGCAGCCAGGTCGCGAGGGTGTCGTTGTTGACGGCCAGCGGAACCCGCACCGGCAGCTCGTCGTTTTCCACTTCGGCCAGGAACTCGGCTTCCAGCAGGGCGCGGCGGCGCAGGAATTGCAGCAGGCGCATGCCGGGCGCCGTCGGGCGGCAGGGGCGGGTACGGACCAGCAGCGGCGTGCCGAGGTCGTGCTCGAGCGCGGAAATGCGCTGGGACACGGCCGAGGGCGTGATGTTCAGCTGGTGCGCGGCCGCTTCCAGGCTGCCGCTGTCGACGGCGGCCAGGAAGGCTTCGCTGCGGCGCGGATCGATCTTCATGGGTTAGCGAAATTTATGATGGCTTAGATTTCGTTAATGTAATTGAAGATTGGCCGCCGGGCAGCGATCCTTGGCGCATTCACGCATCAAGGAAGCAAGCACATGTTTTCGCAGCAGGTATTTCTACAGGGACTAGGCATGGGCGCGAGCCTGATCATGCCGATCGGCGCCCAGAACGCGCACGTGATCCGTACCGGGGTCAGCGGCCGCCATGTCGGCCTGACGGTGGCGGCCTGCGTGCTGGTCGACGTCACCCTGATCGCGCTCGGCATGGCGGGACTGGGCAAGCTGGTCGATTCCTCGGCCTGGCTGCTGGCGGCGGCACGCTACGGCGGCGCAGCCTTCCTGCTGTGGTATGGACTGCGCTGCTGGGCCAGCGCCTGGCGCGGCGGCGCCGTCACGCCGGCGACCGGGCAAGCCGGACAAGCCAGCCGGCGGCGCGCCTTGTTGACCGTGCTGGCGATGTCGCTGCTCAACCCGCACGTCTACCTCGACACCGTGGTGCTGCTGGGCGCGGTCGGCGGCAGCCTGGCGGCCGGTCATCGCAGCGCCTTCGCGGCGGGCGCGATGACGGCCTCGCTGCTGTGGTTCTGCACCCTCGGCCTGCTGGCGCGCCGCTGCGCCTTCGTGCTGGGCCGTCCGGCGGTGTGGCGGGCGATCGAAGGGTTCACGGGCACGACGATGCTGGTGCTGGCCGTGCTGCTGGTGAAGGAAGCCTGAACCGGTGACGACGGTGCGGTAAAAAATCAGGCGGCGAGTGGCGGGGTGAGCGGATTAGCGGGCACGTTGGCGGCCAGCGTCTTGCCGCCTTCCACCGACATCTGGGCCGGCAGCGCGACCCCGTTCTTCACCGCCGTCAGTTCGGCCAGGATCGACACCGCGATCTCGTACGGCGTCTTGCTGCCGATGTAGATGCCGATCGGACCATGCAGCCTGGCGATCTGTTCTTCGCTCAGGTCGAATTCGCGCAGGCGCTCGCGGCGCCGCGCATTGTTGACGCGCGAGCCGATCGCGCCGACGTAGAAGGCGTCCGTTTTCAGCGCTTCCATCAGGGCGAGGTCGTCGAGCTTCGGGTCGTGGGTCAGCGCGATCACGGCGCTGCGGCTGTCGAGCTTCATGTCGAGGACGACGTCGTCCGGCATCGCGTGCACCACGTCCACGCCCGGCAGGCTCCAGCTGCCGCGGTATTCCTCGCGCGGGTCGCACACCGTGACCTGGTACTCCAGCCCGACCGCGATCTGGGCCAGGAATTGCGACAGCTGGCCGGCGCCGATGACCAGCATGCGCAGGCGCGGGCCGTGCACGGTGACCAGGGCGCCATCGGCCATGCACAGCTGGTCTTCGGGCGCCGCCGCGGACAGCGTGACTGCGCCGCTGCCCAGGTCGAGCGTGCGGCGGGTCAGCTCGCGGCGCTGGGCGCGCGCCAGCAGTTCTTCCATGCGGCTATGCGGGCCCAGCGGCTCCACGACCAGCTGGATCGTGCCGCCGCAGGGCAGGCCAAAGCGGTGCGCCTCGTCGGCCGAGATGCCGTAGGTGACGACTTCCGGCCTGGTGCGCGTGATGCCCTTCTCGCGCACCGCTGCGATCAGGTCGTCCTCGATACAGCCGCCGGAGACGGAGCCGACCACCAGGCCGTCGGAGCGGATCGCCATGGTCGCGCCTTCCGGCCGCGGGCTCGAGCCCCAGGTGCGCACCACGGTCACGTACTCGCAAAGGAAACCATCGCGGATCCATTGCGCGCTGGCGTGCAGCACTTCGAGGTCGATACTGTCCATACGATTCCTTTTTACAGCGATATCAAGCGGTTGCAGAGCGCATGCTAGCGCAAATCAGGCATCCGCATATTCCGCTTCGATCTCGTCCTTGCGGCCGGCCGCCGAGATATCGAGGATGACGGTGGCCTTGAAGCCGTGGCTGGGGTGCGAAGCGCGGTGCTTGGCGAACCAGAACACTTCCTCGCGCTCTTCGTCCTCGTGCCGGGTCGTCATCACGCGGTCTTCTTCGGGAATGTCCTCGTAATCGAAGGCTTCCAGGCCGGCATCGTCCACCATCTCCTGCCAGGCCGCGCAATCCCTGCCCCAGGCCAGCACATAGCGGCAGCCGGACGCCACCAGCCAGCGGGCGATGTCCGCCTGCCACAGTTCGGGGGATTCTTCTTCGCTCAGCACGATGGCGAGGAAAGGCGCCAGGTGGTCGAGCGCGGGCGGTTCGCTGCCGGGCGGCAGCTGCAGGTAAGTCAGGATCTTCTTTTGCATGATGGCGCCAGCTTAACATCCGCTGTCGTCCGGTGCCGCCGGCGGCGCGTTGCTGGCATACTATGCCGTCACCGCACCAGGAGTCATCTTGAAGAAATTCGTACCGATCGTACTCGCCGCCGCCGCCCTCGCGGGCGCCAGCTTCGCCCAGGCCGCCATCCCGGTCTACGGCTTCGTGGTCAAGAACACCTATCCGCACGACCCGCAGGCGTTCACCCAGGGCCTGTTCATCAAGGATGGCCAGCTGTACGAAAGCACCGGCCAGAAAGGGCAATCCACGATGCGCAAGGTCGACCTCAGGACCGGCAAGGTGCTGCAGAAGAAGGCGCTGGCCGACGAATACTTCGGCGAAGGCTCGACCCCGGTGGGCGACACCATCGTCAACCTGACCTGGCAGTCGAACGTCGGCTTCATCTACGACGCCAAGACCTTCGCGCTGAAGGGCCGCTTCAACTACAAGGGAGAGGGCTGGGGCCTGGCCAGCGACGCGAAGAACGTCTACATGAGCGACGGCAGCGCCGAGATCCGCATCCTCGATCCGAAGACGCTGGAAGAACGGCGCCGCATCCGCGTGACGGCCGAGGGCAAGCCGATCTCCCAGCTCAACGAACTGGAAGTGGTCGAGGGCGAGATCTACGCCAACGTCTGGGGCACGGACGTGATCGCGCGCATCGACCCGGCCAGCGGCAACGTGGTCGGCTGGATCGATCTCACCAACCTGCTGCCGCCGGCCCAGCGCGGTACCAGCTCGCCCGACGCCGTATTGAACGGCATCGCCTGGGACGGCAAGCACCATCGCCTGTACGTGACCGGCAAGCTGTGGCCGAAGCTGTTCGAAATTGAATTGGTTCAGATCCGGCGCTGAGCAGCTGTCACGCGTGGGCACGGCGTGCCCACCCTACCCGACGGCGATCACCACCTTGCCGAAGTGCGAGCCCGATTCCATGTGCCGATACGCCTCGCGCGCCTGGTCGAAGGTGAAGACGCGGTCGACCACCGGCTGCAGGCCGGCCGTGTCGGCGAAGCGCAGCACCTGTTCCAGCATGGTGCGGCTGCCGACGAAGATGCCGACCATGCGCTTGGCGCCGGCCAGCAGGGTGGCCGGGTTGACCTCGCCGCCGAAGCCGCTGACGCCGCCGATGATGGCGACGCTGCCGCCCATCGCGGTCGACGCCACCGAGCGGTTCACCGTGCCCTGCCCGCCCACTTCCAGCACCACGTGGGCGCCGGCGCCATGCGTCAGGCGCAGCACTTCTTCCTGCCATTCGGGGAAGGTGCGGTAGTTGACCGTGTGATGCGCCCCCAATTCCCTTGCGCGCTGCAGTTTTTCGTCGCTGGACGAGGTGATGATGGTGCGCAGGCCGGCCGCCCTGGCCAGCTGCAGGCCCAGCACGGACACGCCGCCCGTACCCAGCAGCAGCACCGTGTCGCCCGGGCGGATGCCATTGCTGGATTCGAAGATCGCATTCCAGGCGGTCACGCCGGCGCAGGGCATGGTGGAGGCGTCGACGAAGCTCATTCCCGGCGGGAGCTTGACCAGCGCTTCCTCCGACAGCACGACCTGTTCGGCCAGCATGCCGTCGATGTCGCCGCCCAGCGCGTGGCGGATCTTGTCCGGTCCGGTCGGGCCGTCCTGCCAGTACGGGAAGAAGGAGGCGGCCACGCGGTCGCCCACCTGCACCCGGCTCACGCCCGCGCCCACCCCCAGCACTTCGCCGGCGCCGTCCGAGCAGGGGATGATCGGGTCGTCGACGTTGACCAGGTAATTGCCGCTCGCAACCATCAGGTCCCGGTAATTCAGCGACACCGCATGCACGCGCACCCGCACTTCGCCGGTGCCCAGCTCACGGGCAGGAAAATCCACGCACTGCAGCCCGTCGATGCCATCGCCGGGGAGAATCTGGTAAGCCCGCATCGTTGCCCTCCGTCCATCGGTGTTGCGCCTGCGGGCCACCGTGCCCGCCCGGCCGGGACATCATTGTGGCTCCAATGATCAGTGGCCTGGCGCACGGTCGGCACGCCCCTGCGCCAGCGTCCAGATGAAAAAAAGCCCGTCCTGGCATCAGGAACGGGCCTTGCAGAGCGCCGGCGCCGTCAATAGCGCCGCACCGGATTCGCGTGATACGTCTGCTTCATGAAACGCGACTGCACTTTTTTCAGCAGAAAGCCGGCGATGGCCATCATGATCATTTTTCGCATGGGTTCCTCCGTCCTGTCAATGAAATGGATGAACCAACATACCCAAAAACCTGCGCCGGCGGCGCAGCCTAGACCGGCTTGCTGACCATGAACCAGAAAATGAAGACGAAGGCGATGAAGGCCGGCACGCCCAGCACAACCCAGGTCTTGAAATATTTCCAGTACAGCGGCGGCAGTTCGGTGCCATTGCGCGCCGCCTCGGCCGCGAGGTCGCGCAGGCGCATCTGCAGCCACACCACCGGCAGCCAGCAGGCGCCGGCCATGACGTACAGCGCGACCGACCACATGATCCAGCGGCTGGAGAAGGGATAGCCGGCCAGTCGCATCATGTAGTAGCCGGTGGCCGGCTGCAGGACCGCGGTGGTGGCCGTGAACAGCCAGTCGGCGATGACCACGTACCTGCTGACCACGGCGATCGCGCGCACGTCGCGGCTGACGTTCGCGAACAGCATGTACCAGGCCGACCCGATCCCGGTGCCGAACAGGAAGGTCGACGACAGGATGTGCAGCCATTTCACGACGACATAATCCATCACCTCCTCTCCTCATCTTCAAGCTGGTACAACAGCCAGATCGCCGCCAGCATCGGCAGGTTCTTGGTCAGCGGCCCGTAGGGGTGGACCAGGAACTCGGGCAGCTTCCACGCGATCACCACCGTATAAAAGCCGATCAGCCCCAATTGTGCCAGCCATAGCCAGCGCCTTTGTTTCAGGAACAGGATGCCCAGGCCCAGCAGCATGTCGCAGGCCGCGGCGCCGTACAGCATCAGGGGCCGCAGCCCTTCGGGGATGCCGGTGCGCGCCAGCAGTGCGTAGCTGTCCGCCACCGGATACACGAAGGCGGAGACGATGGCGGTGACGATCCATACCAGCGCGATGCCGATGCGCAGGATGGGCAGCAGCCAGTCGAGCTTTGCGCGCGCGCGTTCGGCGCGCGGCTCCAGCACGAAGGACGCGATCGGGCGCGCCGGCCGTCCCAGCAGGCGCAACAGCGGGCCGGGGTCGCCGCTGTTGCCGCGATCCAGCATGCGCAGGGCTTCCGGATCGAGCAGGCCGCCCGGCAGCCAGCGGCCGAAGCGCGCCAGCCCGCGCGCCAGGCCTGGCGGCAGGCGCAGCACGCGCAGGCGTCCCATGTCCATCGACGCACGCAGGGCCGCCAGGTAGTCGGTGAAGGACAGTGCCTGCGGCCCCACCAGAGGGACGCGTTGCACGGTGCCGCCCGCCATGCGGGCTGGCGGCGCGTCGCCCTGGTCGACATGCAGGCGCCGGCGCAGCAGCGCGACGATGGCGGCGACGACATCCTCGACGTGGACCGGCTGCACCAGCTGGGGCGCGTCGCCGAAGCGCACGGCGAAGGGCATCGAGGCCAGCGCCTTGAACACGCGCGCGCTGGCGCCGTCGCTGCCGTACACCAGCGAGGGCTGGACGATGGCGGCGCGCACCGGCAACGCGGCCAGGTAGTCGTCGGCCGCCTTCTTCGACAGGTGGTAGGCGGTGTCGGCATGGTCATCCGCACCGAGCGCGGACAGTTGCACGACCATGTGCACGTCCCCGGATTCGGCGCAGGCCGCGAACAGCGCGCGCGGCGTTTGCACGTGCAATTTCTCGAAGGTTTGCGCACCGCTTTCGCGGAAGATGCCGACCGCGTTGATCACCGCGTCGATGCCGGTAAGGCGCGCCAGCCAGACGGATTTATCGGTATCGTTGGTGAAGTCGGCGTGGATGAAGGACAGGCGTGGATCGTTGCTGTTTCGAATGGGGCTGTGATGCGGCCGGCGCACCGCGCAGACGACCTCGTGGCCTTCGGCCAGCAGCGCGTGCAGCAGGTGTTGCCCGATGAATCCGCTTGCTCCTGTCAGCAAAATCCGCATTCACTCTCCTTTCCAGCATCGAGGATGATATGGAACCATGGAAATATGGAACCATGGAAAACTGCATTGCAGCGCGGCCTGGTCGGCGGCGTCACCTCCAGCCTGCTGTCGACCGCGGCGCTGGCGGCCTTCGGCAGGCGTGAAGCGGGCAGCGCCTACGCTCCGACCAACGCCGTCAGCCACTGGATCTGGGGCGACAAGGCGGCGCTCCATTACCGCCCGTCGGCGCGCTACACCCTGCCCGGCTACCTGATCCACCATGGCAGCGCCATGTTCTGGTCGGTGATCTTCGAGCGCCTGTGCGGCGGACTGCTCGACCGCAAGAACCCGGCGCTCACGCTGGGTGCCGGCACCGCGGCATCGGCCGTGGCCTGCTTCACCGACTACCAGCTCACGCCGGACCGCCTGAAGCCCGGCTACGAAAAGCACCTGTCGCGTCCGGCGCTGGCGGTGGTCTACGGCGCGTTCGGGGTCGGGCTGGCGCTGGGGGCGATGCTGAGCCGGCGCAGCTGATGCGGTGCCAGTGTAAGCGAGATGGGAAAAAGGTGGTGGAAGAGTAAACGCCGTTCTATTTTTTCCCGCGCAGGCGCTGCACCAGCGTCACCGCCAGCAGCACGAGCCCGCCGACGATCACGCCGGCCACGGCGTCGATCAGGGTCGGCGTCACGGCCGCCAGCAGGCCCCCCAGCACCGGCACCCCGGCGACGGCGTGGGCCGCGCTTTCCGCCAGGTGGTGCAGCGGTTCGAAGGCATGGCCGATGATGCCGCCGCCGACCATGAACATGGCGACGGTGCCGATCACCGACAGCGACTTCATCAGCCGCGGCGCGGCCGCCAGCAGCAGGTTGCCGATCGCGCGCGCGGCACTGCCGGTCTTGCGGCTCAAATACAGGCCGAGGTCGTCGATCTTGACGATGCCGGCCACGATGCCGTAGACCCCGACCGTCATGACGATCGCCACCGCGACCAGGGCGGCGACCTGGGCGCCGAAGGCCGCGCCCTGCTCGTTGACCACGCCCAGCGCGATCACGATGATTTCCGCCGACAGGATGAAGTCGGTGCGCACCGCGCCCTTGATCTTCTCCTTTTCGACTTCGCACATGTCGGCGTTGGAGGCCAGCGCCTGTGCCAGTTCCTCCTCGTGGGCGGCATCCTCGGCCGGGCTGTGCAGGAATTTGTGGGCCAGCTTCTCGAAGCCCTCGAAGCAGAGGTAGGCGCCGCCCAGCATCAGCAGCGGCGTGATCGCCTGCGGCAGGAAGGCCGAGATCGCCAGTGCGGCCGGCACCAGGATCGCCTTGTTCTTCAGCGAGCCCAGCGCCACCGACCACACCACCGGCAGTTCGCGGTCGGCGCTCACTCCGGTAACCTGCTGGGCGTTCAGGGCCAGGTCGTCGCCCAGCACCCCGGCGGTCTTCTTGGCTGCGACTTTGCTCATCAGGGCGACATCGTCGAGAACGCTCGCAATATCGTCGATTAACGCCAGCAAACTGCCTGCAGCCATTGTTCCACTCCCAATATCAAGATGGCCACATCTTAACCGAGGCTTCACAAGTTCTTCACACGGTTCAGGCGCGTTATTTGCGTTTCAACCCCGAAAATCTGCATCTCGTCGCTTTCCGGCGGAGCCGTCCCCGCGCCATACGTATAGTGACAACATTGGCTGCGGTGCAGCAGCCTTGCCGACGAAGGAGATGCCATGACCACCACCCTTGCCAATTTCACCAACCTCGATCTGCCGGTCGCGCCGCGCCGCCGCGCCCGCCCGCCGAAGCGCAAGACCCGCATCACGATCTACCTCGACGACGAGGTGCTGGACGAGTTCCGCTCGCGCGCCGAGCGCACCGGCACCGGCTACCAGACCCTGATCAACGCCGCCCTGCGCACCCGACTGGCTGTGCAGGAGGCTCCGTTCGCGCCCGCCTGACCCTGCAAAACGCAGGAAGCCCGCCACGACAGGGCGTACGGCCAGCGTACGTCCTGTCGAAGAGATTACATATGGCAATTAATTATGCTAATCTTCCGGCTCTTTCAACCCGGAGGATTTATGAAAAAAGGCGAACTGATCGCTGAATTTGCGAAGCGTACCGAGCTGTCCGGTGCCGCTGCCAACGAGGCAGTGAACACCATCATCGACATCATCACCGAGCGCCTGAAGAAGGGCGACACGGTCGGTATCACCGGCTTCGGCACGTTCTCGGTCACCAAGCGCGCTGCCCGCAAAGGCCGCAACCCGGCAACCGGCGAAGTGATCAAGATCGCTGCGTCGAAGACCCCGCGCTTCGCTGCCGGCGCCACCCTGAAGGCTGCCGTCAACCCGAAGAAGAAGTAAGCTGTCCCCCGGCGGGCCGCAGCCCGGCGTCATGCCGGCCGCTGCGTGCCCAGCCCGTTTTACGCATCTCCTCCCTTCCCTACCGGTTTCCCAGCATGCCTTTCTCCACCTGGATCGCGTTCGTCATCGCCGGCGTCCTGATCGCCATTTCGCCCGGCTCGGGCGCCGTGCTGTCGATGTCGCACGGCCTGGCCTACGGGCTGAAGAAGGCCAGCGCCACCGTGCTGGGATTGCAGCTGGGCCTGATGCTGGTGCTGGTCATCGCCGGCGCCGGCGTCGGTTCGCTGGTGCTGGCCTCGGATACCGTGTTCACTGCGGTGAAGATCGCCGGCGCCCTGTACCTGATCTGGCTCGGCATCGGCCAGTGGCGTTCGGAAGCCAGGGCGAGCGGCGTGCCGACCGCCGGCCTGGAAGCCCATCCCTCGTTCGGCCGCCGCGTGTTGACCGGTTTCCTCACCAACGCCACCAACCCGAAAGGGATCATCTTCATGGTCGCGGTGCTGCCCCAGTTCATCTCCAAGGAAGGCTCGATGCTGCTGCAGCTGGCGATCCTCGGCGTCACCATGGTGGCCATCGACACCACCGTGATGCACGGCTACGCCTTGCTCGCCTCGTCGATGCAGCGCTTCTTCCGCGACGAGCGCGCGGTCAAGATGCAGAACCGCTTCTTCGGCGGGGTGCTGATGGCGATGGGCTGCCTGCTGTTCCTGGTCAAGCGCAGCCATACCTGAGTCATTGTAGAAATAACTATTTCGCAACGATTTGTAACTGGCGTCGTCCTTTCGCACGCTCGTGCGTTGTAACCGGGTAGCATCTTCATACAACATGACACGCTGGAGACTGCGATGCCCAACCCGATCCTGAAGTCGGCCGTACTGCTGGCCTTCACCACCCTGTCCGCGCTGGCCGTGGCAGCCGATCCGCCGGCCCGCGTCGGCCGCGTTGCGCTCACCCAGGGCCAGGTCAGCATCGGCGCCGACGCCGGTGGCGGGATGAGCCCGGCCCAGGTCAACTGGCCCGTCACCTCGGGCAATATGCTCACCACCGCCCCTGGCTCGCGCACCGAGCTGCGCATCGGCTCGACCTCGATCCGCCTGGACGGCGATTCCTCGCTCGACGTCGTCGAGCTGGACGACGACAGCATCCGCCTGCGCCTGCACTACGGCAGCGCCAGCGTGCGGGTCCTGAACGCGGATGTATTGCGCGGCTTCGAACTGGTCACGCCGCAGGCGCGCGTGCGCCTGCAGCAGCCGGGCCGGATGCGCATCGACGCCGAGCGCGTGCGCGACACCAGCAGCGTCAAGGTGTTCGACGGCGTGGCCCTGGTCGAAGCGGGCGGCTCCCAGCTGGCGGTCCGCGCCGGCAAGCGCGCCGACATCACCGACGACGACATCCGCACCGCCAGCGCCGTGCAGGATGCCTTCGACAGCTGGTCGGCTTCGCGCGACCGGCTCGAAGACAATGCCCGGTCGGCGCGCTACGTCACCTCCGAGATGACCGGCTACGAAGACCTGGACCGCTACGGCAGCTGGCGCGCGGACAGCGAATACGGCCCGCTGTGGATTCCCGCCGTCGCATCAAGCTGGGTGCCCTACCGCGACGGCAGCTGGACCTGGATCGAGCCCTGGGGCTGGACCTGGGTCGACAACGCGCCGTGGGGCTATGCGCCCTTCCACTACGGACGCTGGGTCTACGTGAACCGCCGCTGGGCCTGGGCCCCCGGCAGTCGCCACGAGCGCCTGGTGTGGGCGCCGGCGCTGGTCGGCTGGGTTGGCGGCGCCGACTGGAACATCACCTTCCGCGACCGCAGCCGCCGCCCTGGCTACGGCTGGTATCCGCTGTCGCCGTACGACCGCTACGTGCCCTCTTACCGCACCTCCGACGAGCACCTGCGCTGGCTGAACAGCCATGTGCGGACCGACCGGCATCGCGGGCGCGACTACCGGCCGCAAGGCCTGACCGTGGTGCCGCAGGACCGCTTCGGCCCCGGCGGCCGGGTCAACGTGCCGCGCGCGCCGATCGCCACCGTGCCGCCGACCCTGGTGCAGAACGGCGTGCCCTCGGGCAGCGCGCCGCCGGCGCCGCCCAACCGGCCGCAGCGCGGCGGCATGGCCGATCGCGACCACGACGGCCGCCCGGACCGCTTCCAGGCCGGCCGCGCCGACCGCGACCGCGACCATGACGGCCGCCCGGACCGTTTCCAGGACGGCCGCGTCGACCGCGACCATGATGGCCGTCCCGACCGCATCGAGACCGGACGCATCGACCGCAACGGCGACGGCCGCCCGGACCGCATCGACACCGCGCGCGCCGAGCGCGACGGCTTCGTGCGCCAGCGTCCGCCGCAGCCGCTCACCGTGCAGCAGCAACAGCAGCAGGCGCCCGGCCTGGTGCCGATGCCGGCGCCGGCACGGCCCCAGCCGGTGGTGAGCCCGACGCCGCACATGTCTCCGGCGCCGCAGCCGGTGGTGAGCCCGACGCCGCACGTGGCGCCCACGCCGCAGCCGCTGACGAGTGGCGCACCCGTGTTCCAGCCCCCGGCCGCGCCGCCTGGCGCCCAGGGCTGGCCGCGCCAGGAGCGCCGCGACTGGGATGCCGACCGCCGCGATGGCCGCGATGGCCGCGACCGGCGTGGCGGCCATGACGGCCGCGATGACGGCGAGCCGCGCCGCGACCGCCGCGATGAGGGCGAGCGCCATGAGCGCCGTCCGGTTCCTTCTGCGGCGCCGGTAACGACGGCGGCGCCGCCCGCGCCGGTCCAGCACGCCGCCATCGCGCCCGCGCTCCCGGCACCGCAGCCGGTGCAGCTGGCGGCGCCGCAGCCCATGGCCGAAGCCCGGTTCGAGCGTCCGCACCGCGGCGATGGCGAGCGTGTCCGCGAAGCGCCGCAGCGCGCCGCGCCGCCTCCCGCGCCCGCGCCCGCCCCCGCTCCGGCGCCGGTGGTACACCAGGCGCCGCCGCCGCCCCAGGCCAGCGCCCCCTCCCGTCCGGCGCCCGCCAAGGCCGACGAGCGCAGGCGCGGCGACGAGCGCGCCCGCCAGGCCGAACGCTGATCCGGCCCGGCGTCCGGGATCGCGGCCGGCCTTGCCCGGCGCGATCCCGGGACTTTGGCTACAATGCGGGTTTTACAGGAGCGGCCATGGACCCGAAAGAATCCCTCATCGAATACCCCAGCGATTTCCCGATCAAGGTGATGGGCGCGACGCATGAGGACTTCGCCCCGACCATCCTCGAGCTGATCGTCCTGCACGACCCGACTTTCCACGAAGGCAAGATGGAAGTGCGTCCTTCGTCGAAGGGCACCTATACCGGCCTGACCGTGGTCGTTCGTGCAACCAGCCGAGAGATGCTGGACAAGCTGTACACCGAGCTGTCGGCCCATCCGATGGTCAAAGTCGTCCTGTAGAACCTACCCCAGCAGGCCGGAGTCGCTGCTGGCGCGCCTAGCAAGCGGGGACAGCGTTGCTCGTCGTAGCATGGCCCGCCATGCGTCCTCCTCGCGCCTTGCCCGCGCTTGCCAGTCATCGCCATCTGCTTCCCCCGGCCTCCTGCGGTAGGTTCCAAGCAACACTTGGCAACACTTCCGCAGGGGCTGCGGGCAGAGGACATGGGCCTGGCTTATAATGTCGAGGCATTCCATTCCTGTTCCCACAGTTTCCATGCCAGCGAACCGCCCTGCCATCCGTGAGCTCGGCCGCGCAGATTACGACACCATCTTCGCCGCCATGCGTGCCTTCACGGACGCGCGCACGCCCGACACCCCCGACGAACTCTGGATCGTCGAGCACCCGCCGGTGTACACGCTCGGCCTCGGCGCCGACCGCGGCCACATCCTGAGCGCGCACGACATCCCGGTGGTGCAGACCGACCGCGGCGGCGAGGTGACCTACCACGGTCCCGGCCAGGTCGTGATTTACCTGCTGATGGACCTGCGCCGCAACAAGCCGGGCGGCAAGCTGTATGCGCGCCAGTTCGTGCACAAGATCGAGCAGGCAGTCATCGACGTGCTGGCGGCGTATAATCTGGCGGGTGAACGCGTCGAAGGCGCCCCCGGCATCTATATCGCCGAAGGACCGCGCAAGGGCGCCAAGATCGCCGCCCTCGGCCTGAAGGTGCGCGGCAACGGCTGCACCTACCACGGCGTCTCGCTGAACGTGGCGATGGATCTGTCCCCCTTCACCTGGATCAACCCGTGCGGCTATTCCGGGCTGGCCACGGTGGACATGCGCACCATGGGCGTGGAAGCGCCGCTGGCCGACGTCCAGCAGGCACTGGCCCAGGCCCTGGCCAGTCACCTGTCGCAAGACGAAGTGCAGGCCGCACCGAACAAACCAACCGAGACCCTAGCAGGGTAAAGAGCACATGACTTCCGAAATCGATACCGGCAATGCCGCAGCAGCTGCCTACAACGCCAGCGCCAAGCAAAAGGGCGCGGACAAGACTTCGCGCATCCCGATCAAGATCGTACCGATCGAGCAGCACGAGCGCCTGAAGAAGCCGGACTGGATCCGCGTGAAGGCCGCCACCGCCTCCTCGCGCTTCTACGAGATCAAGGACATCCTGCGCGCCAACAACCTGGTGACGGTGTGCGAAGAAGCGAGCTGCCCGAACATCGGCGAATGCTTCGGCAAGGGCACCGCGACCTTCATGATCATGGGCGACAAGTGCACCCGCCGCTGCCCGTTCTGCGACGTCGGCCACGGCCGTCCCGATCCGCTGGACGTGAACGAGCCGGGCAACCTGGCCAAGACCATCGCCGACCTGCGCCTGTCCTACGTCGTGATCACCTCGGTCGACCGTGACGACCTGCGCGACGGCGGCGCCGGCCACTTCGTCGAGTGCATCCAGAAGACGCGCGCATTGAGCCCGAACACCAAGATCGAAGTGCTGGTGCCGGACTTCCGCGGCCGCCTGGAAAAGGCGCTGAACATCTTCGCCGACGGCCTGCCGGACGTGATGAACCACAACCTGGAAACCGTGCCGCGCCTGTACAAGGAAGCGCGCCCGGGCGCCGACTACAAGCACTCGCTGGAGCTGCTGCGCGACTTCAAGGCCAAGTACCCGAACGCCGTGACCAAGTCCGGCCTGATGGTGGGCCTGGGCGAGACCGACGAGGAAATCCTCGAAGTGATGCGCGACATGCGCGAGCACGACATCGACATGCTGACCATCGGCCAGTACCTGGCGCCGTCGAACTCGCACCTGCCGGTGCGCCGCTACGTGCACCCGGACACCTTCAAGATGTTCGAAGAGAAGGCCTACGAGATGGGCTTCGTGCACGCCGCCGTGGGCGCGATGGTGCGTTCCTCGTACCATGCGGACCAGCAGGCGCACGAGGCGGGCGTGGCCGCGTAAGCCAGCCGCTTCTTCTTCGAGCGACACGCGTGGGCGGAGGCCGCCCACCCTGGCGGGGATTCCCGTGGGGTGGGCGGCCCCGCCCACGCTTTTTTCATTTCGTGGCTTGCCGAACGTAGCCCGCGCCCCATCCGCGCTATATTGGCGACAACCGAAGCCCGTGCAAACAAGAACATGAGCCAACACCATTCCCGCCATCCCGCCGACGACCACGCAGACGACACCCAGGACGACGACGCCTTCCTCGAGCGCGAACTGAAGCTGCACGAGCGCGGCGCCGAGCTGGTCAAGATGGAAGGCCGCGTGTTCATCCGTTTTTCCGGCGCGGTGCGCGTGGACGGCCTGCACGTCGACTACCGCCTGGTGCCGGCGCGCGGCGTGCTGGCCAAGCCCAGCAAGTGGCGCAAGATGGACCTCGGCGCGCGGCGCGAGCTGATCGAGGAGCGCGCCACCCGCGACGCCATCGACGACCTGAACCAGGACGTCGAGGAATTCGTGCGCGAGATCGCCGACCAGTGCGACGACGCCGGCTTCGATCCGATGCTGTTCCTGCACGTGCTGGAAGAACTGGAGACCTCCGAGCCGGCCGAATACGTGTTCGAGCGCATCCGCCAGCGCCTCGACCACGCCATCGAGCGCGACCAGGAAGAGCGCCATGCCGCGCGCACCAAGGAAAGCATCAACCTGGCCGAGTACCCGCAATCCTTCGACGTCGCCAGCAAGATGGCGCGCCGCTTCGTCGCCCTGCTGGGCCCGACCAATTCCGGCAAGACCCACCGCGCGATGGAACACCTGGCCCAGGCCGAAAGCGGCGTCTACCTCGCCCCGCTGCGCCTGCTGGCACTGGAAAACTACGAACGCCTGCAAGGCGTGGTGCGGGAAGACGGCGAGCCGCTGGCCGTCAGCCTGGTCACGGGCGAAGAGCGGCGCCTGGCCGAGAACGCGACCCACGTCGCCAGCACCGTCGAGATGCTGGATACCAGGACGAAGGTCGAGGTGGCGGTGATCGACGAGATCCAGATGCTGGCCGACCGCGACCGCGGCGCCGCCTGGACCGCGGCCGTATGCGGGGCGCCCGCGTCGGTCGTCTACCTGGTCGGGGCGCCGGAAGCGCGGCGCGCGATCGAGGCCCTGGCCGAGCGCCTGGAATGCCCGCTCGAGGTGCACGTGCTCAAGAGAAAAGCGCCGCTGTCGATGGAACCGGGCGCCGTGCGCAAGATCAGGAACCTGCGGCGCGGCGATGCGGTGATTGCCTTTTCGCGGCGCGACGTGCTGATGTGGCGCGACATGATCACGGAAACCGGCCTGTCGGTCGCCACCGTCTACGGCAATTTATCTCCGGAAGTGCGGCGCGCCCAGGCCGAGCGTTTCCGCGAAGGCCAGGCCGACATCGTGGTCGGCACCGACGCGCTGGCCATGGGCCTGAACATGCCGATCCAGCGCATCGTGATGACCACCGCCGTGAAATACAACGGTGTCGAGGAGGAGGAAATCCCGGCCGCGCTGGCCAGGCAGATCGCCGGGCGGGCAGGGCGCTACGGCGTGCATGAAGAGGGTTTCGTCGCCGGCTACGACGACGACACCCACGACATCATGCGCTCGCTCATGAAAGAGAAGATCCCGCCGGTGCCGGCCAGCGGCTTCGCGGTCGCGCCTTCGCTCGAACAATTGCACCGCATTGCCTCGGTGACGGGCGAGACCTCATTGGTGAAACTGCTGCGCCGCTTCGTGCACAACATCGATGTGCCGGACGGCTTTTTCTACCCGCGCATTACCGAAGAGCAGAACGAACGCGCCGAATGGCTCGACACCCTCGACCTGAGCGTGGCCGAGAAGTTCACGCTGTCGCTCGTGCCGATCTCGACCAGGGTGCCGACCCTGGAGAGCGCCTGGAGCCACTGGGCGCAATCGCTGGCGAAAAAGCGGATCTGCAAGCTCCAGCCGCATCCACAGGAACTATTCTGGCAGAACCTGCAGGAAGTCGAGGACACCTGCCGCATGTATTCGGCCTATGCCTGGCTGGGGTATCGGATGCCGGACTACTTCCCCAGCATCGAGCTGGCCCAGCAACTGGCGCGCGAGGCTTCCGAGCGCGTCGATTCACTGCTGCAGCAGCAGAACGCGGCGGCGCGCAAGCGGCAGGGGAAAAGGGAGCGCGGCCGCTGGTAAGCCGCTTCAGCGGACCCGCCGCTCGGTGCGCCCCTTGGCGTCCAGCTTGAGCACGCCGGGGATGCGCTGCAGCTTGTCGATCAGGGCCTGGAAATCGTTCTCGGACATGCGCGAAAACACGATCAGCACATCGTCCATGGTCGATTCCTCTCCCTGCTGCTGGACGATGAAGGTGCTGATGCGGCCGGTGACGGGGCCGAGTTCCTGTTCCAGCACGTGCAGCGTCAGGCGTCCCCGTTCGGCGGAAATCATCACCTCACGTCTTTGTCTGGAAGAAAAATACCAGCGTTCCAGCGGCTTGATGCCGGCCAGGATGATCAGGATGACGATGGTGGCCGACACGGCGGCAAGATACAGCCCGCCGCCGGCCGCCAGGCCGACCGCCGCCACCGTCCACAGGCTGGCGGCCGTGGTGAGGCCGCGCACGATCTCGCCGCGCAACAGGATCGATCCCGCGCCCAGGAAGCCGATGCCGGACACCACCTGCGCCGCCACGCGCGAAGGATCGAGCGAGACGTGTTCGTGGTCCAGCACGTCCATGAATCCATAGGACGACACGAGCATGAACAGGCAGGCGCCGACGCTCACCAGCATGTGGGTGCGCAGGCCGGCGGCCCAGGACAGGCGCTCGCGTTCGAATCCGATCGCACCGCCCAGCAATGCCGCCAGGCCGAGACGTGCAATGAGTTCGAGAGGAGGAAGCAAGGCCGACCCCGGTCAGGCCGGCTTGCCGGTTCCCTTGGCTTTGGCCGCGGCGTCCAGCCACGCTTCCCAGATCGCCGGATCCCGGGTGTGGCCATCGGCTCCGAGCTTGTATTCGCTCACCAGGTCCGCCAGGTCGCTGGATTCGGTCAGGTCGACCTCGCGTTCGAGGAAGGCCAGCATGGTCCGGTAGGCCTGCTCGACCGTCATCGTGTCGTTCGCTGCGCTCATGCTTCCTCCTGCTATTCATTGCATGCACTGCCAATGGGGAGAAGCTTACCTCAATGCGGGCAAATCAAGGCCGGCAGCGCGCCGTGATGCCGGCGCCGTTCCCGCCCGCCACCGGGATGTCGGATGGCGGCGTGCCATTTCCCAGCACCAAGGTGTTGCCGCCGACATAGCGCAGAGGCAATTCCTCGCCCGCATACCCGGGCAGGTCCTGCGGGATGTAGATCGCGAAGCGGTAGTCGAGGTTCGGATGGAAGCCGTGCTGGAACACCTGGCTGGTCGGGCCTTCGTAGATTTCCGACGCGATGGCATCGACGATGGCGGCGGTGTCGGTGCGCGTGTTCAGCTCGACCGAGTCGTCCAGCCGCAGCGTGTAGGGACGCAGCGGTCCGAAGCGCCGGCCGCCGAACTGCACGCGGAAGCGGTCGACGTCGTAATAGAAGGCCGGCACGGCGGGGCCGGTGACGTCCGCGCTGCACAGCACGAACACGGCCCAGAAGCCTTGCGACTGCAGCGGCAGCACGGAACGGACGGCTTCGTTGTGGCGCAGCGGCACCGGGGTCGTGAAGTCGATCCGGTGCACGTTCGCGACGTGCTGGTAGTGCAGGACGACGGTTTCGCGCAAGCCGGGGTCGACACTCGTGCAGCCCGCCAGCAGGAGCGGGAACAGGAGGGAAGACCGGAACAGCTTGCGCATCAAAGACTCCTTTGCCAGCGAATGTATCAAGCTTGGGCCAAGCCGACGGGCAGGGCTTGCGGGAACTCAGCTGGCTGCAAGTGACTTCTGCAGCAGCGCATGCAGCGACGCGAAATCCGGTTCACCCAGATAGCGCTTGAGGATCTTGCCGTCCTTGCCGATGACGAAGGTGGTCGGGGTCATGGCCACGTCGCCGAACTGTTTGGCCAGGTCGCCGCCGGAGTCGAGCGCGACCTTGAACGGCAGCTTGCGGGTCTCGGCGTAGTTCAGGACGTAGTTCGGCGGGTCGTAGCTCATCGCGACGGCGACGAATTCCAGGCCCTGGTTGCGGAACTTGTTGTAGGTCTCGACCATCTGCGGCATTTCCTTCACGCAGGTGGCGCAGGAAGTGGCCCAGAAATTGACCATCACGACCTTGCCGCGCAAGTCCTGCGAGCTGATCTTCTGGCCGTCGATGCTGATGAAGGTGACGTCGGGGGCAGCCGGCTGCTGGCTGAAGGCGGCGAAGCCGATTCCGGCGATCGCCAGCACGGCGGCGCCGATGGCGGCCGGCTTGATCCAGGAACGGGGGGAAGCAGGTGCGATCATGAGGGGCATCTCATCCGTGAACGGGCGACGAGCCCATTATAGGCTCGCCGCCATTTCCGTGCGCTTACTGGGCCTGTGCCTGCTGCGGCTGCATCGCGCGCAGGTCTTCTTCGCTGATGTACTCAAACATCTTGGTCACGCTCATCACGCCCGACACGCCCTGTGCCACCTGGGCCGCGATATTGCCTTCGCGCTGGGTCACCAGGCCCATCAGGTAGACATTGCCGCGCTCGGTGACCACCTTGAAGGAATTGGCCGAGACCGTCTTCTTGTCGGCCAGGCTCAGCTTGACCTTGCTGGTGATCAGGGCGTCGCTCGAGCGCGAGGTGTAGCTCGACGGACCGGCGACGATCAGCTCGTTCATCACGTTGTCGACGTTGGTGATGCTGCGCACGTCCTTCTCGACGGCCTGCTTCATCGCTTCGTCGCGCACTTCGCCGGTCAGCAGCACCTTGCGGTTGTAGCTGTTGACGTTGACGTGGCCGGCGTCGCCGACGATCTGCGGCAGGTGGGTCTCGGCCTTCACGGCGATCGCCTTGTCCTCGGTCTGGGCGCCCAGGGTGCGGCGGTCGGTGGTCGCCACCGCGCCGGCCACCATGCCGCCGGCCACCACGGCCACGCAGCCTTGCAGGGATGCCATCAGCGAAGCGAGCACGGCAGCGGTCAGGACGGCTTTCTTAACTTGCATCTTCTTCTCCGAACAGGGCGACGTCGAGGCCGTCGCAGATACTGTGGATCGCCACCAGGTGCACTTCCTGGATGCGCGCGGTACGTGCGTGCGGCACGTTGATATGGACATCGGCATCGGTCAGCAGCTGGCCCAGCTTGCCGCCATCCTTGCCGGTCAGGGCGACGACGCGCATTTCGCGTTCGAGCGCCGCTTCGGCGGCCGCCAGCACGTTGGCGGAGTTGCCGGAGGTCGAGATCGCCAGCAGGATGTCGCCGGCCTGGCCCAGGGCCTGCACCTGCTTGCTGAAGATTTCGTTGAAGCTGTAGTCGTTGCCGACCGCCGTGATGATCGAGGTGTCGGTGCTCAGCGAGATCGCGGGCAGCGGGAAACGCTCGCGCTCGAAGCGTCCGACCAGCTCGGCAGCGAAGTGCTGGGCGTCGCCGGCGGAACCGCCATTGCCGCATGCCAGGATCTTGTTGCCGTTGGACAGGGCATTGAACATCAGTTCGATGGCCTGGGAAATGGGTTGTGCCAGCAGCTGGCCCGACTTCAGTTTGAGTTCGGCGCTTTCCTGGAAATGGGCGAGGATGCGTTGAGTATTCATGGTCGAAGATTATAGTGCAGTGGCAACGCCTACCGCACAAGTGGAGTAAGAAATGCTTACATTTCAAGCGGTTTCGATGGCGTTCCGTAACCATTCCAGCCGGGCGCCATCGATCGCGACGACGTCGATGCGGCAGGGCGGCAGGCGCTCGAAACGCTGCAGGTAGACCTGGGCGGCGCGGATGATGCGGCGGATCTTTGCCGGGGTGATGCTGGCGGCGGCCCCGCCGCGCGAACGGTCGGCGCGCTGGCGCACCTCGACGAAGACCAGGGTCGCGCCCTCGCGCATGACGAGGTCGATCTCGCCCAATTTACACCGGAAGTTCGCTTCGATCAGTACTAAACCGTGGCGTTGAAGATACGCCAGCGCCGATGCTTCCCCTTTCCGGCCCTGTTCCTGCTTCGGCGACAGGCGGGCCGGCCACATCTCAGGGTCCCGCCTCGACGGGCTCGAAGTCGCCGCCGCGGTAGACCGCCATGGCTTCGCGCCGGCGCAGGCGCGCATTGCCGGGCGGGTTGCCGTTGGTATCCACCTCCAGGTGGCCGGTGACGCCATCGATGACGAAAGGCTCGCCCGGGCGCAGGGCCAGCTCGCGCGCGACCAGGAAGGCGTCGATGCCGAGCGCGTACAGGCGGTTCATGGTCGGCGCCTGCTCGGCCTCGAGCGGACGCGGATACATCATCACGGCGCGGTTGTCCGGCCGCACCAGCCACGGCAGGTCGACCACGCGCAGGCCGTCCAGCTCCGGCAGGCCCATGCCGGGCGAGCGGCCCGGATTGCCGGCGCTGCCGACGTAGCAGGGGATGGCGGAGCCGGTGCGAGCGCGCACCTGGCGCAGCTCGGTCACATCGAGCGCGGCGAACATCAGCTCGGGCGGATCGACGTCGAGCCGCATCTTCAGTTCGGAGATGGCGGCCGGATCCACGCGGCCGTCGGCGGACGGCACGCTGTAGCGCTGGCCTGTATGGCCGAGTTCGCTCCAACGCGCTTCGAAGGCGGCGGCGGCGCGCTGGGCCCAGGGGGCATTGCTGGTGAGGATCAGCACGCGTCCATGCGGATGCTCGCGCGCCGCCCACTCGGCGGCCTGGCGTGCTTCGTCCTCGACCGAGAGGCCGGCCACCACCATGCCTCGCGGCAAGTAACCGCGCGGTTCGGGATGGTTCAGGGCAACCGTCGGGCGGCTCACGCCGCCGCCGAGGGCCAGTGCGCTGACGGCGGGGCGGGCCAGCGGGCCGACCACCACGTCGTGCGAGGCGGCGGCACGGGAATAGGCGGCCAGCGTATCGTCGGTGCTGTCGCCGGTGGGCACCAGTTCGACCTCGATCCCGGCGCCGTCGCGCTCGACGCTGGCCATGAAGCCGGCGCGCACCGAATCGGCGGCGGCGCCCAGCGAAGAGGAATGCATCGGCAGCAGCAGGGCGACCCGGACCGGGCCAAGGTTCCGCAAGGCGCCCGGCTGCACGCTGCTGGATTCCCGGCCGGGCAACTGGATCGGCCGGGTCTGCACCGGCGCCGGTTCCGGCTCGCGCGGCGGCGGCACGTAGCTGGGCGGCGGCGCGGGCGCGCGCTCGGGGCAGGCGTAGTCGCCGCTCCTGGGACTTGTGTTTGCGCCACCGGGCGCGCACAATCCCTGCGGCTCGTCGAGGCTTACCGTGCTGCAGCCGGCCATCAGCACCATTGCCAGGCTTGCGCCCAGCGCTTTGAGATTTTTAATCAGCATCCGATCCCCACACATGACCGTCACCCAGTCCAGCCAGATCGCCAACTTGCCCGTCCTGGGCGAGGCAGCCCAGCAGTCCTATCCTACCGCAACGCTGTACGTGGTGGCCACACCGATCGGCAATGTCACCGACATCACCCTGCGCGCCCTGCACGTGCTGATGATCGCCGACGTCGTCGCCTGCGAGGACACGCGCAAGACCGGCGCCCTGCTGACGCGCTTCGGCCTGAACAAGCAGATGGTGGCGGCCCACCAGCACAACGAGCGCGAGGCGGCCGAGAAACTGGTGCAGCGCCTGCGCGCGGGCGAGCGCGTGGCGCTGGTGTCGGACGCCGGCACGCCTGCGGTCTCCGACCCCGGCGCGCGCATCGTCGACGCGGTGCGCAACGCCGGCCTGAACGTGGTGCCGGTGCCGGGCGCCTCGGCGGCGGTCACGGCGCTGTCGGCCAGCGGCCTGGTGAACGACCGCTTTCACTTCGTCGGCTTCCTGCCGGCCAAGGCGAAACAGCGCGAAACCGAACTGGCCCAGCTCAAGACCGTGAGCTCGACCCTGGTCATCTACGAAGCCCCGCACCGCATCACCGATTGCGTCGAAGCCCTGGCGAGCGTGTTCGAACCGACCCGCCAGGTGGTGTTCGCGCGCGAGCTGACCAAGATGTTCGAAGAGATCCACCGCTGCGAGCTGAAAGAGGCGCTGGCCTGGGTCAAGGCCGACCAGCACCGCGAGCGCGGCGAATTCGTGGTCCTGGTCGAAGGCGCGGCGCCGGCCGGCGACGAGGGCGAGGCGGAGGCCGAGCGGATCCTGCAGATCCTGTTGACGGAGTGCTCCGTGAAGCAGGCGGCGAACCTGGCGGCGCAGATCACGGGGCGGAAGAAGAATGCCTTGTATGAGCGGGCGTTGCAGATCAAGGGTGAAGCCTGAACCGTCGCCCCCGCAGTTTGAACCGTCGTCCCCGCAGTTTGAACCGTCGTCCCCGCGAAGGCGGGGACCCAAGTTGCATGCGTTTCGACGGCTCGTCAAACTTGGGTCCCCGCCTGCGCGGGGACGACGGTGGTAGAAAGCGGGAACGACCGTAGCTGCTCGAGCGACCGTTCACCACTTGCACCCACTATCCTTCTTGTCCATCATCAGGTAGATCGGCGCCAGCAATCCTCCCGGCACGCCATCCTTGCAATCCGGCCGCTTGGCCGCCTTGATCGCCCGCTCCAGCTTCGTTTCCGTCTGCAAAGGCGGAGGCGGCAGGCGTTCCAGCGCCGTGCCCGCCCTGGCCGGATCCGGCTCGTTCGCCACCGCGCGCGCGACGCTGCGTGCGGCATCCAGGTTGAAGCGCGGCGCGGTATCGGCAGGAGCCGCCGGCTGGGTGTCGACCTTGAATGGTTCCTTGTCGGCCGGCGCCGCCGGCGGCGGCACGGCGATGATGCGGCGGGCAGGGCGGGAACGCTGGGCCGGCCTGGCGCGCGGCTCGGGCTGCGCCGCAGGCGGCACGGCTTCGGCCGCCGGCAGCTTCTCCGGCTCCTGCAGGCGCACGGTCAAAGGTTCGGTGGCGTGTGCAGGCAGGGCGGCCGGCCGCGGCTGGCGGTAGCTGGATAACAACAATGCGTGCACGGCCAGCGAGATGGCGATGCCCGCTGCGATACGCGCCACTTGCCTGCGGTCGGGGAGGGCGGCATCGCCCGCATCCGGAAAATGGTCGATTACGGCATTCACGGCAGCTCCCATCGATTCTGTGCCGGAAAGCCTCGAACGCACACATTCGCGCACGTTCGCGGGTGCTTTCCTTGACCGGGACCCCCGCGGACGTTATGATGGCTGTCTTCGGAGTGTAGCGCAGCCCGGTAGCGCATCTGGTTTGGGACCAGAGGGTCCAAGGTTCGAATCCTTGTACTCCGACCAAGTATACCGAAAAGGCCGACGAGCGATCGTCGGCTTTTTTCATTTCCGCGTAGCGATACGGTGGGCACACCGTGCCCACGCTCACGTCGAATCACCCTGCGCGTTTCGCCAGCAGCGCATTCCCCGCCCGGCTCACGCCCTTGCGCCCCAGCTGCTGCGAGATGAAATGGCCGGCCTCCACCACCTGGTCGAGATCGATGCCGGTCTCGATGCTCAGGCCGTTCATCAGGTAGACCACGTCTTCGGTGGCGACGTTGCCGGTCGCGCCCTTCGCATACGGGCAGCCGCCCAGGCCCGACACCGACGAGTGGAAGATCGCCACGCCCACTTCCAGGCTGGCGTAGATGTTCGCCAAGGCCTGGCCGTAGGTGTCGTGGAAGTGGCCGGAGATGCCTTCCAGCCTGAAGGCGCGCGCCGCAGTCTCCATCACGGCCTGGGTTTTTCTCGGGGTCGAGACGCCGATCGTGTCGGCGATGTCGATCTCGTCGCAGCCCAGGTCGCGCATGCGCGCCACCACGTCGGCGACGGCGTCCAGCGGCACCTCGCCCTGGTAGGGGCAGCCGAACGAGCAGCTGATGCTGCCGCGCAGGCGCAGGCCGTGCTGCCTGGCGGCTTGCGCCACCGACTCGAAGCGCGCGATCGATTCGGCGATCGAGCAGTTGATGTTCTTTTGCGAGAAGGCTTCCGAGGCCGAGCCGAAGATCACGACTTCATCCGCCTTCGCGGCCAGCGCCGCTTCGAAGCCCTGCATGTTCGGCGTCAGCGCCGAATAGATCGTGCCCGGACGGCGGGCGATGCCGGCCATGACGTCAAGGCTGGTCGCCATCTGCGGCACCCATTTCGGCGACACGAAGGAAGCCGCCTCGATGTTGGCGAAGCCGGCGCGCGACAGGCGGTCGACCAGTTCGATCTTCACGGCGGCCGATACGGCCTCTTTTTCGTTCTGCAGCCCGTCGCGCGGGCCGACTTCGACGATCTTGACTTGTTTTGGCAGGTTCATTTTTCAGTATCCCCGGTTGCGGTCGACCACGTCGGCGACGTGTTCTCCCTGTTCGAGCAATTGAATCTTGTGCGCGATCTGGCGCACGGCTTCCTCGCGTACCGTGAGCGCCGAGATGTGCGGCGTGATGGTGATGCGCGGCTCGCTCCAGAACGGATGCGGCGCCGGCAGCGGTTCGTTGCGGAACACATCCAGCGTGGCGCCCCGGATGTGGCCGGAGCGGATCAGGCCCAGCAGGTCCGGCTCGGCAACCTGGGCGCCGCGCGCCACGTTGACCAGGTACGCCCCTTCGGGCAGCTTCGACAGCCGCGCGCGGTCGAGCAGGTTATTGGTGTCCGGCGTCAGCGGCAGCATGCAGACCAGCACCCGCGTCCCGGCCAGGAAATCGTCGAGCGATGCCATGCCGGCGTAGCAGTCCACGCCCGGAAGAATCTTCGGCGTGCGGCTCCAGCCGCGCACCGGAAAGCCCAGCTGGCGCAGCGCCTGCACCACCGGGATGCCGAGCTTGCCCAGCCCCAGCACGCCGACCGTGAACTCGTCTTTTTGACGCGGCGCGAGCGGGTTCCACGCGCCCTGGCGCGCCTGCTGTTCGTACTCGTCGAAGCGGCGGAAGTAGCGCAGCACGGCATACGCCACGTATTCCACCATCTGCTCGCCCATGCCGGCGTCGCCGAGGCGGATTACCGGCACATGGGGCAGGGCGTCGCCGAATTTCAGGATCGCGTCGACGCCGGCGCCCATCAGGAAGATCGCCTTCACATGCGCCAGCTGGTCGAGCAGGGCGGGCGAGGGCGCCCACAGCACCGCGTAGTCGCATGGCGCCAAGGCTTGTCCCTCCTGCCACGCGACCGTCTCGGCCTGCGGCAGCGCCTGTGCGAAATCGCGCGCCCACGGCTCGGTCACGCCATCGCCACGGTACAGGAGGAGTCGCAAGGAGCCTCTCCTCAGGCCGCGGCCTTGAAGGCCAGCAGCGGCGCGCCGTCGGCCACCTGGTCGCCGACCTGGTACAGGATCTCCTCGACCAGGCCATCGCTCGGCGCCGCGATCGTGTGCTCCATCTTCATCGCTTCCATGATCACCAGCGGCTCGCCCTTCCTGACGGTCTGGCCGCCCTTGGCGATCACGGCCACCACCTTGCCCGGCATCGGCGCGGTCAGGCGGCCGCCCGCGGCTTCGTGTTCGCCGGCGTGGGCCATCGGGTCGTTGTAGTGCAGTGCGTAGTGCTGGCCGCCGGTGAACACGTGCAGCAGTTCGCCGTCGCGGCGCACGGTGCCGTGCAGGGCCGCGCCGTCGAGGCGGATCGCATACTCTCCGCCATGCTTCGCTACCTGCGCCAGCGGGTGCGCCGCGCCGTCCAGTTCCAGCACCCAGCCGTGCGGGTGGTAGGCCAGGCCGACGCCGTAGGCCTTGGCGTCGAGGCTCGCGCTGTACTCATCGGCAAACGACAGGCTGCGGCGGTAGGTGCCGTTCATGCGCCAGCCGTGGGTGCTGGTCCACGGGTCGGCCGGATTGCCTGACACCGACAGGGCTTGCTCGGCGTCCGCCAGCGCGACCGCGGCCAGGGCCAGCGCACCTTTCGGCGCCGGGCCGGCCGGCGGGAACAGCGAAGCGTTGTTCCGTTCGATCAGGCCGGTGTCGAGGTCGGCGCTGGCGAAGGCTTGTCCTTCCACCAGGCGCTTCAGGAAGGCGATGTTGGTGGCCAGGCCGACGATGTGGAATTCGGACAGCGCCTGCGCCATGCGCGACAGCGCCTGGGTGCGGTCCGCGCCCCACACGATCAGCTTGGCGATCATCGGATCGTAGAACGGCGAGATGGCATCGCCTTCGCGCACGCCCGAGTCGATCCGCACCCCGGCCGGGGCATTGGCGGTGCCGCCCAGTTCGAAAGCGACGTGGGCAGGCACGTCCATGAAGCGCAGCGTGCCGATCGAAGGCAGGAAGCCCTTTTCCGGATTCTCGGCATACACGCGCGCTTCGATCGCGTGGCCGTGGATCGCGAGTTCGTGCTGCTGCTTCGGCAGCGGCGCACCAAACGCCACGCGCAGCTGCCACTCGACCAGGTCGGTCCCGGTGATCATCTCGGTGACCGGGTGTTCCACTTGCAGGCGCGTGTTCATCTCCATGAAGTAGAACGAGCCGTCCTGGTTGGCGATGAACTCCACCGTGCCGGCGCCGACGTAGCCCACCGCGCGCGCAGCCGCCACCGCCGCCTCGCCCATCGCGGCGCGGCGCTCGCCGGTCATGCCCGGCGCCGGCGCTTCTTCCAGCACCTTCTGGTGGCGGCGCTGTACCGAGCAGTCGCGCTCGTGCAGGTAGACGCAGTTGCCGAGTTTGTCCGCGAACACCTGGATCTCGATGTGGCGCGGGCGGGTCAGGTATTTTTCGACCAGCACCTTGTCGTCGCCGAAGGAGGAGATCGCCTCGCGCTTGCAGGAGGCCAGGGCCGCCTGGAAATCTTCCGAACGCTCCACCACGCGCATGCCCTTGCCGCCGCCGCCGGCGCTGGCCTTCAGCAGCACCGGGTAGCCGATGCGGTTCGCTTCGCTCTGCAGCAGTTCCGGATCCTGGTCGTCGCCGTGGTAGCCCGGCACCAGCGGCACGTTCGCGCCTTCCATCAGCTGCTTCGCCGCCGATTTCGAGCCCATCGCGCGCATCGAGGAACCCGGCGGGCCGATGAAGACCAGGCCCGCGGCCTCGCAGGCTTCGGCGAACTCCGCGTTCTCCGACAGGAAGCCGTAGCCCGGGTGGATGGCCTGGGCGCCGGTGGCCTTCGCCACTTCGATGATCTTGTCGCCGCGCAGGTAGCTTTCCTTGGCCGCGGCCGGGCCGATCAAGACCGCTTCATCGCACACCGCGACATGCTTCGCGCCGGCGTCGGCTTCCGAATAGACGGCAACGGTACGGATGCCCATGCGGCGCGCGGTGGCGGCGACACGGCAGGCAATTTCGCCACGGTTGGCGATGAGGATCTTGGTGAACATGTGGTGTCTCGTCTGTTATTTTATAAGGGTTAGCTCTCGAACGTCGTCCCCGCGCAGGCGGGGACCCAAGTTCTGTCAGCGTCTCGACTGCTCAACAAACTTGGGTTCCCGCCTGCGCGGGAACGACGGTGTCACGTGCGGTGGCGTTAGCAACCGCAGCTTTCCTTCTGCACCGATTCCAGCGTCGCCGAACGGGTCTTCAGGCCCAGTTTCTCCAGCAGCGCACGGTCGTCGTTCGCCTCCGGGTTGTCGGTGGTGAGCAGCTTGTCGCCGTAGAAGATCGAATTGGCGCCGGCCATGAAGCACATCGCCTGCACCGCTTCGCCCAGCTCGCGCCGGCCCGCCGACAAACGCACGCGCGCCTTCGGCATGGTGATGCGGGCGACGGCGATGGTGCGCACGAATTCGATCGGGTCGAGCGGCGCCAGGCCGTGCAGCGGCGTGCCTTCGACCTGCACCAGGTGGTTGATCGGCACCGATTCCGGATACGGGTTCATGTTCGCCAGCTGGGCGATCAGGCCGGCGCGCTGGGCGCGGGTTTCGCCCATGCCGACGATGCCGCCGCAGCAGATCTTCAGGCCGGCATTGCGCACGCGGCCGAGCGTATCGAGGCGGTCGTTGTATTCGCGGGTCGAGATCACGTCGCCGTAGAAGTCCGGCGAGGTGTCGATGTTGTGGTTATAGTAGTCCAGGCCGGCCTGCTTCAGCTGCTCGGCCTGTCCCTCTTCCAGCATGCCGAGGGTGGCGCAGGTTTCCATGCCCAGCGCTTTCACGCCGCGCACCATGGCTTCGACCTTTTCCATGTCGCGTTCCTTCGGGCTGCGCCAGGCGGCGCCCATGCAGAAGCGGGTCGCGCCCTTGGCCTTCGCTTCGGCCGCTGCCGCCAGCACGGTGTCCAGCTCGAGGATTTTCTTGGCTTCGACGCCGGTGTCGTAGCGCGCCGCCTGCGGGCAGTAGCCGCAGTCTTCCTCGCAGCCGCCGGTCTTGATGGAAAGGAGCGTGGCCAGTTCGACGTCGCCGTCGGGGAAGTTGGCGCGGTGGGCCTGCTGGGCGCGGAACATCAGCTCGGGCAGCGGCAGCTCGAACAGGGCTAGCACTTCGGCCAGCGGCCAGGTGGCGTCCTTCGGCAGCGAAGCCGGGGTGACGGGCGGGTGGAGGGTGACGACTTGGGTCATGTTGAATACATCCTTGTTTTGGTATTTCAGGAACGTGCGGACGGCCATCCCGGCACGTCCGCAAGCTCGATATAGGCAGCCGCATCGGCCGCCGATGGTTGGTCCAGGCGCGGCACGCGTCCCAGCAGGGGCGCGGGCATGCGCTGTTCGAGCGTGGCCACGTTCTCGTCGACGAAGCGCATGTCCGGGTCGACCTGGTTGGCGACCCAGCCGGCCAGCACCAGGCCGCGCGAGATGACCGCTTCGGCGGTGAGCAGGGCGTGGTTGATGCAGCCCAGGCGCAGGCCGACCACCAGGATCACCGGCAGGCCGAGCTGCACCGCCAGGTCGGCGCTGTCGAAATCGTCGGAGAAGGGCACGCAGAAGCCGCCCACGCCCTCGACCACGGTGGCGTCGGACGCCCCCAGGATCTCGGCATAGGCGGTCATGATAGTCACCGGCTCGATGCGCACGCCTTCCAGCTCGGCCGCGATGTGCGGCGCGCAGGGTTCGCGCAGCATGAAGGGCGTGGTGATGTGCTGCGGCAGGTGCACGTTGCCGGCGGCGCGCAGCATGGCGGCATCCTCGTTGTGGAGCATGCCGTCGCGCTCTTCGGCGCCGGCCGCGATCGGCTTCATGCCGCAGGCGCGCTGGCCATGCTGCACCAGCTTGTGCAGGATCGCGGCGCTGATCAATGTCTTGCCGATCTCGGTGTCGGTGCCGGTGACGAAGCAGGCGAAGCGGGTCGGCACGCCTTCAGCCGCCAGCGGGGCCGGCACGGCGGCGGGAACCGGGGCCGCCGCCGTCTTCGGTTCGGCAAAACCGATATCGGGCTGGGCGGGAATCCCGCCCGGTTGCTCAGGATCGTTGAGGCTCATGTTCCGGTCCTTTCCAGCTTGTTTTCCAGCTCGGTTTCAAGCTCGCGTTCGAGCTCATTGAGCGCAGCGGCAAGCTGCGCGACGTCTTGTTCGGTATGCGCGGCGCACAGGGTCACGCGCAGGCGCGCGGTGCCCGGCGCCACGGTCGGCGGGCGGATCGCCGGCACCCACAGGCCCTGCTCGTGCAGGCGGATCGCCACCCGCAGCGCTTCATCGTTGGCGCCGATGACGATGGGCTGGATGGCGGTGTGCGAGACCGGGCGCCGCCAGCGGTGCAGCGCCAGTTCGCGGTCGAGCAGGGCGATCAGCCCGGCCAGGTGGGCGCGCCGCGCGGCGCCTTCCGCGCCGTCGATGATGTCCAGGCTGGCCAGCAGCGCATGCGCGAGCGCGGGCGGGGCCGCCGTCGTGTAGATGTAGGGGCGGGCGCGCTGGATCATCAGTTCGATCACGGCCTGGTGCGCGGCGACGAAGGCGCCGCCGACGCCGGCGGCCTTGCCCAGCGTGCCGACATACACCAGGTTCGGCGAGCGCAGGTCGAAGTGCTCCAGCGCGCCGCGGCCGTGTTCTCCCAGCACGCCGAAGCCGTGGGCATCGTCCACCACCAGCCAGGCGCCGTGGCGCTCGCACAGGGCCAGCAGCGCGGGCAGCGGGGCCAGGTTGCCGTCCATGCTGAACACGCTGTCGGTGACGACGATCTTCGTGCCGGCCTTGCTGGCGCCGAGTTGCGCTTCCAGGGCGGCCACGTCGCCGTGCGGATAGACCGTGACGCCGGCCCGCGCCAGGCGCGCACCGTCGATCAGGGAAGCGTGGTTCAGCGCCTCCGAAAAGATCATCGCCTCCTGGTCGCTGCCCAGCGCCGTCAGCACGGCCAGGTTGGCCATGTAGCCGGTGCAGAAGTACAGCGCCCGGGCGTCCACCAGGTGCGGCGCTTCGAAGGCGGCCAGGCGTTCCTCGAGCAGCGCGTGGGCGCGGCTGTGGCCGGACACCAGGTGCGAGGCGCCGCTGCCGGCGCCGTACAGTTCCGCGCCTTCGCGCAGCGCCGCCACGACCTTCGGATGCGCCGCCAGGCCGAGGTAGTCGTTGCTGCAGAAGGCCAGCATGGCGCGGCCGTCGACCACCTGGCGCGGCGCGCACGGCGTGTCGGCGGTGCGGCGGCGGCGCGTCAGGCTTTGCGCAGCCAGCGCGTCCAGCTGCCGTCCGAGGCCCGCGATCAGATCCGTCGCATGATTCGCATTGTTCATCATGCTTCGGCGATCACCTTCTCGAACACGGTGCGGGTGCGCGCCGCCAGCCCGGCGATCTCTTCCTCGTCCAGCACATAGGGCGGCATCAGGTAGACGGTGCGGCCGATCGGGCGCAGCAGCAGTTCGTTCTCGACCGCGGTGCTGAAGAAGCGGCGCGCGAAGGTCGAGGCGCGTTTCGCATCCGGCTCGACGGCGTCGAAGGCCAGGATCATGCCGCGCTGGCGGAAGTGGGTCACGCGCTCGTGTTCCAGCAGCGGGGCCATTTCCAGCATCAGGCGGGTGGCCGTTTCGCGGTTCTTCACCAGCACGTCGTCGTCGCGGAAGATCTGCAGGGTCGCCAGCGCCGCGCGGCAGGCCAGGGCGTTGCCGGTGTAGGAGTGCGAGTGCAGGAAGCCGCGCGTGATGTCTTCGCTGTAGAAGGCCTCGTACACCTTGTCGGTGCTGAGCACCAGCGACAGCGGCAGGTAGCCGCCGCTGATCCCCTTCGACAGGCACAGGAAGTCCGGCCAGATAGCGGCCTGTTCGCAGGCGAAGAAGGTACCGGTGCGGCCGCAGCCGACCGCGATCTCGTCGGCGATCAGGTGCACGTGGTATTTGTCGCACAGCTCGCGCAGGCGCTGCAGGTAGAGCGGATCGTGCATCGCCATGCCGGTCGCGCACTGCACCAGCGGCTCGACGATGATGGCGGCGATCCGGTCTCCTTCTTCCGCGAACAGCTGCTCGACATCCTTGATCGCACGGCACGCCACGTCCTGGGCCGATTCGCCGTCGACCGCGTTGCGGGCATCGGGCGAGGCCACGGTGCGGGAAGCGCGCAGCAGCGGGCCGTAGGCGTCCTTGAACAGGGCGACGTCGGTGACGGCCAGGGCGCCGATGGTCTCGCCATGATAGGAACCCTGCAGGCAGACGAATTCCTGCTTGTCCGGATAACCGGCGTTGCGCCAGTAATGGAAGCTCATCTTGAGCGCGATCTCGACCGCCGACGCGCCGTCCGACGCATAGAAGGCATGGCCCAGCGCATGGCCGGTGAGGGCGGCCAGCTGCTCGGACAGCTCGACCACCGGCTCGTGGGTGAAGCCGGCCAGCATCGCGTGCTCCAGCCGGTCCAGCTGGTCCTTCAGGGCCGCGTTGATGCGCGGGTTGGCGTGGCCGAACAGGTTGACCCACCACGAGCTGATGCCATCCATGTAGCGCCGGCCTTCATGGTCGTAGAGCCACGGCCCCTTGGCGTGGCTGACGGCGATCAGCGGCACCTCTTCATGGTGCTGCATCTGCGTGCATGGGTGCCAGACGCTGCGCAGGCTGCGCGCGATCCAGTCGGACGAGGTGTTGCGGTTCAAGATGACTTCCTAATTAACTAACTGAGTAACCATGAGGGTTTGCGCTTTTCGAGGAAGGACGCGACCCCTTCGCGTCCCTCGGCGGATGCACGGATATGCGCGATGCGGCCGGCGGTATCGGCCAGCAGCACGTCGTCGATCGGCAGCCCGGCGATGTCGCGCACCAGCTTCTTCGCTTCGCGCACGGCGTTCGGGCTGTTGTTCACCAGCGCCTTGACGATGCCGGCGACGGTGGTGTCCAGCTGTTCGCTTGGCACCACCTCGTGAGCAAGGCCCAGGCGCTTCGCCTCCCGGGCGTCGAAGCGCTCGGCGGTGAGGAAGTAGCGGCGCGAGGCCTGGTCGCCCATCGCCTTGATGACGTAGGGAGAAATCGTGGCCGGGATCAGGCCCAGCTTCACTTCGGACAGGCAGAAGTTGACGCCCTCGGCGGCCACCACGATGTCGCAGGCCGCCACCAGGCCCATGCCGCCGGCGTAGCAGTCGCCCTGTACCTTCGCCACCACCGGCTTCGGGCTGAAGTAGATGGTGCGCAGCATGTCGGCCAGGCGCATGGCGTCGGCTTCGTTCTCGGCCTGCGAGTAGGCGGCCATCTTCTTCATCCAGTTCAGGTCCGCGCCGGCGCAGAAGGCCGGGCCGTTCGCGGCCAGCACGATGGCGCGCACATCGGCGTCCTGGCCGACCTCGTCGAAAGCCATCGTCAGGTCGGCGATGGTGGTTTCGTTGAAGGCGTTGCGCACGTCCGGACGGTTCAGGGTGATGGTCGCGACCTTGTCCGCAACGGAGATCTCGAGGGTGTCGTAGGTGTCCATTTTTTTCTCCTCTCCTTACATGCGGAAGACGCCGAACTTCGTGTCTTCGATCGGCGCGTTGAGCGCGGCGGACAGGCCCAGGCCCAGCACCATGCGCGTATCGGCCGGATCGATCACGCCGTCGTCCCACAGGCGCGCGGTGGCGTAGTAGGGGTGGCCCTGGTGCTCGTACTGGTCCTTGATCGGCTGCTTGAACGCGGCTTCCTCATCAGGCGACCACTGGCCGCCCCTGGCTTCGATGCCGTCGCGCTTGACGGTGGCCAGGACGGAGGCCGCCTGGTCGCCGCCCATCACCGAGATGCGCGCGTTCGGCCACATCCACAGGAAGCGCGGCGAGAAGGCGCGGCCACACATGCCGTAGTTGCCGGCGCCGAAGGAGCCGCCGATGATCACGGTGAACTTCGGTACCGAAGCCGTCGCCACCGCCGTCACCATCTTGGCGCCGTTGCGGGCGATGCCTTCGTTCTCGTACTTGCGGCCGACCATGAAGCCGGTGATATTTTGAAGGAACACCAGCGGGATCTTGCGCTGGCAGCACAGCTCGATGAAGTGGCTGCCCTTCAGCGCCGATTCCGAGAACAGGATGCCGTTATTCGCGATGATGCCGACCTTCATGCCGAAGATGTGGGCGAAGCCGCACACTAGCGTCGTCCCGTAGCGGGCCTTGAATTCGTCGAACTCGCTGCCGTCGACGATGCGGGCAATCACCTCGCGCACATCGAAGGGTTTGCGGGTGTCGACCGGGATCACGCCGTACAGCTCTTCGCGGGCGTATTTCGGTTCTACCGACTCGCGCAGCGCGCCCTGTTGCGGCTTGGTGCGGTTCAGGTTCGAGACGATGGTACGGGCCAGCGACAGCGCGTGGGTGTCGTTCTGGGCCAGGTGGTCGGCCACGCCCGAGAGGCGGGTGTGGACGTCGCCGCCGCCCAGGTCTTCGGCGCTCACGACTTCGCCGGTCGCGGCCTTCACCAGCGGCGGGCCGCCCAGGAAGATCGTGCCCTGTTCCTTGACGATGATGGATTCGTCGCTCATCGCCGGGACGTAGGCGCCGCCGGCGGTGCAGGAACCCATCACCACCGCGATCTGCGGGATGCCCTTGGCGGACAGGTTGGCCTGGTTATAGAAGATGCGGCCGAAGTGGTCGCGGTCCGGGAAGACGTCGTCCTGGTTCGGCAGGTTGGCGCCGCCCGAGTCGACCAGGTAGATGCAGGGCAGGTTGTTCTGCTCGGCGATCTCCTGGGCGCGCAGGTGTTTTTTCACCGTCATCGGGTAATAGGTGCCGCCCTTGACGGTGGCGTCGTTACAGACGATCACACATTCCTGGCCGGCCACGCGGCCGATGCCGGTGATGATGCCGGCGGCCGGGGCGGCGTTGTCGTACATCTCATAGGCCGCCATCTGGGAGAATTCCAGGAAAGGCGTGCCCGGATCGAGCAGCATCTGCACGCGGTCGCGCGGCAGCAGCTTGCCGCGGGCGACGTGTTTCGCGCAGGCGGCCTCGCCACCGCCCTGGCCAATGGCGGCGACTTTCGCGCGCAGGTCGTCGACCAGGGCTTGCATGGCCGCGGCATTGGCCTTGAAATCCTCGCCGCGCGGGTTGAGCTTCGTTTCGATCTGGGGCATCGCGTCTCCTGCGTATCTTTATTTGGTACCTTGCTCGGGGAAGCTGCCGTCCACGTAGAACCAGCGCGGTACGCCACCTGGCGTTTCGGGTTCGCGCACGAAGTTGCTGATCTCGTGCAGCCGCTGGGCGCGGCCGTTGACCCTGAAGCGGGCGACGAATTCGACGGTGTCCTGGTCTACCTGTTCCGGCAGATCTACTTTACGTTGACGTAAACGTAAAGCAGATTTTATCTCAAGTCCGAGCCATTGAATCTTTTCATTTTTGTCGATCAGGGGCTCGTCCGGCCGGGTGCTGGGGTGCCAGGTGGCGCGCAGGTAGTCTTCGACCTGCATCACATAGGCCGTGTAGCGCGAACGCATCAGCGCTTCGGCGGTCGGCGGCAGCTCGGCGCCGGCGATATAGGGGCCGCAGCAGCGCAGGATGGGCAAGGTGCTGCCGCAGGGGCAGCCAGGCTTTGGCAGGGTAGGCATGGCGGCAATTATCCGCCATTTCAAAGGCTTAGGTGAGGGAGCGTGACTGTTTGGAATTTCCGAGAAGGCAGCATTTTGGGTGCACTTACGGCATCTTCATCTATCTTTTGCCGAAAATAAATTCAACCGGTTCGAAAAAAAATCGGCGCTGGTGTATTTTTGGCTGGATTATTGAGTGCCAGTCAATAATCCATCGAGGATGCCGGATGAAGAAGGCAGGCCTCGCCAGATCGATCGGCTGATGATGTTGGGATATTGCCAAAAACCGGAGTCTGACCCCGGTTTGCGTTAGCGCAGGGTCAGGCCTTCGAGGGTGAAGGGTGGGGCTTTTCCTTGCACCAGATCGGCCAGCACGCTGGCGGTGCCGCAGGCGAAGGTGAAGCCGAGCGGGCCGTGGCCGACGTTCAGCCACAGGTTGGCGTAGGGCGAGGGGCCGACGATGGGGGCGCTGTTCGGGGTCGCGGGGCGCAGGCCGGCCCAGGGGGTGACGCTGTCGTAGTCGGCCGCGTGCGGCATGGTCTCGCGCACCTGGCGCGTCAGGCTGGCCAGGCGGCGTGCGTCCAGGCTCAGGTCTTCGCCGACCATGTCGACCATGGCCGCCACCCGCAGCTTGCTGCCGATGCGTGCATACAACACTTTGCGCTCGAAGTCGGTGACGCTGATCTCCGGCGCCACGTCCTGCGCGCGGATCGGCGCCGTCAGGCTGTAGCCCTTGAGCGGGTAGATCGGCAGCGAGATGCCGGCGGTCTTGCCCAGCGCGCGGCTCTGCATGCCGGCCGCCAGCACGTAGGCGTCGGCTTCCAGCAGGCCGGCGCTGGTCTCGACACCGGCGATCCTGTCGCCGGCGGTGACGAGGCGCGCGGCGTCGCCGTGCACGAAGCCCAGGAAGCGCGGGTGTGCGGCGATGCGCTCGGCCAGCGCCACGCAGAAGGCGTAGCAGTCGGCCACCGCTTCGCCGCTGTTGTAGATGCCGCCCTGCAGCTCGCCGGCGACGGCGGCCAGCGCCGGTTCGTGGGCGGCGCAGTCGGCCGCGCTCCAGACCTGGCGGGTGCTGGAGGAATCGGATTTGGCGGTGGCGGCCTCGAAGGCCTTTTTGGTCCGGTAGACCACCAGCTTGCCGGATTCGCGCCATTCGAACGCTTCCGGCGGCACCACCGGCTCGAGCTGGGCCATCGAGCGGCGCGACAGTTCGCCCAGCTGGAGCAGTTTCTGGGTGGTCTTACGGTTCAGGTCGGAGCGGCAGTTGGCCAGGAAGGCCGCCAGCCAGCTCCACTGGTGGGCGTCGAACTGGGGTTTGAAGTGCAGCGGACCGTATTCCTGGAACATCCACTGGATCGCCTTCAACGGCACGCCGGCATCGGCCAGCGGCGAGACGTAGCGGTAGCTGAGCTGGCCGCCATTGCTGAAGCTGGTGCCGGTGCCCACTTGTGGTGCACGTTCCAGCAACGTGACCTTGTGGCCCGCTTCCAGCAGCCACCAGGCCGAGGTCAGGCCCACCACCCCGCCGCCGATCACGAGTATTTCTTGCATCCGTGCACACTATTCTTCTTCGGTAATGACATGGAAGCTTAGGGGCTGGGCCTGGCTTTCGCTAATGAATGTAGAGCGGACAGGCATAACCGCCGGTCATGCGCGCACCAGGATGGCGCGCCGGTGCATCGCCGTGAGGATTTGCTCCTGGAACCGGGCCAGCGAGGAATAGGCGCCCTTGTAGGCCAGCGGATCGGTCGAGGTGCCGCCCACCAGCGCGACCATGCCGTTGCCGTTCCTGAGATCGGCGGCGAATACCGACATCAGGCCGTAGGCATCGCCCAGGTGGCCGACCGCCGCGAAGCCGCCGCCCTCGACCAGGCGGGTATGGGTGGCGGGATCGTCCGGGAACTGCTCGTTGCCCAGGCCCCAGCAGTTGAACAGGCCGTCGAGGCTGTCGCCGTTGCCGCCCTTGCCATCGTAGGTCCATTGCCGGGAAAACATCCGGTCCAGGGTCGCTTGTCGAAGAAATCGCTTGCCGTCGTGCACACCGCCGTTCATCAGCATGCGCATCACGGTGCCCATGTCGCGCGCCGAGATGCGCAGGCCGCCGGTCGGGCTGAACGGCGTGGCGTTCGTGCCGATGACGTAGCGCTCGATGCCGGGCGGCGGTGCGGGCGGCGCCTTGCTGTAGTCGTCGGCCTGGGCGATCCAGGGACCGTTCGCATCCCAGACCTCGGTGTCGACGGTGCGCTTGCGGTACAGGGTGGCGATGTTCGCGATGTCGGCGGCCGGCAGTTCGGACGGGTTGTAGCTAGCGTGCAGGCCAAGGGGCTCGACCAGCAGGCGCCGCATCAGGCGGTCGAAGCGCTCGCCCGTCACCTTTTCCATGATGGTGCCGATCACGCCCCAGCCGAGGTTGCAGTAAGTGAAATACGCGCCCGGCCCGGCATTCGCCGCCCACATCTTACCTTCGCCGTAGAGCCGGCTGCCGGGCACCAGCACGTCCTTCAGCGCGGTGTCCACGCCCCAGGAATAGCCGGCCTCGTCGCGCAGGGACGAGGTATGGGTGAGCAGGTGGCGCAGAAGCACCGGCTGGTCCGGGAAGTGCGGGTTGCGCAAGCTGAAACCGAGGTAGCCGGAAACGTCGGCGTCCAGGTCGACCTTGCCCTCTTCATGCAGGCGCATCAGGCCGAGCGTGGTCATCATCTTCGAGATCGAGGCGATGCGGAACAGGGTGCGGGAGTCGACCGGCTTGCCCGGCAGCCCATTCACACCGACGAAACGCTGGCCGAACTGGCCTTCGTAGGCAATCCGGCCATTGCGGATCGCCAGCACCGACAGGCTGGCCAGCTCGCAGGCCGGATTCGAGGCGATCGCGGCCAGTTCGCGGTCGAGCGCCGCCTTCACGGCCGCGGGCAGCATCGGCGGCGCGGTGCCCTTGCCCGGCGTGGCCGCCATCAGCGGATCGATCAAGCCCAACAAAGCCATGCCGAGCACATTGCGCCTGCCGTGGTTCATTCCGTCTCCTTGTCTTTATCATTCCAGCATACGGAGTCGCTGCTGGCCGTGCCAATGAATAGGCCGCAACTGTACATAACTTTTCGGAATGATAACGGCCGATCCTTTCATGGCAGGCTGTTGGGATTGGTATTACACTGGTTTTATTATGCTGAACACCGAAACCCCCGCCTCGCAACACGCTTCCCTGGATCAATATCCCACCACCGAACTGGTGAACGTGCTGGTCGATGACCAGTTCAAGGCCGTGGAGGCGGTACGCGCCGCCGCGCCGCGCATCGCCGCCGCCGTCACGGCCGCGCTGCCGCGCATGCAAGCGGGCGGACGCCTGATCTACGTCGGCGCCGGCACCTCGGGCCGCCTGGGCGTGCTCGACAGCGTCGAACTGTACCCGACCTTCTCCTGGCCGCACGGCCGCGCGGTGGCGCTGCTGGCCGGCGGTACCGATGCGATGTTCGTCGCCGTCGAAGGCGCCGAGGACGACCTCGCGCAGGGCGCAGCCGACCTGCAGAGCGTGAACGTGGGCAAGGACGACGTCGTGCTGCTGATCGCGGCGTCGGGCGGCACCCCGTACGTACTGGGCGCCCTGCGCGCCGCGCGCGCCGCCGGGGCGCTGACCGTCGGCTTCGCCAACAACCCGGACGCGCCGGTCGCGAACGAGGCGGAAATCGGCATCACCCTGGACACCGGCCCGGAAGCCATTTCGGGCAGCACCCGCCTGAAGGCCGGCACCTCGCAAAAGATCGCGCTGAACTCCTTCTCGAGCGCCCTGATGGTGCGTTTGAACAAGGTTTATGGCAACCTGATGGTAGACTTGAAGGCGACCAACGCCAAGCTGGTGCGCCGGGCGATTCGCCTGACCACCTTCGCTACCGGCGTCGACGACGACACGGCGCGCCAGGTGCTGGAACAGTGCGGCTTCCATGTCAAGGTTGCGATCGTGGCCTTGTCCAAGAAAATCCAGGTCGAGCAGGCGCAGGCCTTGCTGGATAGCGTGAACGGCAGCGTGCGCGAAGCCCTGGCCGGCTGATTCCGGCCGGCGTTCCGTACGGCGCCGATCAAGCATCCGGGCATGCCCGACCACGAAAGAGTTATGCAGACATCGCAAGCAAAGAACCCGTGGCTGTGGGTGCCCTCCCTGTACTTCGGCCAGGCGATCCCCTACATCGTCGCCAACAACCTGTCGGTCGTCATGTACAAGGACATGGCGATCTCCAACGCCGACATCGCCTTCTATACCAGCCTGCTCTACCTGCCGTGGGTGATCAAGCCGCTGTGGTCGCCGCTGGTCGACATGTTCGGCTCCAAGCGCGGCTGGACCGTTTCGCTGCAGCTGGCGATCGCCGCCGCCCTCGGCGCGGTCGGCGCGACCTTGCACCTGCCCGCCTTCTTCGTGGTCAGCCTGGCCGTCATGTGGCTCATGGCCTTCGCCTCGGCCACCCACGACATCTCGGCCGACGGATTCTACATGCTCGGCCTGCGCCAGCAGCAGCAGGCGGCCTTCGTCGGCGTGCGCTCCACCTTCTACCGGCTGGCGACGCTGGCGGGGCAGGGGCCATTGGTGATCCTGGCCGGCCTGCTCGCGACTTCGCTGGGCGACGTGCACCAGGCCTGGGCCATCGTGTTCTTCGTGCTGGCCGGCCTGTTCTTCGCGCTGTTCGCCTGGCACCAGGCGGTGCTGCCGCGGCCCGACGCCGACCGCGCCGCTGCCGAAGGGACGAACCCGCTGCGCGCCTTCCTGGCCACCTTCGGCAGCTTCTTCGGCAAGCGCGACATCTGGCTGATCCTCGGTTTCATCCTCACCTTCCGCCTGGGCGAGGCCCAGCTCCTGAAACTGGTCGCGCCCTTCCTGAAGGACCCGGTCGAGAAGGGCGGCCTGGGCCTGAGCACCGCGCAGTACGGCACCGCCTACGGCACCATCGGCATCATCGCGCTGACCATCGGCGGCCTGTTCGGCGGTTACCTCATTTCGCGCCTGGGCCTGAAGCGCTGCCTGTGGCTGATGGTGGCGGCGGTGCACCTGCCGGACCTGGTGTTCGTCTACCTGTCGACGATGCAGCCGCAAAGCTTTGCCGTGATCTCGGGCTTCCTGGCCATCGAGCAGTTCGGCTACGGCTTCGGCTTCACCGCCATGATGATGTACATGATCATGGTGTGCGACGGTCCGTATAAAACCGCGCACTACGCGATCTGCACCGGCCTGATGGCGCTGGGGATGATGGTGCCGGGGATGTGGAGCGGGAAGCTGCAGGAGATGCTGGGCTACCAGCACTTCTTCATCTGGACCTGCCTGGCGACCATTCCGGCCTTTGTCATGGCGGCGCTGGTGCGGGTGGATCCGGAGTTCGGGAAGAAGTAAAACCTCCCGTCGTTCCCGCGCAGGCGGGAACCCAAGTTTGTTCGCGCAGCCGAAACGCACGCAGAACTTGGATCCCCGCCTTCGCGGGGACGACGGTAGGCAAACAATAACAAAAGGGAGACACCACCAATGCGCGACACAAGCAGCCGCCTGGCTTCGCTCGACGCCTTCCGCGGCTTCACGATCGCCGCGATGGTGCTGGTGAATAATCCGGGCGACTGGAGCCACCTGTACGCCCAGCTCGAACACGCGAAGTGGAACGGCTGGACCTTCACCGACTGCATCTTCCCCTTCTTCCTGTTCATCGGCGGCGTCGCGATGGCGCTGTCGCTGGGACGCCTCGCGGCCGCCGGCGCCGACAGGCCCAGGCTGCTGCTGAAACTGGCCAGGCGCGCCGCGCTGATCTTCCTGATCGGCTTCCTGCTCAACTTCATGCCCTACTTTAACGTCGAGAAGGTGCGCATCCCCGGCGTGCTGCAGCGGATCGCCCTGTGCACGCTGCTGGCCGCGCCCATCGTCGTGTACTGCGGCTGGCGCATGCAGCTGGCCGTGATCGCGGCGCTCCTCACCCTGTACAGCGTGCTGATGCTGCTGGTGCCGGTGCCCGGCATCGGCGCCGGCGTGCTGGCCCCGGGCCAGGATTTCGGCGCCTGGATCGACCGCTCCCTGCTGGGCAATCACCTGTGGGTGCAGAGCAAAACCTGGGATCCGGAAGGCCTGGTGTCGACCCTTCCCGCCCTGTGCAGCCAGTTGTTCGGCGTGCTGGCCGGGCGCTGGCTCGCGACCGGCGTGAACCGCACCGAGCAGACCGTCTGGATGCTGCTGGCCGGCCTGCTGTGTTGTTGGATCGGCGTGATCTTCGATACCATTCTGATGCCGATAAACAAGAGCTTGTGGACCCCGTCCTATTGCTTCCTGATGACGGGCTGGGCCTTGATCGTGTTTTCCGCCTTTTACTGGCTGCTGGACGTGAACCCCTACGCCGCCGTGCGCGAAGCCGCTGCGCGCTGGACCAGGCCCTTCGTCATCTACGGCATGAATGCGCTGTTCATCTTCGCGCTGTCGGGTTTCGTGGCCAAGATGTTCGCTTACATTAAATTCACCCAGCCGGACGGCAGCCTGCGTTCGCTGGGCAAGACCCTGTATGCGCCGATCGCCGCGCTGCCGATCGGGCCCGTGAACACCTCGCTGCTGCATGCGGTGCTGTTCAACGCCTGCATGTTCGCGGTGGCCTGGGCCATGTGGCGCAAACGATGGTTCGTCAAAGTTTGAGAAGAATACGGAGTGCTTGTGAATCCTGATCGGAAACGACGCGCGTTCGCGCTGGCCGGCATGGCCGGCGCGCTGGCGATGAGTGGCCTGTTCTCGGCCTGTACCACGACCCCGGGCGCCGGCAAGATCGCCACCGCAGGCGCCGGCGATGGCGACACGCCGCCGCCCGCCCCGCGCGAATTCCGCGCCGCCTGGGTCTCGACTGTCGCCAACATCGACTGGCCCAGCAGGCAGAACCTGAGCGCCGCCCAGCAGCAGGCGGAGGCGATCGCCATCCTCGACCGCGCCAGGGCGCTGAACCTGAACGCCATCATCCTGCAGGTGCGCCCTTCGGCCGATGCGATCTACGCCTCGCAGATCGAGCCGTGGTCGGAATACCTCACCGGCGCCCAGGGCAAGCCGCCGCAGCCCTGGTACGACCCGCTGAAGTTCTGGGTCACGCAGGCGCACGCGCGCGGGCTCGAGCTGCACGCCTGGTTCAACCCCTACCGCGCGCGCCACAACATCGCCAGGTCGCCGGCGGCGCCGAACCACATCACCCGCACCAATCCGGCCGCCGTCAAAACCTACGGCAAGTTCGAGTGGATGGACCCGGGCGAGGAATCGGCCGCCAGGCAGACCCTGGACGTGGTGCTCGACGTGGTGCGCCGCTACGACATCGACGGCGTGCACATCGACGATTATTTCTATCCCTACCCGATCGAGGCCCCGAATTCGGCGGCAGGCAACGAGACCGCGCTGAACGGCAAGGCCGCGAAGGCGGAACTCGACTTCCCGGACGATCCGTCCTGGCAGCGCTACCTGGCCGGCGGCGGCAAGCTGGACCGCGCGTCCTGGCGCCGCCAGAACGTCAATCGCCTGATCGAGGCGCTGTACGAAGGCATCCACAAGGAAAAGCGCTGGGTGCGCTTCGGCATCAGCCCCTTCGGCCTGGGCCGTCCGGACCGCCGCCCGCCCGGCATCGTCGGCTTTTCGCAGTACGACAAACTGTACGCCGATGCCGAGACCTGGCTGCAGAACGGCTGGCTCGACTATTTCACGCCCCAGCTGTACTGGTCGATCAAGCAACCGGGCCAGGCCTACGACGTGCTGCTCGACTACTGGCTCGGCCAGAACACCCTGGGCCGCCACGTCTGGCCGGGCCTGTACACCAGCCGGGTCGGCATCGCCCCGCCGGCCAAGGATTACCCGCCGCAGGAGATCATCGAGCAGATCGCCGTCACCCGCTCGCGCCCGACCGCCGGCGGCCACGTGCACTTCAGCATGGTCGCGCTGATGGAGAACCGCAAGGGCCTCGGCGACCAGCTGCGCACCATCTCCTACGCCACCCCGGCGCTGGTGCCGGCCACGCCCTGGCTCGGCAAGGCGGCGCCGGAAGCGCCCTCGGTGGCGGCCACCCGCAAGGGCGGCGCCGTGCGCCTGAAACTGGCGGCCGGCAAGGCCCATACCCAGTACGCGGTGTGGTCGCGCTACGGCGGGCAGTGGCGCTTCGCGGTGGTGCCGGCGTCGCGCGTGGAGTGGGAGGTGGCGGACGATCCGACGCTGGGAGCGGCGGACCTGGTGGTGGTGAGTGCGGTCGACCGGCTGGGGAACGAGAGTGCGCGGGTGCAGGCGTGGAAGAAGGCCTGAGAGTCGACACCGTCGTCCCCGCCTGCGCGGGGACGACGGTGATATAACTTTTCGTCATGCGTATACGCCCCCCTTTCATTCGTCCACCCCGCCCGTAGCGGCGTACACTTCGCTTCGACCATGATCCAACCCCCATCCTCCACGCTTGAACTGGGCCTCGGCATCGACGCCGGCGGCACCCAGACCCGCTGGGCGCTCGCGGCGCCGGGCGGCGGCATCCTGGCCGAGGGCATGGTGGCGGGGCTGTCGGCCCTTCAAATGGGCAGTCCGCATGGACGCGATACCGTGCGCACCACCTTCGCCGAACTGGCAGCCAGCGTGCTGCTGCACGGGGTGCCGGCGCGGGTGCAGGCCGGGCTGACCGGATTCGGCGGCGACAGCGAACTGCTGCAGCGCTGGCTGGCCGAGCTGCTGCACATGCCGGCCACCGCCATCCACTTCTGCAGCGACATGGAAATCGCCTACCGCGCCAGCTTTGCGCCGGGCGAAGGCTACCTGGTGTACGCCGGCACCGGTTCGATCGGCGCCTTCATCGACGCCGACGGCCAGTTCCACCGCGCAGGCGGACGCGGCGTCGTGCTGGACGATGGCGGCGGCGGCTTCTGGATCGCGAAGGAAGCGCTGCGCCACATCTGGCGCCTCGAAGACGAATCCCCCGGCGCCTGGCGCGCATCGCCTATGGCGCAGGCCGTGTTCGATTACGTCGGCGGCGACGACTGGGCCTGTTCCCGCCAGTTCATCTACGGCCAGGAACGCGGCGCCGTCGGCAAGCTGGCCCTCGCGGTGGCCGCCACTGCGGACCGGGACCCGGCCGCCGGCGCCATCCTGCGCAATGCCGGCCACGAACTGGCGCGCCTGGCGCGGGCCCTGATCGGGCGCTTCGGCCCGCGACCGGTGGCCGTGTCGGGCCGCGCGGCCGAGCTGCACCCGTCCATCGTGGCGGCGATGCGCGAGCTGCTGCCGGCCGGCCTCGAATTCAGCCAGACCTCCGGCGGCGCGCATTACGCGGCCGCACGCATGGCGCTCGAACCCCCGCGTTCGCCGGCATAATCATAACGATCGAACCATCCACGAGACCGAACCGACCCATGAAGACCCTTGTTGCCACCCTCCTGCTTGCCCTGCTGACCGGCTGCGTCACCGGACCCCAGTACGACAAGACCTACACGGCCAAGGGCCAGAGCTCGCGCGCCCGCTTCCTGGTGCTGCACTACACCGTGAGCGACCGCCCGTCCTCGATCAAGATCCTGACCGAACAGCAGGTGAGCGCCCACTACCTGCTCACCGACGAGCCGAAGCCGACCATCTACAACCTGGTCGACGAAAAGAACGCCGCCTGGCACGCCGGCAATTCGAGCTGGAAGAACTTTACCCAGCTGAACAACAGCTCGATCGGCATCGAGATCGTCAACCCCGGCTGGAAAGACACTCCGAACGGCCGCGTCTATGCGCCGTTCCCGCAATACCAGATCGACGCCCTGATCCCGCTGGTGCGCGACATCGTCACCCGCAACCAGATCGCGCCGGAAAACGTGCTCGGCCATAGCGACATCGCTCCGCTGCGCAAGCAGGACCCGGGTCCGATGTTCCCGTGGAAGCAACTGGCCGACGCCGGCCTGGTCACGTGGCCGGACGCCACCCGCGTGGCGGTCGTGACGCCGGTGTTCCAGGCCCAGCTGCCGGACGTGGCCTGGTACCAGAAGAAACTGGCGACCTGGGGCTACGGCCTGGTCCAGTCCGGCGTCCTGGACGAGCAGACCCGCGCCGTGCTGTCGGCCTTCCAGATGAAATATCGTCCTGCCAACATCGACGGCATTCCGGACGTCGAGACCGCCGCCCTGCTGGAAGCGCTGACCAACCCGGCCGGGCCGCTGCCGCAGGTCCTGCCGCCGCCGGTGATGACGGCGCCCGTGGTCCCGCCTGCCGAGCCGACGCCGGTGCCGGCGCCCGCCACGACCGTCGACCCGACTGCCGTTCCCGCAACACCGCCGGTAAAAGATCAGCACTGATGCTTTCCGGCAGCGCCAGATTTTCGTATCCTTCCCCTTTCACCCTGAAGGAATGAAGCGATGCGCCTGCGCCATATCGAAGTTTTCCACGCCATCATGCAGGTCGGCACCATCAGCGGTGCCGCCCAGGTCCTCCACATCTCGCAGCCGGCGGTGACCAAGGTGCTGCAGCATGCCGAGTTGCAGCTGGGCATGCCGCTGTTCGAGCGCGTGCGCGGCAAGCTGTATCCGAAGCCGGAAGCGCACCGCCTGTTCGCCGAGACCGAAAAGCTGAACCGCGACCTGCAGGGCATCCGCCGCCTGGCCGCCAGCCTGAAGAACCGCGCCGGCGAGACCGTGCGCCTGGTGTCGACCCCGACCATCGCGATCAGCGTGCTGCCCTCGGCCCTGACGGTATGGCGCCGCGAGTTCGCCCAGACCCGCTGCGAACTGGCGACCTTCCACACCAGCGAGATCGTGAACGCGCTGCGCCTGGGCGAGGCCGACCTGGCGCTGTCGCTGCAGGACCCGCGCCATCCCGGCATCGAAGCCGAACCGATCGCCCAGGGCAACCTGATGGTGATGGCCCCGGCCGGCACCTGGACCCCGGAAGAATGCCGCGAACCGATCACGCCGAGCGCCCTGTCCGGCGAACTGATCGGCCTGGCCGACCGCGACCCGCTTGGCGAAACCGTGGTGGCGGCCTGCGAAGCCCAGGACGTGCACCCGGTCTTCCACACCGTGGTGCAGACCTACCAGATCGCCCGCTCGCTGGTCGAGGCCGGCGCCGGCAGCGCGGTGCTGGATCCGTTCACGGCAGCCTCGGCGGCGCGCGACAAGGTCCAGTGCCGCCCGTGGGCGCCGGCGATCCCCGTCCAGCTCTACCTGCTGACGGCGAGCCATGCGCCGCTGTCGCACGGTGCGCGCGAGCTGGCCAACTGCATCGGCGCGACCGCGCGCGCCCTGCTGGACAAAGTAGATAAAGTCACCAAGTAGATAAAGGAAGTTCATGAGCAATACCGGGCCGCGCATTTCCGGACCGCTGATGGTTGCCAGCGAGGACATCGCCGGCGATCCCGAGTTCCGCCACCTCTCCACCATCGCCGGCATCGCCGTCGACCTGCGCTACGCCACGCCGCACAATTTCATCGGACGCGACCTGTACTCGCCCTACGACTGCGCCTGGCTGCACGTCGATGCCGCCGCGGCGCTGGAGCGGGTGGTGGCCTGGCTGAAGGAACGGCGTCCCGGCTGCACGCCGCTGGTGCTGGATGCCCTGCGCCCGCAGCGCGTGCAGCAGCAGCTGTGGGACGCCCTCGAAGGCACCGGCCTGCAAATGTATCTCGCCAATCCGGAGCGCGGCTCGATCCACTCCTACGGCATGGCGCTCGACATCACCATCCTCGACGAAGACGGACGCGAGCTCGACATGGGCACCGGCTTCGACGACATGACCGAACTCTCGCACCCGAAGCTGGAAGAAGGTTTCCTGCGGACGGGCGCCCTGAGCGAAGCGCAAGTGGCCAACCGCCGCCTGCTGCGCGACGCCATGTTCCAGGCCGGCTTCGTCGGCATCAACACCGAGTGGTGGCACTTCGATTGCGGCGACCGCAACCTGGTGCGCCAGACATTCCGCCGCGTGCTCTGACCCCTCCGCGCATCCCTGTGGCGCCATGCTGACGGCGCCTGCGCACGCTTGAGCCAACGCATTCCTTGTGCATGAGCGGGCGTGAAAATCGTAGCCGTCACAGACGTCCAACCAACAGGGGGGTACGAGATGAGAGGCACGATGAAGGCTTGCGCGCTGGCGGCCGGGTTGACGGCCGGGTTGGCGACGACGCTAGGGGGATGCAGCACCGACGGCGGCGGCAATCCGCTGGCGTCGCGCAGCACGACGGTGGAGTACTACCGGGTGTTCGACATCAAGACCGAGGTGCCCGCGCAGACGGTCGCGAAGGCGGCCAGCGACGGCATCAACCGCAACGTGAAGGATGCCGTGCTTGCAACCCCGCCGGGAGTCGAGGCCACCGAGCTGCCCGGCCACTTCAAGATCGCCGATCCGGCCAGCGCCCCGCCGGGCATGCCCGTGGCCAAGGGGCCGAGCTGCGACGGCGCCGCGTGGACGGCCAAGGCGACGCCGCGCGTGCGCGGCACCGACGACATGAACCTGGTCGCCTGCCTGTTCCCCTACAAGAGCGGTTACCACCTCGACATGGTCGCCGTGTTCACCAAGCCCGAGGGCGGCCTGATGCAATGGCCGCGGCGCCTGGGCGGGATCTTCCTCGGCACGCCGGAAAAATTCACCGAATCGACGATGATGGATGTGGTGCGCGCGATCCGCGAAGGCACGGGGGCCCAGGTCTCGCTGGTGGAAGCCAGGCCGAACCTGGCCGGCACGCCGTGGATGGAGCCGGGCCGGAATGCGGCGGCGCAGGCCGGCACGGCAATCGGCACAGGCGCGGGCACCGGGGCGGCGCCGCCGGCGCAGGCGGGTAGTGGGGGCGGCGTCAGCCAGCCGGATTAATACGGCGCTACGTCAGCGCCAGGTGCATGGTCTGCTCGAGGAGCGCCGAGCCCGGACGGATCGGTTCGGGCTCGCCGACCTTGCAAAATCCCTTGCGCACATATAGCTGGATGGCAGGCTCGTTGCTGCAAACCACGCCCAGCTGGACGATGCGTGCCTGGATCGAACGCGCCCAGGCCACGGCCTCGTCCACCAGGGCGGCTGCCACGCCGCGGCCGCGCGCTTCGGGCGCAACCCACATCTGGAACAGGTTGACGATGCCGGCATCCGCGGCGTCGCACTTGGCCCAGACCAGGCCGAGCATGGCGCCGTCCGGGCCGCCTGACTCCGCGACCAGTGGGCAATCGCGGCCGGACACGGCGGCGGCGGTCAGGCGTGCCATCCAGAGTTCGTGCGCCCAGGCTTCTTCGGCCTTGAAGCTGCTGCCGAAGGCATCGGGGGCGTCGGCCAGCGAGCGCAGGCGCAAGGCGCGGTAGGCCGGCCACTCCTGCGGAGCGAAACGGCGGATGCGGATGCCGGCGGGAGGACGCCCGCCCTCGCTCATCGGCCGGCTCCAGCCGGCTGGGCGGGCTGGGCGGCTTGCGGCAGGGGCTGGCGCTGCATGCCGTCCTGGCCCTGCTGCTGCTGTTGCTGCTGCTGCTGCTGCTGCTGCGGTTGCGTTTGCGGCTGGGCCGGCTGCAGGGGCTGCTCGGGCTGGGCCGGCGGCGCCGCCAGCACGCCTTGCGGGGTCGGCTGCGGGCCCGGCGCCGGCTGGCTCGGCGCAGGCTGTCCGGGGATGGCCAGTACCGGCTGGGCCGGGCCTCCCAGGTGCGCCACCCAGTCGACCAGGGTGTCGAGCACGGCGCGGCCGCGGCCATTGCTGGCCAGGTCGCTGTTGACCATGGCCACCACGACCAGAGGCTTGCCGGTGGCGTCCGGCACATAGCCGGCCAGGGCCACCACGTTGCTGAGGGTGCCCGTCTTCATGCGCGCGCGCCCTGCGGCCGGGCTGCCGTGCAGGCGGCGGCGCATGGTGCCGTCGACGGCGACGATCGGCATGCTGGACTGGAACTCGGGCGCCCAGTTGCTGCGCAGGCCGGCCTGCAGCAGGCCGCCCATCTGCACCGGGGTGATCCGTTCCGTGCGCGACAGGCCGGAACCGTTTTCGAGCACCAGGCCGCGGTCGTCGATGCCGTGGGCGCGCATCCAGTTACGCACCGCGGCGTCGCTGCGCGACAGGGTCTGCTCGGCGCTGCCCGCCGCCGGGCGGCTGCCCAGCACCGGATCCGCCTCCAGTGCGCCCAGGCTCAGGAAGATCAGGCGCGCCAGCAGGTTGTCGGAAGGCTTGTTGGTATCGCGGACGATTTCCGGCAGCGTGCGCGAGACGTGCTCGGCCAGCAGGCGGGACTCGGCCGGCGTCGCGCCTTCGATGGCCGTGCCTGAAATCGTGCCGCCGAGCCGTTTCCAGGTCGCGCGGAACAACCGGTCCACGTACTCCTGGCGGTCGACCACGTTGATCGAATAGCTCTGGTTGCAGTTCTTCGGGAAGGTCCCGTGCAGCACCACCTTGATGCCGCCATTCTTCTGCGGCACCGCTTCCGGCAGCTTCCAGCCGTCTTCCCATTTCTTGCAGTCGGCGTCGACCAGCTTCATGTCGTGGCCGATCGTCACGCCCTGCAGCGCCGGCTGCATCTGCAGCTTGAGGCGCGAGCCGGTCGAGCGCATGTCGAGCTGCAGCATGTTCTTGTTGATCATGGCCGCGTCGGGGATGACGTTGTAATAGGCCTCGGGCGACTCGTCGAAGGGCGGCGCGCCGAGGTCGGCGCGCGCCGGATTGAACAGCTGGCGGTCGACCACCAGGCGGCCCTCGATCTTGCGGATGCCCTGGTAGCGCAGGCTGCGCAGCATGTTTTCCAGCGCCTCGCTGGACAGGTCGACGTCGGCGCCGCCGCGCAGGATCAGGTCGCCCTTCAGCGTCTCGCCCTTCAATTCACCGGTGGTGCGCAGTTCGGTGCGGCCGCGGAACACGGGGCCCAGGGTGTCCAGTCCCACCAGGGTGCTCACCAGTTTCATGGTCGAGGCCGGCTGCATGGGACGGTCGGCCAGGTGCGACAGCACGGTCCGGTCGTCGCGCAGTACCAGCACGCTGACGGCGTCTTCCGCGATGCCGGTCGTGCGCAGTACTTGCGTCACCGGTTCCGGCAGCTGGGCGTGGGCCAGCGAAGAAGCGAGGGCGGCGGCGGCAAGAGCGGCAAGCGGGCGGATGCGGAACATGCTGGTCCTTTTCTAAAAATTATCCGAAGAACACGTAGGCCACCGAGATGGCGGCGATGATGCCGGCCAGGTCCGCGATCAGGCCGCAGGAAATGGCGTAACGGGTCTTGCGCACGCCGACCGAACCGAAGTACAGGGCGACGATGTAGAAAGTGGTGTCGGCCGAGCCCTGGAAGATGCAGGCCAGGCGTCCGACGAAGGAATCCACGCCATAGGTCTTCATGGCGTCGATCATCATGGCCTTCGAACCGCTGCCGGACAGCGGCTTCATCAGCGCGGTCGGCAGCGCCGGGGTGAAGGCGGTGTCCAGGCCCGCCAGGCGGATCAGCCACTCCAGGCCCTGCACGATATAGCCCAGCACGCCGGAATTGCGGATCACCGAGATCGCCACCAGCATCCCGACCAGGTAGGGGATGATGGTCAGCGAGGTCTGGATGCCGCCCTTGGCGCCTTCGATGAAGCTCTCGTACACGTTGACGCCCTTGCGCAGCGCGCCGACGATGAAGACGACGATGATCGAGAACAGGATCAGGTTGCTGGCGACCTTGGAGAAGGTCTCGATTTCCGGCTTGCTGAGGTAGGTCGTGATGTACCAGATGAAGGCCACGATCGCGGCCGTCATGCCGCCCAGCCAGCCCAGGACGACGCCGTTGAGCAGGTTGATGCGCTGGCGGATCGACACCGCGATGATGCCGGTGACGGTGGCGACATAGGTCGCGATCATGCAGGGGATGAAGATGTCCGACGGGTCTTTCGCCCCGAGGATGGCGCGTTGGGCCATGATCGCCAGCGGAATCAGGGTCAGGCCCGAGGTATGCAGCACCAGGAACATGATCTGGGCGTTGCTGGCCGTGTCCTTTTGCGGGTTCAGGGTCTGCAGGCTTTCCATCGCCTTCAGGCCGAAGGGGGTTGCCGCATTGTCCAGGCCCAGCAGGTTGGCGGAAAAATTCATCACCATGTGGCCGGTGGCCGGGTGGTCCTTCGGCACGTCCGGGAAGATGCGCGAGAAGAAGGGAGAGATGACTTTCGCCAGCCAGCCGATCGCCCCGGCCTTTTCGCCGATGTTCATGATCCCCAGCCACAAGGTCATCACGCCGGCCAGCGGCAGGGCGATGTCCATCACGCCCATCTTGGCGGAATCGAAGGTGCCGTCGATGATGCGCTTGAAGATCTCGGTATCCCCGAGAAAGATCCACTGAGCCAGCGCCGCAACGAAGCCAACCAGGAAAAAACCGATCCAGATGTAATTCAGAGCCATGTGATGTAGTCGTTCTACCAAGCGCGAGCGTGCGCTCGATTGTGCAGCGGAGAGTATAGGCGCAGTGCAAGCTGCCATGATGAAAGAATGCGCCTGGGCTATGTGAAAAAGTTATGTCTCCTTTTCGCGTATTGCCTGCGGCTAAGCGCTCGGCCTATGATGGAAGGATGAAACTCCGTACTCTCGCCGCCGCCGCGCTGGCCTTCTCCCTGCTGCACCTGCCTGCCCGGGCCGCGCAGCCCGCCGATCAGCCGAAGGTGCTGCACATGTTCCTGTCGACCAGCGAAGCCGGCCTCGATCCGGCGCTCGGCTCCGACCTGGCCACGCTGTCGCTGCTGGAAAACCTGTTCGATCCGCTGTTGCGCTACGACTACCTGGCGCGGCCCGTGGCATTGCAGGGAAATACCGCCACCGGCTTGCCGGCCGTCGAGGATGGCGGCCGCAGCTATACCTTCAAGATCCGTCCCGGGATCTATTTCACGCCCGATCCCGCCTTCAAGGACAAGAAGCGAGAAGTCACGGCCCAGGACTATGTGTACAGCTTCAAGCGCCTGTACGACCCGGGCCTGCATTCGCCCTTCGGCTACATCTTCGACGGCAAGCTGGTCGGCGACGAAGCGCTGAAGAAGAATTTCAGCTACGCCACCGAGATCCCCGGCCTGCAGGCGGTCGACCGCTACACGCTGCGCATCCGCCTGAAGGAGCCCGACAACAATTTCCTGTTCTACATGGCGATGCCGGCGGCCTCGGTGGTGGCGCGCGAGGTGATCGAGGCCTATCCGGGGCAGGCCGGCAACCACCCGGTCGGCACCGGGCCCTTCATGATCGGCGACTGGAAGCACAGCGACCGCATCGTGCTGCTGAAAAACCCGGCATCCAGCGCCGTGTTCCACGCCAGCCTCGGCCCCCTGAACACGGCCGAGGACAAGGCCCTGGCGGCCGCGCTGGAAGGCCAGCGCCTGCCGCGCGTCGACCGTGTCGAGGTCAAGATTGCCGAGGAATTCCAGGGCCGCATGCTGGGCTTCCTGAACGGCGAATACGATTACCTCGAGCAGGTGCCGGAATCGATGACCGACATGGTCATCCGGGACGGCAAGCTGAAGCCCGAACTGGCCGCGCGCGGCATGCAGCTGTACCGCTTCCCGGTGCTGCAGACCTACTACATGTGGATGAACATGCAGGACCCGGTCATCGGCGGCTACACGAAGGACAGGATCGCCCTGCGCCGGGCCATTTCTTTAAGTTATAACAACGCCGAGGACATCGCCCTGCTGAAGAAGGGCTTTGCGATGAAGGCGGATTCACCGCTGCCGGCCGGCGTGCTGGGCTACGACCCGGACTACCGCAGCCCGGTGGCCTACGATCCGGCGCTGGCGAATGCCCTGCTGGACCGCTACGGCTACGGCAAGCGCGATCCGGACGGATTTCGGCGCCAGCCGAACGGCGAGCCGCTGACCCTGGTGATGAGCAGCGAAGCCACGGTCGGCGGGCGCCTGCGCGACGAACTGTGGCGGAAGTGCCTGAACGCGATCGGCCTGCGCGTGGTGTTCAAGTCGGACAAGAAGCCAGAGATCATCAAGGCGTCGCGCCTCGGCAAGGTGCAAATGTTCGAGAGCAACTGGGTGGCCGACTTCCCCGACGGCGACAATTTTTACCAGCTGCTGTACGGCCCCAACGCCGGCCGCGCGAACTACGCCCGCTTCAACCTGCCGGCCTATAACGAACGCTACGAACAGGCGCGCGCCCTGCACGACGGCTTGGCGCGCCAGAAGCTGTATTTCGAGATGAACCAGCTGATCCACGCCTATAACCCCTGGGTGCCGCTGACCCATGTGCTGTCGGCCGACATCCGCCAACCGTGGTTGAAAAACTACAAACGCCACCCCGTGGAATTCACGCAATGGCGTTATCTGGATGTCGATGTTGCGCAAAGGGCACGCGCTACCCAAGGGAAATGATAGTTTTCGCGAGATTTTCCGTAGTTAAACATTCCTTGTAGTTATACTCGGCTCCGGATTTTTCATTGGAACGCGCAAATACGTCCGCGTACCCTCGAAATCACAATAACGTAATGCAAAGACATTACTAGCAGTTACAAACATCCCGAAGACAATGTCGCAGCTATACCCAAGGAGAGACGCGTGAAGTTAAAGAAGTTAGCACAGATGATTGCCCTGATCGGCGTCGTCAGCCCGGCCATCGCACAGGATGTGCAGGCGGACAAACCGATCCAACGCGTCGAAATCACCGGTAGCAGCATCAAGCGCATTGCCAAGGAAGGTGCACTGCCGCTGGAAATCATCAGCCGCAAGCAGCTGCAGGAGCAGGGCATCGTCACCGCCGAGCAGCTGATCGCCAACCTGAACGTCAACGGCAACGGTTCCGACAACCTGGCTTCGAACGCCGACGTGACCTCCGGCGCCCAGCGCGGCAACAACGGCGCCTCGAGCGCCAACCTGCGCGGCCAGGGCGCCGACTCGACCCTGGTCCTGCTGAACGGCCGCCGCGTGGCGACCTACGGCATGAAGGGTTCGGCCGTCGACCTGAACTCGATCCCGATGGCTGCGGTGGAGCGCGTCGAAGTGCTGAAGGACGGCGCTTCCGCGATCTACGGTACCGACGCGATCGGCGGCGTGATCAACTTCATCACCAAGAAGAATTACCACGGCCTCGAAGCCGAAGCCTTCGAAGACGCGACCCAGCACGGCGGCGCGAACATCGCCCGCGTGTCGGTGACCGGCGGCTGGGGCGACCTCGACAAGGACGGCTTCAACGTCCTGGTGGCCGGTTCGCGCCGCGAGAACAACGCCCTGAAAGGCAACCAGCGCGATTTCGTCAACACCTTCCAGCCGAACCGTGGCGTGTCGGTCGACACCCGCGGCGCGCCGTTCGCGAACGTGTTCGGCGTGTCGCCGACCTCGTACGGCAAGACCCTGCTGGGCTCGAACGCCAGCGGTGTGGCGGCCGCGACCGGCACCCAGCTGTACAACGGCATCAGCGTGCTCGACCTGCCGGGCGGCAAGGGCTGCAACAGCATCGACGGCATGGCCGCCTACGATGAAAAACTGTGGGATACCCCGGGCGCCGCGTATGGCTGCGCATGGGACACGGGCCGTGCGGCCGTCCTGCAGCAGCCGGTGACCAACAACAACGGCCTGGCGCGCGCTACCTTCCAGGTCGGCGAGCACCAGCTGTTCGCGGAACTGGTCGGTTCGAAAGTGGAATCGCGCAAGAGCTTCTCGCCGAACCAGATTTCGCCGTCGACCACCAACTTCCCGTACAGCTCGTTCTACCCGAGCACCGGCTCCGCCTATAACATGGTGTACAACGAGCTGGTCAAGGTGTTCCCGAGCATCGCCGCCAACTATGGCGCGCCGATCGCCTACCGCTGGCGCTGCATGGAGTGCGGCAACCGCGAGATCGCGACCGAGAGCACGGCCAGCCGCATCCAGCTGGGCGCCGACGGTCCGCTGACCCTGTTCGGCCGCACCTTCGACTACCGCGTCGGCGTGTCGCGCGCCTCCAGCGAATCCGAATCGCGCCTGGGCAAGGGCTACAACTACACCGCCGCCCTGGCCAAGGCCCTGGGCACCGGCATCATCAACCCGTTCCTGCTGCCGGGTGAAAAGCAGAGCCAGGCCGCGATCGACCTGATCAACAGCACCTCGGCCGAAGGCGTCGTCCTGTACGGCGGCAAGACCATCCTGACCCAGGCCGACGCTGCGCTCTCGGGCGAGGTCTTCAAGCTGCCGGCCGGTTCCGTGATGGCCGCCATCGGCACCGACCTGCGCCGCGAAGAGTACAAGTTCAACGGCGACCTGCGCGCCGCGGCCGCCCGTCCGGCGATCCTGAACGCGCCGTTCGACGACCAGAACGCACTGGACAAGGTCCACCGCGACATCAAGGCGGTCTACTTCGAGTTCATCGTCCCGGTCACCAAGGCGCTCGAGCTGAACTTCGCCGGCCGTGAAGACCATTACTCGGGCTTCGGCAGCACCTTCAACCCGAAGGTCTCGTTCCGCTACCAGCCGCTGGCTTCGCTGATGTTCCGCGGTTCGTACAACACCGGCTTCCGCGCACCGTCGTTCAACCAGCTGTTCAACGGCGTCACCGAGACCCAGTACTCCGGCAAGGACCTGGTCGATCCGGCCAAGTGCGCCGGCGGCAAGGTCGACAGCACCAAGCCGGGCTGCGAAGCCGTGACCCCGGTGGTCTGGACCGGCGGCAAGGCCAACCTGGGCCCGGAGACCGCCAAGCAGGCCAACATCGGCGTCGTGTGGGAACCGCTGAACAACCTGTCGCTGAATGCCGACCTGTGGGAGATCCGCAAGGAACACACGATCGATTCGTTCTCGTCGCAGACGATGATCGCGAACTACAACATCTTCAAGGACCAGTTCCTGCGTGACGCGGCCGGCAACCTGGTCGTGATCGACCAGCGCTGGGTCAACGCGGGCGAGCGCATCACCCGTGGCCTGGAACTGGGCGCCCGCACCAACGGCAAGCTGGGCGCTGGCACCTGGACCGCCGGCATCGACGGCACCCGCCTGCTGGAGAAGAAGTCGCGCGCCACCGAGAACGCGGCCTTCGGCGAAAGCGAAGTCGGCCGCTTTACCTTCACCGGCGATCTCGGCCTGAAGTGGAAGCACACCGCCTACGTGACCTACAAGCAGGGCGACTGGAGCGGCATGCTGCAGAACGTCTACCGCGCGGGCTACAAGGACCAGGTGCTGCCAGGCGTGGCCAACGGCGTGGTGACCCCGCCGGACTGGAATCCGGACGTCAAGGCCTACTCGATCTTCAACGCCAGCGTGAACTACACCGGTGTGAAGAACACGACCATCACGGCCGGCATCAAGAACCTGTTCGACAAGGATCCGCCGTTCGCGATCACCTACGACAGCAGCTCGGGTGCGGGCAGCACCTGGGAACCGCGCGTCGCCGACCCGCGTGGCCGTTCCTTCACCCTGACGGCGAGCTACAAGTTCTTCTGATCGCTATCATCGGCATCGGCCCGTCGACCGGGGAGCGCGTCTCCCCGGCCCACGGGCCGTTTTTCATTGTCTAGCCTGGACGCTACCTGACATGTCGAGCACCAGCAGGATCAGCAGGCGCGGTTTCGGAAAGCTGGCGGCCGCCTCGCTGCTGTTGCCGGCATCGTTCGCCAGCCACGCAGCACCCCTACACCGACGCTCCACTCCCATGAAACACCTGATCAAACCTCCGCGCCTGAAACAGGGCGACCTGGTCGGCCTGATCGCGCCCGGCGGCTACACCAGCGACGCCGCGATCCAGAAGGCGGTCAAGAACATCGAAGCGCTGGGCTTCCGCGTCAAGCCGGGCAACTACCTGCGCGAGGTCTGGGGCAATTACGGCGGCACCGTCGCGGCCCGCATCGCCGACCTGCACGGCATGTTCCGCGACCCGGAAGTCAAGGCCATCTGGGCGATCCGCGGCGGTTCCGGCTGCATCTCGCTGCTCAAGCACCTGGACTTCGCGCTGATCCGCAAGCACCCGAAGGTCCTGCTCGGCTATTCCGACATCACGGCCCTGCATCTCGCCATCCACCGCCACGCCGGCCTGGTGACCTTCCACGGCCCGGTGGCGTCGAGCACGCCGTCGGAATATTCGAACGAGCACATGCTGGCCGTGCTGACCGATCCACGCCCCACCTACACGATCCCGATGGCGGCCGAGAACGCGCGCCACGCCTTGACCGAACCGCAGTACGCGATCCGCACCGTGCACGGGGGCAGGGCCACCGGCCCGCTCATGGGCGGCAACCTGTCGCTGGTGAGCGCGCTGGCCGGCACGCCCTATGCGGCCGATTTCAGGGATAGCCTGCTGTTCATCGAGGAAGTGAACGAGGAGCCCTACCGGATCGACCGCTGGATGACCCAGCTCGACCTGGCTTGTGGCCTGGACAAGGCGGCCGGCGTCATGGTCGGCATCTGCGAGAACTGCGGACCGCAAGGAACAGGCTCCTCGCTCACGCTGGACGAGACGCTCGACGTGCACCTGCAGCCCCTGCACGTGCCGGCGGTGAGCGGCTACTCCTTCGGCCACATCCGCAACCAGTTCACGATCCCGGTCGGCGTGCGCGCCACGCTCGACACGCAGGCGCAGACCGTGACCCTGCTGGAGCCGGCGGTCAGCTGACGCCGGTCTTCAGCGGGCGTCGAACACGAGGCAGGTGGTGGTCGCGTGCGCGATCAGCCTGCCCTGCACGTCGACGATCTTCCCCTCGGCGGTGGCCAGCTGGCGGCCGCAATGCAGGACCGTGCCGATCGCGCGCAGCGGTCCGCCGTCCAGGCGCGCGCCGCGCACCAGGTTCACGCTCAGCTCCGCCGTCGTGTAGCCCTGGCCCGGCGCCAGCATGGTCTGCACCGCGCAGCCGACCGCGGAGTCGAGCAGGGTGGCGTACCAGCCGCCATGCACGGTGCCCATCGGGTTCAGGTGCTTCTGCTGCGGCGTGCCCTGGAAAGTGGCCTGGCCGCGGCTGACTTCGATGAGATGGAAGTCGAGCGTCTCGGCGATCGGCGGATACGGAAAGCGGCCTTCCAGCAGCGCCTGCATGATGTCCAGCCCGTGCATCCCGCGTGCCTGTTCGAACGGCACCACGCCGGCCCGGGCGCCATTTTCCGTTGCGCGCGCGCGGACCTCGTCCAGTTGCCGCTGCCATTGTTCCATCGTCGCCTGTGCGTCCATCCTGCCTCCTCATGTTGGAACAAGCATTCTGCACTGCCGTCGCGAAGTCTGCTGGCGAGGCCCCGGTTTCCTTCAGGCGCCCAGCAAGGCCCGGCAGCGGCTCAGCAGGAACTCCCTCAGCACCCGCACCGCCGGCGAGACCTGCTTGCGGTTCGCCACCAGCATGGTCAAGGGCGCGTTGACGCCTTCCCACTCGGGCAGGATCAGGCGCAGGCGGCCGCTGGCCAGGTCCGCATGCACGTCGATGCGCGAGCGGTAGCAGATACCCATTCCCGCCAGCGCCCAGCGCCGCACGACTTCGGAATCGTCGGCCACGCGGTCGCCCTGCACCAGCACTTCCAGCTCTTCCTCTCCCTTGCGGAAGCGCCAGCGGTCGTTGACGGTTTCGTCCAGCATGAAGCACAGGCAGTTGTGCGCTTCCAGCTCGCGCGGCGAGGCCGGCACGCCGCGCCGCGCCAGGTAGGCGGGCGCGGCGCACAGCACGCGGCGGTTCTCTTCCAGCAGCGGCAGCGCCACCATGCTGGACTCGGGCGGCACGCCGAAGCGCAGCGCGATGTCGACCGGCTCGCGGTAGATGTTGGCGAGGCGGTCGGTCAGCTGCAGGCGCAGCTTCACGCCCGGATAGCGCGCCTGGAAGTCGTTCAGCCAGGGCAGCACCACGTGGCGCCCGAGGTCGGACGGCATCGAGATCTGCAGCTGGCCTTCGACCGCGTCCTGCCCGGCCCGCACCTCGTCTTCCGCTTCGCGCAGGCCGTCGAGCAGCGCCTTGCTGCGCGCCAGCAGGCGTTCGCCCGCCAGGGTCAGGCGCATGCTGCGCGTGCTGCGGATGAACAGCGCCGCGCCAAGGTCCGACTCCAGGCGCTTCAGGCTGGCGCTGGCGGCGGCCGGCGAGGTGTCCAGCAGGCGCGCAGCTGCGGACAGGCTGCCCCGTTCGGCGGTGGCGACGAAAGTTTCCAGGTCCTGCAGGTTGCGGATCTTCAAAAGAATATTGAAAGTGATTTCGGGATTGCCCAGTTTATCAAAAAGCCCGGACTGGCCAGAATGGCATCCATCGCATCGTTCATCACAACAGGAGCCTGAGCATGAAAGCCATCGGATACCAGAACAACCTGCCCATCGACCAGCCGGAGTCGCTGGTCGACATCACGCTGCCCGACCCGGTCGCCGCCGGCCGCGACCTGCTGGTCGAGGTGCGCGCGGTGTCGGTCAACCCGGTCGACACCAAGGTGCGGAAAAGCGCGAAACCGGAAGCCGGCGAATGGAAGGTGCTGGGCTGGGATGCGACCGGCGTCGTGAAGGCGGTCGGCCCGGACGTCACCCTGTTCAAGCCGGGCGACCGCGTCTGGTACGCCGGCTCGATCGCCCGCGCCGGCAGCAACAGCGAGCTGCAGCTGGTCGACGAGCGCATCGTCGGCCGCATGCCGGCCTCGCTCGATTTCGGCGCCGCCGCGGCGCTGCCGCTGACCGGCCTGACGGCCTGGGAGATGCTGTTCGACCGCCTGCAGGTGCCGCAGGACGACAGCGGCAAGGGCAAGACCCTGCTGGTGATCGGCGCGGCCGGCGGCGTCGGCTCGATCCTGGTGCAGCTGGCGCGCCAGCTGACCCGGTTGACCATCATCGGCACGGCGTCCCGTCCCGAAACCCGCGACTGGGTGCGCGAACTCGGCGCCCACCACGTGATCGACCACGGCAAGCCGCTGGCCGCGGAAATCGCCGCCGCCGGCCTGCCTGCGCCGGATTACGTGACCAGCCTGACCCATAGCGACCTGCACTTCGACCAGGTCGTCGAAGCCATCGCGCCGCAGGGCAAGTACAGCCTGATCGACGACCCCACGACGCCGATCGACATCATGAAGTTCAAGCGCAAGGCGGTGTCGTTGCACTGGGAGCTGATGTTCACGCGCTCGCTGTTCAACACGGCCGACATGATCGAGCAGCACCGCATCCTGGACCGGCTGGCGGAGCTGGTCGATGCGGGGACGATCCGCACCACCGCCAACGAACACTTCGGGCGCATCGATGCGGAGAACCTGCGGCGGGCGCATGCGCTGATCGAGTCGAACAAGGCGCGCGGGAAGATCGTGCTGGAGGGGTTCTGATTCAGCGCAGCCTGAGGCGCATGTAGCTCAGGTCATGGCGCACGCCGTCGATCCGCAGCATGTCCTCGATCCGCGCCGTCATCGTGAAGCCCGCGCGCAAATAAAGTTCGACGGCGGGCAGGTTTGCCGACAGGACTTCGAGGTCGACCCAGGCCAGGCCAGACTGCGAGCGCGCCCAGTCCAGCGCGGCGCCGAGCAGTCGCGCGCCCAGGCCGCGGCGGCGCCAGGCCCGGTGCACGCCCATCCCCAGCATCGCGCGGTGCCTTGCCAGGGGCTCGGGGCGCGCACGCAGGTCGATATGGCCGGCGATCGAGCCGCGCGCATCGAGGGCCAGCCACAGGCGGCGCCAGCCGGCTTCGCCGACCGGGATCGCCAGGCCCTCGATGAAGGACACCTTCAGGCCGGGCGGCAGTTGCGACTGCGCGCGCGACAGCGGCTGGAACAGCGGGGCGCCGTCCCTGCCGTTGTCGCGCAGGTGGTCGTCCAGGTAGACGAAGAAGGCCGGCAAATCGGCCGCATCCGCCGGCCGGATCATCACAGCGCCCGCGCGATCAGGATCTTCTGGATGTCGCTGGTGCCCTCGTAGATCTGGCACACGCGCACGTCGCGGTAGATGCGCTCGACCGGGAAGTCGGCCACGTAGCCGTAGCCGCCGAATACCTGCATGGCGCTGGAGACCACGCGCTCGGCCATCTCGGAGGCGAACAGCTTGGCCATCGCCGCTTCCTTCAGGCAGGGCACGCCGGCGTCCTTCATCGACGCGGCGTGCAGGATCAGCTGGCGCGCGGCCTCGATCTGCATCGCCATCTCGGCCAGGCGGAACTGCACGGCCTGGTGGTCGAAGATCGCGGTGCCGAAGCTCTCGCGTTCCTTCGAATAGGCCAGCGCCGCTTCGAAGGCCGCGCGCGCCATGCCGACCGATTGCGAGGCGATGCCGATGCGGCCGCCCTCCAGGCCGGAGAGGGCGATCTTGTAGCCTTGCCCCTCTTCGCCGATCAGGTTCTCGGCCGGGACGCGGCAGTTGCCGAACACGATCTGCGCCGTGTCGGATGAATGCTGGCCCATCTTGTGCTCGATGCCGGCGACGATGTAGCCGGGCGTATCGGTCGGTACCCAGAAAGCGCTGATGCCCTTCTTGCCGGCGGCCTTGTCGGTGACCGCCATGACGATGGCCACGTCGCCGTTCTTGCCGCTGGTGATGAACTGCTTGGTGCCGTTGATGACGTAGTGGTCGCCATCGCGGGTGGCCGTGGTGCGCAGGGCGGCGGCATCGCTGCCGGTGTGCGGCTCGGTGAGGGCGAAGGCGCCCAGCATCTCGCCTTGCGCCAGCGGGCGCAGCCACTTTTCTTTCTGCGCCTCGTTCGCGTACATCATGGCGATCGAGCATACCGGGCAGTTGTTCACCGAGATGATGGTCGAGGTGCCGCCGTCGCCGGCCGCGATCTCTTCCAGCACCAGGGCCAGCGACACGTAGTCGAGGCCCGCGCCGCCGTACTGCTCCGGCACCGCGACGCCGAAGGCGCCCAGCCGGGCCAGTTCCCTCAGCTCGTCCTTCGGGAAATGCTGCTCGCGGTCCCAGCGCGCTGCGTTCGGGGCCAGGCGCTCCTGCGAAAAGCTGCGCAGGGCGTCGCGGATCATCTGGTGTTCTTCGCTTAAGATCATCTTGTCTCGTGTGTCGTTATCGTTATTCAGTGATGGCTCACCACGCGATCGGTGTGCCGTCGTGGTTCAGGAAGGCGCCGTTGTGCGACTTGTCGGCGCCGGCCAGGGTCGCGCGCAGCGTGCGCACGCTGTCTTCGACGCTGAGCGGGGCGCCGGCGCCGCCCATATCGGTCTGCACCCAGCCCGGGTGGAAGGTCAGGCAGGTGACGCCTTGCGGCCCCCAGGTCAGGGCTGCGTCCTTCAGCACCGAATTCAGCGCCGCCTTGCTGGCGCGGTACAGCGAGCCCGAGGCGCTGCTGCGTTCGCCGATCGAGCCCATGCGCGAGGAAATCACCGCCAGCTTGCCGCGCGCGTTCGCCACCAGCGGGCCGACGATGGGCAGCAGGCGCATCGCCGCCAGCACGTTGGTGTGCATGACGGCGTCGAAGTCCTGCTGGGTCGGGAAGCCGTCGTGGCGCGGGCCATACACGCCGGCCACCAGCCAGGCGTGGTCGATCTTCTCGTCGTCCAGTTTCCAGCCCAGGCCACCGATCGCTTCGGCATTCGTCACGTCGAGCTGGTGGGCTTCGGCGCCCAGCTGGCGCAGGGCGTCGCAGTCGGCCGGCTTGCGGGCGGTGGCGATCACGCGCCAGCCGTCGGCGCGGTACTGGCGCACCATTTCAAGGCCGATACCGCGCGAGGCGCCGATGATGAGGGCTGTGGACATATTAATCTCCTGTAGGGTGGGCACCCCGTGCCCACGCGTGACGTTTGCGTATTGCCGGCATCCGCGTGGGCATGGGATGCCCACCCTACCACGGCATGCCGCGTCCTGCTTACACCATCTCGATCGCCATCGCGGTCGCTTCGCCGCCGCCGATGCACAGCGAAGCCACGCCGCGCTTGCCGCCGGTCTTCTTCAGCGCGCCCAGCAGGGTGACGATGATGCGCGCGCCGGAGGCGCCGATCGGGTGGCCCAGGGCGCAGGCGCCGCCGTGGATGTTGACCTTGCTGTGCGGGATGTCGAGGTCGCGCATGGCGGCCATCGGCACCGCGGCGAAGGCTTCGTTGATCTCGAAGAGGTCGACGTCGCTGGCCTTCCAGCCGGTCTTCTTGAACAGCTTCTGCATCGAGCCGATCGGCGCGGTGGTGAACAGGTTCGGCTCCTGCGCGTGGGTGGCGTGGCCGACGATGCGGGCGATCGGGGTCAGGCCCAGTTCTTTCGCAGTCGATTCGCGCATCATGACCAGCGCGGCGGCGCCGTCGTTGATCGACGAGGACGAGGCGGCGGTCACGGTGCCGTCCTTCTTGAAGGCCGGCTTGAGCGACGGGATCTTGTCGACCTTGGCCTTCAGCGGGCCTTCGTCCTTCTCGATGACCTGCTCGCCCAGGCGATTCGCCACGGTGACCGGCGCGACTTCCCAGGCGAAGCTGCCGTCGTTGTTGGCGGCCTGTGCGCGCTTGACGGATTCGATCGCGAAGTTGTCCTGCTCTTCGCGGGTGAACTGGTAAGTGGCCACGCACTCTTCGGCGAAGGTGCCCATCGAACGGCCTTCGCCGGTTTTCTCGTTGCGCGAGTAGGCGTCTTCCAGGCCGTCCAGCATCATGTGGTCGAACATGACGCCGTGGCCGATGCGGTAGCCGCCGCGGGCTTTCGGGATCAGGTAGGGGGCGTTGGTCATCGACTCCATGCCGCCGGCGACGATAATGTCGGCGCTGCCGGCCTTGAGCGCGTCGTAGCCGAAGATCGCGGCCTGCATCGCCGAGCCGCACATCTTGGACAGGGTCACGGCGCCGGTGGACAGCGGCAGGCCGGCCTTGATCAGCGCCTGGCGCGCCGGGGCCTGGCCCTGGCCGGCCATCAGGCAGTTGCCGAAGTAGACGTGTTCGACCTTCTCGGGGTCGACGCCGGCGCGCTCGACGGCGGCCTTGATGGCCACCGCGCCCAGGTCGCTGGCGGTCTTCGAGGAGAAGTCGCCCTGGAAGGCGCCCATCGGGGTACGGGCTGCGCCGACGATAACGACTGGATCATTCATTTGTAAGCTCCAAAGTGGAAGGTTGCGGACTGGCCGCCGGATTGGGTTGGTGAAAACGGATCTGCTGCGGATACGGGAACACGTCCTCGACGATGCCCGCCTGGATGCGTTCCTTGTGCGACTGCCACCACGCGCACGTGAGCAGCTCGGCATGGTGCTGCATGAAGATGGCCCGGATCGCCGGATTCCCGAGCAGGAAGCGTTCGAACTGCTCGGGGAAGACGTCGTGTTTGCCGATCGGGTACCAGGGCTCGGCCGCCATCTCGTCCTCCTCGTTGCGCGCGGCCGGGATGTCGCGGAACTGGCAGTCGGTGAGGTACTCGATCTCGTCGTAGTCGTAGAACACGACGCGGCCGTGGCGCAGATTTTGCCCCGTCATGCCGAAATTCTTGTACAGCATATCGCCTGGAAAAATATTCGCCGCGACCAGGTCGCGGATCGCATTCCCGTACTCGATCACGCCATGCGCGAGGCGGGCGCTGTCGCCGGCCTGCTGCGCGTCGCTCAGCCACAGGTTCAGCGGCACCATGCGGCGCTCGATGTACAGGTGCTTGACGATCACGCGGTCGCCCTCGATCTCGACCAGCGAAGGCGCGTCGCGGCGCAGCGCAGCCAGCAGGTCTTCCGAGAAGCGCGCCAGCGGGAAGGCGACGTCGGAATACTCGAGGGTGTCGGCCATGCGGCCCACGCGGTCGTGGTGCTTCACCAGCAGGTATTTTTCCTTGATCTGGGCGCGCGTCGTGTCCTTCGGCGGCGGATAGAAATCCTTGATCGCCTTGAACACGTAGGGGAAGGAGGGCAGCTCGAACACCAGCATCACCAGGCCGGGGATGCCGGGGGCGATGCGGAACTCGTCCGAGCTGTGCTTCAGGTGCTGCAGGAAGTCGCGGTAGAACAGCGTCTTGCCCTGTTTCTGCAGGCCGAGCACCGTGTAGATCTCGCTTCTCGGCTTCTTCGGCATCAGGCTGCGCAGGAACTGCACATAGGCCGAGGGCACTTCCATGTCGACCATGAAGTAGGCGCGCGTGAACGAGAACAGGGTCAGTATCTGCTCGGGCTCGGTGAGCACGGTGTCCAGCACCAGCTGGCCGCGGCGCTGGTGCAGCACCGGCACCACGAACGGGTATTCGCGGGCGCCGTTGATGGCGCGGCCGACGATGTAGGCGCCCTTGTTGCGGAAGAACAGGCTGGAGAGCACCTGCAGCTGCTGGTTCGGCTCGGCCTGGTCCAGCCCGAACTTCTCGACCAGGCGCTGCTCCACCAGTGCGACGTCGCGGTCGAGGTCGGCGAACGGACAGGCCAGCTGGAAGTTGGTGACGATGCGGCGCAAGGCGAAGCGCAGGCCGTCCGCTTGCGGGTAGTAGACGCGGTAGGTCGGCTGCGGCTCCTCGGTCTCGATGTACTCGGTCGAGACGGCCGGGCGCACGAAAATGAAATCGTTGCGGTAGTAGCTGCGGTGCAGGATGTGGCAGCTGACGGAGTTAAAAAAGCTCTCGGCCAGTTCCGGGCGCTTGTGGCCGGTGTGCAGGCCGCTCAGTAACCCGATGAAATGGAGCTTGACCTCGCGCCAAGTCGCGTCGTTGAGCTCCTCGGGCGCGTACCCGGCTTCGAGGATCTGCACGCATTCCTGCACGCGCTTGTCGTAGAAATCGATGCGCTCGCGCGCGGCGCGCTGGGCGGTGGCCCAGTCGGCCTGTTCAAAGTAAGTCTTGGCCGCCTGGCTGGCCTGGCGGAACAGCGAGTAGTGGCGATCGAACCCGTCCAGCATGGTGCGCGCGATGTCGAAGGCGATCTGCGACGAGAGCAGTTTGGGGAAACTTGCCTGGGTCATCGTTGGTCTCGCGCGGTGGAGGGGGAGCGGATATTGTAATGCTGCTGTTTTGGGGCTGGGAGGGGGCCAGTATTTCTACTGTTATCGTCGTCCCAGCGCAGGCGGGGACGACGGTTCATGGAGCCTTTACGCCGTCTCGCCAAACAGCTCGCGCCCGATCAGCATGCGGCGGATTTCGCTGGTGCCGGCGCCGATCTCGTACAGCTTGGCGTCGCGCCACAGGCGGCCGACCGGGTACTCGTTGATGTAGCCGTTGCCGCCCAGGGTCTGGATTGCTTCGCCGGCCATCCAGGTCGCCTTTTCGGCGCTGTACAGGATGGCGCCGGCGGCGTCCTTGCGCAGGGCGCGCACGGCGGCCGGGTTGTCGGCGCGGTCGCAGGCCTGGCCCACTGCGTACACGTAGGCGCGGCAGGCCATCATGGTCGAATACATGTCGGCGATCTTGCCCTGCATGAGCTGGAACTCGCCGATCGCCTGGCCGAACTGCTTGCGCTCGTGGATGTAGGGGACGACCACGTCCATGCAGGCCGACATGATGCCCAGCGGGCCGCCGGACAGCACGGTGCGCTCGAAGTCCAGGCCCGACATCAGCACGTTCACGCCTTTACCCACGCCGCCCAGCACGTTTTCGACCGGCACTTCGCAATCCTGGAACACCAGTTCGCCCGTGTGCGAGCCGCGCATGCCCAGCTTGTCCAGCTTCTGCGCGATCGAGAAGCCCTTGAAACCCTTCTCGATCAGGAAAGCGGTCATGCCGCGCGGGCCGGCCTCGATGTCGGTCTTGGCGTAGACCACCAGGGTGTCGGCGTCCGGGCCGTTGGTGATCCACATCTTGGTGCCGTTCAGGACGTAGCGGTCGCCCTTCAGCTCGGCGCGCAGCTTCATGCTGACGACGTCGGAACCGGCGTTCGGCTCGGACATGGCCAGCGCGCCGACGTGCTCGCCCGAGATCAGCTTGGGCAGGTACTTGCGCTTCTGCTCTTCGTTGCCGTTGCGCTTGATCTGGTTCACGCACAGGTTCGAGTGGGCGCCGTAGGACAGGCCGACCGAGGCCGAGGCGCGCGAGATTTCTTCCATCGCGACGATGTGGGCCAGGTAGCCCATGTTGGCGCCGCCGTATTCCTCGCCGACGGTGATGCCCAGCAGGCCGAGTTCGCCCATCTTCTTCCACAGGTCCATCGGGAACTGGTCGGTGCGGTCGATCTCGGCCGCGCGCGGCGCGATTTCGCTTGCCGCGAACTGTTGCACCGCTTCGCGCAGCGCGGCGATGTCTTCGCCATGGTCAAAGGTCAGGCCTGGAAGATGCAGCATGTCGTCCTCTCGTTGTCTCGTATGTCGTTATGGCGGGATGGTCAGGTGGGATGATAGCGCGGAGTGACGTTAACGTAAACGTCAACTAGAAGAACGTTGTCCCCGCAATTGAACACGTCGTTCCCGCGCAGGCGGGAACCCAAGCTTTGCGTGAGCTGGCGCAACGCATCCAAACTTGGATTCCCGCCTTCGCGGGAACGACGAGATTGTGGGTAGAAACGCCGATGTGGGTAAGTGCGTACTTACGCCGCGTCCCGCTCCTGCGGCTGCGCCAGTTCCCCATCGCCGGCCTCGGCCAGCAATCTGCGGCATTCCTCCTCGTGCACGGCGATCTCGGCCAGCGACATCTCGATGTCGGCGCGCTGCTGCTCGAGGGTGTCGCGCTGGTGGGACAACACGCCGAGGAAGCGGTTGATCTGGGCCACGGTGTCCTTCGGCGTTTCGTACATGTCGATGATGCTCTTGATCTCCGACAAGGTCAGGCCCAGGCGCTTGCCGCGCAGGGTCAGCTTCAGGCGCGTGCGGTCGCGCGGGGTGTAGACGCGGTTGCGGCCGCCCTGGCCCTCGCGCATCGGGCTGAGCAGCCCCTGGTCTTCGTAGAAGCGGATGGCGCGGGCGGTGATGTCGAATTCGCGCGCCAGTTCGGCGATGGTGTAGGTGGTGGCCATATTGTTCTGCAAGGTCGAAAAGTGGCGGGGTCCGGAAGCATCCGGCGGAATCGCATAGAATCGAAGTCTGCGCCTGTATTTCCGTTTACGTCAACGTCAATGTGGATTGCATTGTAGCGCGCAGCGTCCTCCTGTTACGAAAGATTCTCGGCATGAACCCTCTCGAATCCCAGCTGGCCTATCCCTTCGGTGACGACATTCCCACGCCCGGCACGGTGCACGCGCTCGCGCCCGGGCTGCGCTGGTTGCGCATGCCGCTGCCCTTCGCCCTCGACCACATCAACCTGTGGCTGCTGGACGACGAGGTCGAAGACAGGAAGGGCTACGCGCTGGTCGATTGCGGCGCCGGCACCGATGCCACCCGCGCCGCCTGGGAGCAGGTCATCGCCGGCGCGATGGATGGCGGACCGCTGCTGCGCGTGTTCGCGACGCATTGCCACCCGGACCACGTCGGCCTGTCCGGCTGGCTGTGCGAGCGTTTCCAGGCGCCGTTCTGGACCAGCGCCGCCGAGTTCGGCTTCGCGCGCATGATGGCGGCCGCGCTGCCGGGCGTGGACGGGCCGTCGGCGATCCCGCACTTCCAGCGCCATGGCCTGGTCGACAGGGGCATGCTCGAGCAGATGCAGGGCCGCCGCAATTACTACCCGTCGCTGGTGCCCGCCGTACCGCCGGCCTATACCCGGCTGCAGGACGGCCAGCACGTCAGGATCGGCGGCCGTATGTGGCGCGTGATCACGGGCATCGGCCACTCGCCGGAGCACGTGTCGCTGTATGCGGAGGAGGGCAGGCTGCTGATTTCCGGCGACATGGTGCTGCCGCGTATCTCCACCAACGTTTCCGTGTTCGCGGTCGAGCCCGAAGGCAACCCTCTCGCCCAGTATCTCGACTCGCTGGGTAAATTCGCCGGCCTGCCGGAAGACACCCTGGTATTGCCTTCGCACGGCAAGCCTTTCCGCGGCCTGCACGTGCGCATCGAACAGTTGCGCGCGCACCACGCCGCCCGCCTGGACGAGGTGCGCGAGGCCTGCAGCGTAGCGCGCTCCGCAGTTGACATTGTCCCGCTGATGTTCCGCCGCCAGCTCGACGCCCACCAGCTCAGCTTCGCGCTCGGCGAGGCGCTGGCCCATCTGCATCAGCTCTGGTACGACGGTATCCTCGACCGTGTAACCGGTGATGACGGCGTAATCCGCTTCAAACGCGCGTAATTTCAGCACTTTCTCACATTGCTTAAGGGTAACAGGCGACCATGAGGTCGCCTGTTTTCGTTTGCACGGTTCAATTTACACGAGCAAACGTTTGCTTTTTCCTGTAGGATATTTTTCACACTAACCTATTCTCTTGGCAAAAAGCACTAGAATTGCTGGACAGCACTGTGAGAATCGGTCAATACTCACATGTTTGTTACTTTCAGACTTTCTAGTTGTTACATAAGGTCTGAACCATGGAGAAACCATGACAGCCCTGCATGAACCATTAGTGCCACCGATGAATTCGACCAACGAGCGGGAAAGCTTCAGCGAGCGTCTGCAGCAAGCCCTGAAGAATGCCCACTACTCGCCGGACAGCCCGACGCGGCTGGCGCGCGAATTTAACATTCGTTTCGAAGGCCGCCCGATCACGGTCCACGCCGCCCGCAAGTGGCTGGTTGGCGAAGCCATTCCGACCCAGGAAAAGCTGCGCATGATCGCTCAATGGCTGGGCGTGCCGGCCGACTGGCTGCGCTTCGGCGGTACCGAAAATACGCCGGCCAGCGGTGACGCCGCCGACGCCTCGGCGCGTTTCGAATCGGCCGACGTCAAGCTGATCGCCGACCTGCAGCGCCTGGACGAGCACCACAAGCAGCTGGCGCGCGAGTTCATCCGCATGCTGGTGCGCATGAACCACCAGCCGAAGTAAGCTTCGCCCCCTACGACGACGGCCCATTCCGGGGATCCTGCCCCGGGTGGGCCGCTACGCGTTTATTCTCCACTGCAATTTTTATTCAACGGGACGGCACAAACGGCCGAGTCTCGCGCATAATCTATAGCGCTACTGGCGCCCGCCAGCGTTATCGGTCATATAAGGATGCAGTGCCCTCATGATTAATAACTACAGCAATACCGCGCAGTTGAAGGATCTCATGACCGCGCCGCCAATGACGGCGACGCAACATGCAGAAATCATGCGCAAGCGTAATGAGCAACGCAGGAAAATCGAAGACGCAAGAGAAGCAAGGAAGGCCGAGCAGGAGTCGTACGGCGACCGAAGTTAAGCGCGGTCGTCTTTCATGCCGCCCCAGCGCGGGGCCAGGTCGTTGTCTATCCCCAGCAGGTCGATGACGCGGGCGACCGTGTGGTCGACCATCTCGTCGATGCTGGCCGGATTGTTGTAGAAGCTCGGCAGCGGCGGAAACACGATGCCGCCCATCTCGGTGACGGCCGTCATATTGCGCAGGTGCGCCAGGTTGAACGGCGTCTCGCGCACCATCAGCACCAGGCGCCGGCGTTCCTTCAGGATCACGTCGGCCGCGCGTGCGATCAGGTTGTCCGATATCCCGTGCGCGACCGCCGCCAGCGATTTCATCGAACAGGGAGCGATCACCATGCCGTCGGTCTGGAACGAGCCGCTGGCGATGGAAGCGCCGATTTCCCGGTTCTTGTGCACCACATGGGCGAGCGCTTCCACGTCGCGCCGTTGCAGGCCGACTTCCTGGTGCAGGGTGAGGGAAGCGGCGTCGGAAATGACCAGGTGGGTCTCGACGCCGGGACAGGCGCGCAGCCGCTCGAGCAGCCGCACGCCGTAGACCGCGCCGGTCGCGCCGGTGATGGCGACGACGATCCGGCGGGGCCGGGGATCAGCCATTCTTCTTCAATAAGGTTTGCAGTTCGCCGGATTCGTACATTTCCGTCATGATGTCCGAGCCGCCGACGAATTCGCCGTTCACATACAGCTGCGGGATGGTCGGCCAGTTCGAGAATTCCTTGATGCCCTGGCGCACTTCCGCATCGTCCAGCACGTTCACGGTGGCGATGTTATCGACGCCGCAGGCCTTCAGGATCTGGATGGCGCGGCCGGAAAAGCCGCATTGCGGGAACTGGGCGGTGCCCTTCATGAACAGCACGACGGGCGTGTTGGTCACGGTTTCTTTGATCCAGTTTTGTACGTCGCTCATTTGGTTCTGCCTTCGGTGAGAAATGGGGTGAATGCGGCCATTTTATAAGAAAACCTGAATATACGCCGTCGTCCCCGCGGAGGCGGAGACCCAATTTTTGCTTGAGTTACCGGAACGCTGGCAAACCTGGATCCCCGCCTTCGCGGGGACGACGGGGTAAATCGCGGAACGACGGCTGGTCCGCTTACTTCTTCAGCTTGGCAAACGCCGCCGCCATCGCCCCGCCGCTCGGGGCCGCCGAGCGTTCCTGGCGCTGCTGGTGCCTGTTTTGGTGATCGGCGAGGCGCTTGCGGTCGTCGCGGTCGCCGCGTTGCTGCGGCTGCGAACCGGCCTGCGGCGCGCTGTCGGACAGGCGCATGGTCAGCGCGATGCGCTTGCGCTTGACGTCGACTTCCAGCACTTTCACCTTGACCACCTGGCCGGCCTTCACCACCGTGTGCGGATCCTTGACGAAGGTGTTCGACAGCGCCGAGATATGCACCAGGCCGTCCTGGTGCACGCCGATGTCGACGAAGGCGCCGAAGGCCGCGACGTTGGTCACGACGCCTTCCAGGATCATGTCCGGGCGCAGGTCCGAGATCTCTTCCACGCCTTCCTTGAAGGTGGCGGTGGTGAATTCCGGACGCGGGTCGCGGCCCGGCTTTTCCAGTTCCTTCAGGATGTCGCTCACGGTCGGCACGCCGAATTTCTCGTCCGCGTATTTCGCCGGGTTCAGGGTCTTCACCAGCGAGCCGTCGCCGATCACGCTCTTGATGTCGCGCTTGATGTCGGCCAGGATCTTTTCGACCACCGGATACGATTCCGGGTGCACCGCAGACGCATCCAGCGGATTGTCGCCGTTCATGACGCGCAGGAAGCCGGCCGCCAGCTCGAAGGTTTTATCGCCCAGGCGCGGCACGTTCTTCAGCGCCGCGCGCGAGGCGAAGGCGCCTTTCATGTCGCGGTAGCTGACGATGCTCTGGGCCACGCTGGCGGACAGGCCCGACACGCGCGCCAGCAGCGGCGCCGAGGCCGTGTTGACGTCCACGCCGACCGCGTTCACGCAATCCTCGACCACGGCGTCGAGCTGGCGCGCCAGCTGGGTCTGCGATACGTCGTGCTGGTACTGGCCGACGCCGATCGATTTCGGGTCGATTTTGACCAGTTCCGCCAGCGGATCCTGCAGGCGGCGCGCGATCGAGACGGCGCCACGGATCGAGACGTCGAGGTCCGGCAGCTCGCGCGAGGCGAATTCGGAGGCCGAGTAGACCGATGCGCCTGCTTCCGACACGACGATCTTCGTGAGCTTGAGCTCGGGCCTCTGCTTGATCAGGTCCTGGGCCAGTTTATCGGTCTCGCGCGAGGCGGTGCCGTTGCCGATCGAGATCAGGGACACATCGTGCTTCGCCGCCAGCTGGCCCAGCACGTGCAGGGCACCGTCCCAGTCGTTGCGCGGGGCGTGCGGGTAGATGGTGGCGGTGTCGACCACCTTGCCGGTCGCGTCGACCACGGCCACTTTCACGCCGGTGCGCAGGCCCGGGTCCAGGCCCATGGTGGCGCGCGGGCCGGCCGGGGCGGCCAGCAGCAGGTCCTTCAGGTTGCGCGCAAAGACGTGGATCGCATCGGTTTCCGCCTTTTCGCGCAGCAGCCCCATCAGCTCGGTCTCGATGTACATGAAGCTTTTCACGCGCCAGGTCCAGCGCGCGGTGTCGAGCAGCCATTTGTCGGCCGGGCGGCCCGCGCCCTTGATGCCGAAGCGCGCCGCGATCCGGCTTTCGCAGGGGTTGTGCGGGGCGTCCCACTTCGGCTTTTCTTCCTCGGTGTCGAGGCGCAGGGTCACGTCCAGGATCCCTTCGCGGCGGCCGCGCATCAGCGCCAGCGCGCGGTGCGAGGGTACGCTCCCCAGCGGCTCCGAATAATCGAAGTAGTCGGCGAACTTCTCGCCTTCCTCCTGCTTGCCCTCGACTACCTTCGATTCGACCACGCCATGTTCCTGCACGTATTCGCGCAGCGACTGCAGCAGTTCCGCATCCTCGGCGAAGCGTTCCATCAGGATCTGGCGCGCGCCGTCCAGCGCCGCCTTGGTGTCGGCCACGCCCGGGTTGTTCACGCCGTCGGCATTGGTGAAGGCTTCGCGCAGGTATTGCGCGGCCACTTCTTCCGGATTCTGCGACGGATCGCCCAGCAGCGACTCCGCCAGCGGCGCCAGGCCGGCCTCGATCGCGATCTGGGCCTTGGTGCGGCGCTTCTGTTTATACGGCAGGTACAGGTCTTCGAGGCGGGTCTTGTCCTCCGCCAGCGAGATCGCCTGCAGCAGCTCCGGCGTCATCTTGTTCTGCTCGGTGATCGAGGCGATCACCGCGGCGCGGCGCTCTTCCAGCTCGCGCAGGTAGCGCAGGCGTTCTTCCAGCAGGCGCAGCTGGGTGTCGTCCAGGCCGCCGGTCGCTTCCTTGCGGTAGCGGGCGATGAAAGGCACGGTCGCACCCTCGTCGAGGAGGGCGACGGCGGCGGCCACCTGGACCGGTTTGGCGGACAGTTCTTGGGCGAGGCGTTGTTCGATCGAAGGCAGCATGGTGCTCAAATCCGTGGGTCAGGCGGGCAATGATACGCAAACTCCCCGGAACCGCCAGTCTTGACAGCGCAATCCGAACATGCGTGCGGAACCGTGGGCGCCGCACGTGGTCCACGCATATTGGCCGTGCTCGTTCGTGTGGGGGTGGTGCAAAGGCGCGGAAGCGTGGTAACTTTTCTCTCTTTTGTTCTCTTTCGGCCTGTAAAGATTTATTGGCAACGTGCGATTCCGAACAAAACAGAACGGACCGCATGAAGGATAATATCGGTTGTTGTTTTTTTTAATACAGACTCGTGAGACCCATGCACACAGTTGATCTTCATCGCGACGACACCAGCGAGGCACCGCCGGCCCGAGCTCCCGCACGCGCTCCGGCCCTGCCCGCCCCGGTGTTGAGCTGGCTGCAAAGGGTCGAAGCGGCAGCACATCCCCAGCCGAAGCTGACCGCGGAAGTCGCTGACCCCAAGGCCGTCCAGTACAAATTCGTTTATGTCATGGCCCCGACCAGCGGCGGCCGCCACGTCGCGGTGTGCTTGTGCAAGGCGCGCCTGCGCCCGAACGGCGACGTGGCCGCGGCCAGCCCGGTGGGCGAAGTGTTTTCGCTGCTGTCGGCCCCGCCCGCCTACCTCGAAGGCGACGACGAAGACCTGGTCCGGTTCTTCATCGCCATGCGCAGCGGGTCGAACCAGAGCACCAGCGCCACCGAGCCGAAGGGCAAGGTCGGCGCCATCCTGCTGCAGCAGCTGCTGGCGCAGGGCAAGCTGCTGTGGGCGAACTCGTGGTCGGACATGAGCAACGGCCTGCTGTATCCGCTGCAGGCGGGTCCGGTGCGCAAGGCGACCCTGGCCTGGCGCGACGAAGGCCGCGTGGCCAAGCTCGGCTGGTCGGTGGAACCGGCCAAGGGCGCGACCCACGCCGGCGCCGACCTGGTCGACTACATGCTGCCGACCGATCCGCCGTGGTATATCGACAACTTGTCCTGCGGTCCTCTCGAGCTCAACCGTGGCGGCATCGACATCTCGCTGGCCGAGCTGCAGGCGCTGGTGGCCCAGGCCCCGCCGTTGGGCGGCAACGACAAGAAGCGCGTTTCGCAACTGCTGCTGGCGCACGGCCTGCAGCAGCTGATGCCGCTGCCGCAGCCGCTCATGCAGCGCCTGCGCGACGACGTCAAGCCGGTTCCCCACCTGCTGCTGGACGCGATTCCGGTGGCCGAGGGCAGCGGCCAGCGCTGGCAGGACTTCGCCGTCCTGTCCTTCGACTACGACGGCCAGCGCATCTCCTTCGACCCGGCCCAGCGCGTGGTGCGCCAGATCGGCGACGTCACCGAGATCATCCAGCGCGACGAAGCCGCCGAGGCGAAGGCGCTCGAGATCCTGAACAGGATGGGCTTCCGCAAGCCGGCCACGACGCCGCTCAGCTCGCTGTCCGGCGCGCTGCTGCTGGATGGCCAGGCGCAATGGCTGCGCTTCGCCGGCAACGACCTCGAATCGCTAGCCGACCTCGGCTGGCAGCTGCAGAAGTCGCCCAAATACCGCTACGACGTGGTGCCGGTCGAGGACTGGTATGCCGACATCGACGAGCCGCCGGAAGCCGGCAATGCCTGGTTCGAGCTGGAGCTGGGCATCGTCGTCAACCGCAAGCGCGTGCCGCTGCTGCCGGTGCTGGTCCAGCTGATCCGCAGCGCGCCCCTCGATTTCAATCCCGACGTGCTGGCCGCCCACCTCGAGGCCGACCAGATGCTGGCGACCCTGCCCGACGGCGTGCGCGTGGCGCTGCCCTGGGGCCGCGTGAAACCGATCCTGTCGACCCTGGGTGAGTTGTATTTCAACGACAAGATCAAGTCCAGGGTGCGCTTGTCGACGCTGGATGCGGCGCGCCTGGAAGAGCTGGCGCGCGGCGCCGAGTTCACCTGGACCGGCGGCGAACGCCTGCGCGAAACCGGCCGCAAGCTGAGCCAGTTCGGCAAGGTGAAAAAGGTCGACGCGCCGAAAGGCCTGCAGGCCACCCTGCGCGACTACCAGCTCGACGGCCTGGCCTGGATGCAGTTCCTGCGCGAGTACGACCTGGGCGGCATCCTGGCCGACGACATGGGTCTCGGTAAAACCGTGCAGACCATCGCCCACATCCTGACGGAAAAGGAAGCGGGCAGGCTGACCAATCCGGCGCTGGTGATCGCGCCGACCAGCCTGATGATGAACTGGATGGAAGAAGCCGCGCGCTTCGCCCCCAGCCTGAAGGTGCTGTTGCTGCAAGGTAAGGAGCGCATGGAACTGTTCGACCAGATCGAGCAGGCCGACATCGTGCTGACCACCTATGCGCTGCTGCCGCGCGACGAGGAGAAGCTGCGCGAGCACCAGTACCACCTAGTGATCCTGGACGAATCGCACTACATCAAGAACACCCGCTCGAAGGCGGCGCAGACGGCCGGCTCGCTGAACGCGCGCCATCGCCTGTGCCTGTCCGGCACGCCGCTGGAAAACCACCTCGGCGAGCTGTGGTCGCAGTTCCACTTCCTGCTGCCGGGCCTGCTCGGCGACGAGAAGACCTTCAACAGCCAGTTCCGCCATCCGATCGAACGCCAGGACGATCCGGTGCGGCGCATGCTCCTGAACCGCCGCATCAAGCCTTTCCTGCTGCGCCGGACCAAGGACCACGTGGCCAAGGAACTGCCGGAAAAGACCGAGATGATCCGCCGCATCGAGCTCAGCGGTCCGCAGCGCGACCTCTACGAGACCGTGCGCCTGGCGATGGACAAGAAGGTGCGCGAGGAGATCGACCGCAAGGGCGTGGCGCGCAGCCAGATCGTGATCCTCGAGGCCCTGCTGAAACTGCGCCAGGTCTGCTGCGACCCGCGCCTGGTGAAAGCCATGCCGTCGCGCAAGAACACGGCGGCGGTATCGGCCAAGCTGACCGACCTGATGCAGATGATCGACGACCTGCTGGGCGAAGGCCGCAAGATCCTGGTGTTCTCGCAGTTCACCAGCATGCTGGCCCTGATCGAGGAAGAGCTGGAAGCGCGCGGCATCCGCTACGCCCTGCTGACCGGCGAAACCCGCGACCGCTCGGCCCAGGTGGCCGCCTTCCAGCAGGGCGCGGTGCCGATCTTCCTGATCAGCCTGAAAGCCGGCGGCGTCGGCCTGAACCTGACCGCGGCCGACACCGTGATCCACTACGACCCGTGGTGGAACCCGGCCGCCGAGAACCAGGCCACCGACCGCGCCTGGCGCATCGGCCAGGACAAGCCGGTGTTCGTCTACAAGCTGATCGCGAAAGGCACGCTGGAAGAAAAGATCCAGCTGCTGCAGCAGAAGAAGTCGGAGCTGGCGCAGTCGATCCTGTCCGAGGGCGAATCGCAGAAGATGGCGCTGACGCAGGAAGACCTCCAGGCGATCTTTGCGCCGCTGGAGGACTGAACCTCCGCGCTTGATACGTCGTACCGCGTTTAATACGTCGTCCCCGCGCAGGCGGGGATCCAAGTTTGCGTGCATTTCGATAGCGCAAGCAGAACTTGGGTCCCCGCCTTCGCGGGGACGACGTTGTTGCGCCAACGGATTTCACGTAACGACCGCTTCGCGCATCCCGCCCTCGTGTGTACATGAATCAACGAATCATGCGTAATGCGTACCCAACGCAACGCCACGGAGTCGCTTTCCTATACAAACCGGCAAGCTGAGCACTATACTGCCTGAGTGCTCACTTTCCTGAAGGTACTATGGCCCGCAGCGCTCCAGTTTCTGTTCCCGGTGACGCGGCCGATGCCTTCCGCACCATCGCCGAACTCGGCGGCGACCTTGCCTTCATCGTCGATTGCGCCAGCGGCCTGCCCGTCTATATCAGCCCCCATGTCAACGATATGCTGGGCTATGACGTTTCCGATGTTCATGATCAATTTGCCACGAAGGGGGCAGGTCCCCTGGCGCCGCTGTGCGCCGGCCTGCAGGAACGCCTGCGCCGCTTTGCCGCGGGCGACGGCTCGCGCCTGCGCGTGGCGCGCGAGTTCGACCTGCTCCGCCCGGACGGACGCGAGGTGCCGGTGGAAGTGATCTCGACCCTGTTGCTGGACCAGGCGGGCAGGGCGCAGACGCTGGCGGGGATCGTGCGCGACCTGTCGGCGCGGCGCGCGCGCGAACGCGAGCAGAAACGCTTCGCCAGCATGCTGAACCATGAATTCCGCACCCCGCTGTCGACCATCGACGGCGCGATCCAGCGCCTGGAAGCGACCAACGCCGATGCCGACGAGGCCACGCGCCAGCGCTACCGCAAGATCGCGAACGCGGCCGACCGCCTGATCGCGATGCTGGACGATTACCTGTCGCCGGAACGGATGGCGGAACTGGGGCGCCAGCACAAGTCGAACACGGTGGCGCCGCGCCTGCTGCTGGAAGAGCTGGTCGCGCAGGCGCGCGTGGCCGGCCGGCCCGTGCAACTGCAGGCGGGCGAACTGCCGACGCTGCTGCGCGGCGAACCCGCCGGCCTGCGCCTGGCGCTGAAGATCCTGCTCGACAACGCGCTGCGCTACACGCCCGCCGGCAGCGGCCTGACGGTGCTGGGACAGCGTACGGAAAACGGGGTCGCGCTGGCGCTGCGCGACGCGGGCCCGGGCGTGCCGCCGGCGGACCTGGAGCGCATCTTCGACAAGGGCTATCGCGGCAGCAATGCGGCCGGCTTGCCGGGCAGCGGCCTCGGCCTGTACATGGCGCGCTCGGTCGTCGAAGTGCATGGCGGCACGCTCGAGCATGTGGCGGTGTCGGAAGGCGGCGCCGAGTTCCGGCTATGGCTGCCGGTACAGGATGCGCAGGGTAAAGGTCTTGCTTCAAGCGAGGTCAGCAGTGATAATCGGAACGGCCTTTAGGGATAGCCGCCTGATAAAGACGAATAAAGAGAACATGGCCAACCCATGACGCAAATACTGATTGTTGAAGACAATGGCGAATACGCCGGCGACATGGCTGACTTCCTCAAGGAACTCGGCCATGACGTCACGATCGCGACCACGGCCGGCGACATGTGGGCCGCGCTGACGCGCACGCCCGCCGCAGTGGTGGTGCTCGACCTCGGCTTGCCCGATGAAGACGGATTCAATGTCATTCCGCGGATGCGCCAGCTGTATCCCGAGATCGGCCTGCTGGTCCTGACGGGAAGGGTCGCGTTCGACAACCGCATCCTGGGCCTGCGCCTGGGGGCGGACCACTACCTCACCAAGCCGATCAAGTTCCCCGAGCTGGCCGCCCACATCGAGGCGCTCGACCGCCGTGTGCGCCCCTCGGTGCCGCCGCCGGCGCCGAGCAAGTGGACCTTGCGCGTGTCGGCCCGCCAGCTCGAGCTGATGGGCAAGGTCATCGACCTGACCGAAAAGGAATGCAATTTCCTGCACCTGCTGACCATCAACACCCGGCCGGTGCCGCGCCAGGTGATCGTGGCCGGCATGGGCGGCGACGACCCGGATGCCAGCCGCCGCGTCGACATGCTGGTCTACCGCCTGCGCAAGAAGGCGAGGACGGGCCTCGGCCAGGACCTGCCGCTGCGCAGCGCCTACGGCGAGGGCTACAGCCTGTCGGCCGGGTTCACGCTGGCCTGATCCGTCGGCCCGATTTCGGGTACAGTAAAAACCTCGCGCGCATCGCCGGACGAAGGTTCGCCATGAGGTTTCGCTGTCCCTGGGAAGAAGTCGACGCATTCATCAGCCTGGCCGAGTTCCGCAGCTTCGAACGCTGGATGCTGGGCCAGGTCAGCGGCGGGCTGGCCCGGCAGGTGCCGGTCGCCAGTCCCTACCGCCACGACGGCGCCGGGCCGGGCATGGTCCTGGTCGAAGTCTGGTACCTGCACCTGCAGAGCCGGGAAACCTGGCGGCTGGTGTGGCCGGAACCGCCCTTCGACGGTGTCTTCCAGCGGATTCCCGATAATCAGGGACAGGGTCAATAAAAATCCGGGCTTCCCGAAAATTAATGGGGGACAGAGCGCTTCGCCTGCGCTAGAATCGGGGTTCCGACGATCCCGCACGACGCCATGGCCCGCCAACCCCGCCTCATCCTGCCCAACCAGCCGCACCTCATCCTCCAGCGCGGCAACGACAACCAGGCGATTTTCCGCGACGATGAAGACTACGAGCGCTTCCTCGACTGGCTGAAGGAATGCGCGCGGCTGTACAAGGTGGCCGTGCATGCCTACGTCCTGACGCCGAGCCAGGCGATCCTGCTGGCCACGCCGTCCGACCAGGAAGGGCTGGCGCTGATGATGCAGAAGGCCGGCCGCCATTACGTCCCCTGGTTCAACGGCAAACATGGCCGCTCGGGCACCCTGTTCCAGGGGCGATTCCGCACCGCCCTGGTCGATGCCGCCCACTACCTGCTGGCCTGCAGCCGCTGGGTCGAGCTGGCGCCGGTGCAGGCAGGCCTGGCATCCAGCCCGCTCGACTGGCGCTGGTCCAGCCATGCCCACCATGCCGGCGTACGCGCCGATGCCCTCGTCACCGACCACATGCTGTACTGGAGCCTCGGCAATACCCCCTTCCAGCGTGAAGCCGCCTATACCGAACTGGTGGAGCAGGGCTATGGCAGCCAGGAAGGGGAACTGATCGGCACCGCGCTGGCGAAAGGCTGGCCGGTCGGTTCGCACGCCTTCAAGGCCGAGCTCGAAAAAAAGACCAAACGGCAGATTCTGCCAGCCAAGCGCGGCCGGCCATTCAAGATCAAGACGCCCGCCGAAGCCGCCGAATAGGCGGCTTTTTTCTTAAGTCATTGATCTGATTCATTATTCCAGATCATCAACCACTACGGGTTTGTACGTATTTGCTCTGTCCCCAATTGTTTTTAAAGGACGAGATTCCGAATTTAATTTGACTCCGACCCTAATTGTTGTGATTGATGTTTACTCGACTCTGCTCTATTCTCGGCCTTCAATCTCTTCAAATACGCCGTGGAGTTCCGCATGATTGCCCAAGGTTTGTACGATCCCGCCAATGAACACGATGCCTGTGGCGTCGGTTTCATCGCCCATATCAAGGGCAATAAAAGCCATTCGATTATTGAACAGGGTCTGATGATCCTGAAGAACCTGGACCACCGCGGTGCGGTCGGCGCCGATGCGCTGATGGGCGACGGTGCCGGCATCCTGATCCAGATCCCCGACCAGTACTACCGCGACGAGATGGCCAAGCAGGGCGTCGAGCTGCCGCCGCCCGGCGAATACGGCGTCGGCATGATCTTCCTGCCGAAAGAGCACGCCTCGCGCATCGCCTGCGAACAGGAAATCGAGCGCGCCGTACGCGCCGAAGGCCAGGTCGTGCTGGGCTGGCGCAACGTGCCGGTCGACGACACCATGCCGATGTCGCCGCGGGTGCGTGAAAAAGAGCCGGTCATCCGCCAGATCTTCATCGGCCGCGGCCCGGACGTGATGGTCACCGACGCGCTCGAGCGCAAGCTGTACGTGATCCGCAAATCGTCGGGCCACGCGATCCAGGCGCTGAAGCTCATGCACGGCAAGGAGTTCTTCGTGCCGTCGATGTCGGCGCGCACCATCGTCTACAAGGGCCTGCTGCTGGCCGACCAGGTCGGCGTCTACTACAAGGACCTGCAGGACCCGCGCTGCGTCTCCGCGCTCGCGCTGGTGCACCAGCGCTTCTCGACCAACACCTTCCCGGAATGGCCGCTGGCCCACCCGTACCGCCTGATCGCCCACAACGGCGAGATCAACACGGTGAAAGGCAACTTCAACTGGACCCGCGCCCGCGAAGGCATGATGAAGTCGGCCGTGCTGGGCGAGGACCTGGGCAAGCTGTTCCCGCTGATCTATGAAGGCCAGTCCGACACCGCCTGCTTCGACAACGCGCTCGAGCTGCTGGTGATGGCCGGCTATCCGATCGCCCAGGCGATGATGATGATGATCCCGGAAGCGTGGGAAAACCATGCGACCATGGACGAGAACCGCCGCGCCTTCTACGAATACCACGCCGCGATGATGGAGCCGTGGGACGGTCCGGCCGCGATGGCCTTCACCGACGGCCGCCACATCGGCGGCACCCTCGACCGCAACGGCCTGCGTCCGGCGCGCTATGTCGTCACCGACGACGACCTGGTGGTGATGGCTTCCGAGTCCGGCGTGCTGCCGATCCCGGAATCGCGCATCGTCAAGAAATGGCGCCTCCAGCCGGGCAAGATGTTCCTGATCGACCTCGAAGCCGGCCGCATCATCGACGACAAGGAGCTGAAGGACACCTACTCGAACGCCAAGCCCTACAAAGCCTGGATCAAGTCGGTGCGCATCAAGCTCAACGAAATCAAGGTCACCGAAAGCCAGCTCTCCCAGAGCCGCGTGAAGGATACGCCAGCCCAGGGCGAGAAGGCCGCCATTTCCCTGCTGGACCGCCAGCAGTCCTTCGGCTATACCCAGGAAGACCTGAAGTTCCTGATGGCGCCGATGGCCGTGCTGGGCGAGGAAGCGACCGGCTCGATGGGCAACGACTCGCCGCTGGCGGTCATGTCGAACAAGCTGAAGCCGCTGTACTCCTACTTCAAGCAGCTGTTCGCGCAGGTGACCAACCCGCCGATCGACCCGATCCGCGAAAGCATGGTGATGTCGCTGGTGTCCTTCATCGGCCCGAAGCCGAACCTGCTCGACACCAACAACGTCAACCCGCCGATGCGCCTCGAAGTGTCGCAGCCGATCCTCGGCTTCGACGACATGGCGCGCCTGCGCAGCATCAGCCTGCACACCGGCGGCAAGTTCAAGTCGTATGAGCTGAACATCTGCTACCCGGTCAGCTGGGGCAAGGAAGGCATCGAAGCGTCGCTGGCCTCGCTGTGCGCCGAAGCGGTGGATGCCGTGAAATCGGGCCACAACATCCTGATCGTCTCGGACCGCGGCATGTCGGCCGAGCAGGTCGCGATCCCGGCCCTGCTGGCGACGTCGGCCATCCACCAGCACCTGGTGATGCGCGGCCTGCGCGCCTCGACCGGCCTGGTGGTCGAAACCGGTTCGGCCCGCGAAACCCACCACTTCGCCCTGCTGGCGGGCTACGGCGCCGAAGCCGTGCACCCCTACCTGGCGCTGGAGACCCTGGTCGACCTGGCGGCCCACCTGCCGCACCCGCTCGATCCGGACAAGGCGGCCTACAACTACACCAAGGCGGTCGGCAAGGGCCTGATGAAGGTGATGTCGAAGATGGGCATCTCGACCTACATGTCCTACTGCGGCGCGCAGATCTTCGAAGCCGTGGGCCTGAACAAGTCGCTGGTCGACAAGTACTTCCGCGGCACCTCGTCCACCGTCGAGGGCATCGGCCTGTTCGAAGTGGCCGAGGAAGCGCTGCGCCTGCACAACCTGGCCTTCGGCAAGGACCCGGTGCTGGCCGGCAGCCTGGACGTGGGCGGCGAGTATGCCTACCGCGTGCGCGGCGAAGACCATTTGTGGACCCCCGACGCCATTGCGAAACTGCAGCACTCGACCCGCGCCAACAACTTCAGCACCTATAAAGAGTACGCCCAGATCATCAACGACCAGAGCAAGCGCCACCTGACCCTGCGCGGCCTGTTCGAATTCAAGATCGACCCGAGCAAGGCGATCCCGCTGGGCGAAGTCGAGCCGGCCAAGGAGATCGTCAAGCGTTTCGCCACCGGCGCGATGTCGCTCGGCTCGATCTCGACCGAAGCCCACGCGACCCTGGCGATCGCCATGAACCGCATCGGCGGCAAGAGCAACACCGGCGAAGGCGGCGAGGACCCGGCGCGCTACATGGGCGAGTTCAAGGGCATCAAGATCGCCAAGGGCGAGACCCTGGCCTCGATCCTGGGCAAGGACCGCGTGGTGGCCGACATCCCGCTGGAAGAGGGCGATTCGCTGCGTTCGAAGATCAAGCAGGTGGCGTCGGGCCGTTTCGGCGTGACCGCCGAGTACCTGGCCTCGGCCGACCAGATCCAGATCAAGATGGCGCAGGGCGCCAAGCCGGGCGAAGGCGGCCAGCTGCCGGGCCATAAGGTGTCCGAGTACATCGCCTCGCTGCGCTTCTCGGTGCCGGGCGTGGGTCTGATCTCGCCGCCGCCGCACCACGACATCTACTCGATCGAGGACCTGGCCCAGCTGATCCACGACCTGAAGAACGCCAATCCGAACGCGTCGATCTCGGTGAAGCTGGTGTCGGAAGTCGGCATCGGCACCGTCGCCGCCGGCGTCTCGAAGGCCAAGGCCGACCACGTGGTCGTGGCCGGCCATGACGGCGGCACCGGCGCTTCTCCGCTGTCGTCGGTGAAGCATGCCGGCACGCCGTGGGAGCTGGGCCTGGCCGAGACCCAGCAGACGCTGGTGCTGAACGGCCTGCGCAGCCGCATCCGCGTGCAGGCCGACGGCCAGATGCGCACCGGCCGCGACGTCGTCATCGCCGCCCTGCTGGGCGCCGACGAAATCGGCTTCGCCACCGCGCCGCTGGTGGTCGAGGGCTGCATCATGATGCGCAAGTGCCACCTGAACACCTGCCCGGTGGGCGTGGCGACGCAAGACCCGGTCCTGCGCGCCAAGTTCCAGGGCAAGCCGGAACACGTGGTGAACTACTTCTTCTTCGTCGCCGAAGAAGCGCGCCAGCTGATGGCGCAGCTGGGCATCCGCACCTACGACGAACTGATCGGCCGCGCCGACCTGCTCGACAAGTCGAAGGCGATCACGCACTGGAAGGCGGCGGGCCTGGACTTCAGTAACATCTTCTACCAGCCGAAGAGCGACAACCTGCACGCGCTGTTCCACACCGAAGGCCAGGACCACGGCCTCGAGCGCGCGCTGGACCACAAGCTGATCGCCCAGGCGCGCCCGGCGCTGGAGCGCGGCGAGCGCGTGTCCTTCATCTCGCCGGTGAAGAACCTCAACCGCACGGTCGGCACCATGCTGTCGGGCGAAGTCGCCAAGCGCTACGGCCATGCCGGCCTGCCGGACGACACCATCCACATCCAGCTGCAGGGCACCGCGGGCCAGTCGGCCGGCGCCTTCCTGGCGGGCGGCATCACGATCGACCTGGTGGGCGAGGGCAACGACTACGTCGGCAAGGGCCTGTCGGGCGGCCGCATCATCGTGCGTCCGAACACGGAGTTCCGCGGCTGGGCGGTCGACAACATCATCGTCGGCAACACGGTGCTGTACGGCGCGATCTCCGGCGAAGCCTTCATCAACGGCGTGGCCGGCGAACGCTTCGCGGTGCGTAACTCGGGCGCGACGGCCATCGTCGAAGGCGTGGGCGACCACGGCTGCGAATACATGACCGGCGGTACCGTCGTCGTGCTGGGCGACACCGGCCGCAACTTCGCAGCCGGCATGTCGGGCGGCGTGGCCTACGTGTACGACCCAAAGGGTGACTTCGAACAGAAGTGCAACACGACCATGGTGAACCTGGAGCGTGTGCTGTCCACCAAGGAGCAGGGCGACAAGTCGACCTGGCACGCGCAGAGCCGCCACGGCGAGCGCGAGTCGGACGAAGCGATCCTGAAGCGCCTGATCGAACGCCACTTCAAGCACACCGGCTCGACCCGCGCCCGCAACCTGCTGGACGACTGGGCCAACAGCCGCGGCAAGTTCGTGAAGGTGTTCCCGACCGAGTACAAGCGCGCGCTGGAAGAGATGCACAACTCCAGCATGGAAGAGGCGAACGACAAGATCGAGCTGGCTGCTTAAAACAGCCACTACCGCGAACGAATACCACTGCACTATGAACGTCGTCCCCGCGCAGGCGGGGACCCAAGTTCTGCCAGCGCTAACGAAACGCACGCAAACTTGGACCCCCGCCTGCGCGGGGGCGACGGGATACCGACGGATATAAGGAAAATATTGTGGGTAAAATCACCGGCTTCATGGAATTCCAGCGCCAGGAAGAAGACCACCTGGAACCCGCTGCCCGCCTGAAGAACTACAAGGAATTCACGCTGACCCTGACCAACGATCAGGCCAAGGTGCAGGGGGCGCGCTGCATGGATTGCGGCATCCCGTTCTGCAATACGGGCTGCCCGGTCAACAACATGATCCCCGACTGGAATGACCTGGTCTATCACGGCAACTACCGTTACGCCGTCGAGAACCTGCATTCGACGAACAACTTCCCGGAATTTACGGGCCGGATCTGCCCCGCGCCCTGCGAGGCCGCCTGCACGCTCGGCATCAACGACGACCCGGTCGGCATCAAGTCGATCGAGCGCAAGATCGCCGATACCGGCTGGGAGAACGGCTGGATCGTGCCGCAACCGGCCGCCGCCAAGACCGGCAAGAAGGTCGCGATCGTCGGTTCGGGCCCTGCCGGCCTGGCCGCTGCCCAGCAGCTGGCGCGCGTCGGCCACGACGTGACCGTGTTCGAGAAGAGCGACCGCCTCGGCGGCCTGCTGCGCTATGGGATCCCCGACTTCAAGATGGAGAAGGACCTGATTGACCGCCGCGTCGAGCAGATGAAGGCCGAAGGCGTGACCTTCCGCACCTCGACCATGATCGGCAAGGACTTCCCGACCATCGTCAGCAACATGGCGCGCGAGACCATCTTCCCGGAAGACCTGGCCAAGGACTTCGACGCCATCGTGATGGCCGGCGGCGCCGAGCAGCCGCGCGACCTGCCGGTGTCGGGCCGCGAGCTGAAGGGCGTGCATTTCGCGATGGACTTCCTGCCGCAGCAGAACCGCGTGAACGCCGGCGACAAGGTGAAGGACCAGATCAAGGCCACCGGCAAGCACGTGGTCGTGATCGGCGGCGGCGATACCGGTTCCGACTGCGTCGGCACCTCGAACCGCCATGGCGCGGCGTCCGTCACCCAGTTCGAACTGATGCCGATGCCGCCCGAGCACGAGAACAAGCCGCTGGTCTGGCCCTACTGGCCGACCAAGCTGCGCACCTCGTCCTCGCACGAGGAAGGCTGCGAGCGCGACTTCGCGGTGGCGACCAAGCGCTTCGAGGGCAAGGGCGGCAAGGTCGAGAAAGTCATCGCCTGCCGCGTCGAGTGGAAGGACGGCAAGATGATCGAAGTGCCGAACACGGAATTCGAGCTGAAGGCCGACCTGGTGCTGCTGGCCATGGGCTTCGTCTCGCCGGTGCAGCAGGTGCTGGATGCCTTCGGCGTGCAGAAGGATGCGCGCGGCAACGCCCGCGCCACCGTCGACGGCGAGACCAGCTATGCAACCTCGGTGCCGAAGGTGTTCGCGGCCGGCGACATGCGCCGCGGCCAGTCGCTGGTGGTGTGGGCGATCCGCGAAGGCCGCCAGTGCGCCCGCGCGGTCGACGAGTTCCTGATGGGATCGTCCGACCTGCCGCGCTGAACGGCGCTTCCGGAGCAAAGCCAAACGGCCCTGCGAGGCCGTTTTTTTATTTTCTTGACTGATAGTAAATACCGAACTAGCATGATTTCTTTATAACAACTAAAGGAAATCATGGCTTCCCGTCTATTCTCGTCGCTGCGCCGTTATCTCCCGATCAGTGCGGTATTCCTGTCGGCGGCATTGCTGAGCGGTTGCGCCAGCTTTTACCTCGACCCTGCGACCAAGGACGTTCCGGTGGCAGAGATGCGCCATGCCGCCGTACCCCAGCCCGTGCGCCTGAACTTCGAGTTCCAGACCCGTGGCGCGCCGAACTCCCGGGCGACGGAGTTCCTGAATTCGGCCGTGCGCGAGCAGCTGCAGGCCAGCGGTCTGTTCTCCAGCCTGGACGGCGGCCCGAACGCAGCCATCCTTGAAGTCAAGCTCAACAATATTCCTCTGAGCGACGACAGCCCCGCCGCCAAGGGCTTTGTCACCGGATTCACGTTCGGCCTGGTCGGCTCGAAGGTCAGCGACGGTTATGAGTGCAAGCTGAGCTACCTGCCGCCGGGACAAACCGCGCCCGTCGTCAAGGTGGCGCGCCATGCGATCCATACGACGCTCGGCAATGCCAGCCCGCCGCCGGGCACGATCCAGGCGCCCGACATTAACGTGGCCGTGAAACAGATGACGCATGCCGTCCTGAGCAATGCACTGCGCGACCTGTCCAACGATCCGGCATTCGAGCAGTCCGCGAAAACCACCCAACAATAAGGAATACCCATGCATCTCCAACGCTTCCTGACCCTTGGCGCCGGCCTGGCGCTTGCCCTGCAACTGACCGCTTGCGCCAATATCAACATGAGCCAGCCGAAGCCGACGCTGGCGACGACCGCCGCGCTGCGCGGCGCCACGCTGGCCCCGGCCACCATGGGCAAGTTCCAGCTCGATCCATCCCGCTCCGCCGGCGACGACAAGGGCATCTCTCTGCGCGGCGGCAACAGCGTCGCTTCGCCGATCGAAGGCTCGTTCGCGCAATACCTGAAGGAGTCGGTGCGTGTCGAGCTGGAAGCGGCGGGCCTGTATGACGCGGCTTCGCAGAACGTCATCACCGGCACGCTCACGCAAAGCGAAGCCGATGCCGCGATCGGCACCGGCAAGGCAAAGCTTGGCGCCCGGTTCGTCGTCACGCGCAACGGCGAGGTGAAATACGACAACCAGCTGACCGTCGACGATTCCTGGGAATCCTCTTTCGTCGGCGCCACCGCGATTCCCCTGGCGGCATCGCACTATGAAAGACTGTATCGGCAACTGGCGGCCAAGCTGCTGAACGACCAGGCATTTCGCGGCGCGCTGGCGAAGTAAGGATCCGGCGCCGCGAGGCGCCTTTCCCGGATCCCGTTCGCTTGCATCGGGCGCAATGCCCAGTATATGATCCATATATTGATTGTATATGGAGCATATGATGGGCATCGTGAACATCGACGACGAACTGCACGACCAGATCCGCAAGGCGAGCACGGTCTCGTGCCGCTCGATCAACGCCCAGGCGGCCTTCTGGATCAAGATCGGCATGCTGTGCGAGATGAACCCGACCCAGAGCTTCAACGAGATCGTGGTGCGCGAGCTGCGGGAGGCCGGGGTCGAGGCGCTGGCGGCGAGAGTGGCGCCGTCATGATCAAGCGCCCGGAAGAAATCGTCCTGATGGCGGAGTCGGGCAGGCTGCTGGCGCAGGTGTTCGGCTACCTGGACACCCTGCCGCTGGCCGGCATGTCGACCATGCAGGTGAACGACCTGGCCGACCGCTACATCGTCGAGCGGCTCGGCGCGCGCCCGGCCAGCAAGGGGCAGTACGGCTTCGCCTACTCGCTCAATTCTTCCCGCAACAACGTCGTCTGCCACGGCGTGCCGTCCACCACCGACATCCTGCGGAACGGCGATATCGTGAACTTCGATATCACGCTGGAGAAGAACGGCTACATCGCCGATTCCAGCAAGACCTGGCTGGTCGGTGACGTAGCGCCGGCGGCCAGGCGGCTGGTGCAGGTCACCTACGAAGCGCTGTGGAAGGGCATCCAGGCGGTGCGGCCGGGCGCGCGGCTGGGCGACGTCGGGTACGCCATCGAGCGCCACGCGCGGCGCCACGGCTATACGGTGGTCAGGGAATACTGCGGGCACGGCATCGGCCGCGAGATGCACGAGGAGCCCCAGGTGCTGCACTGGGGCAGGCCGCAGACCGGGCTGGTGCTGCGCGAAGGCATGGTGTTCACCATCGAACCGATGCTCAACCAGGGGCGCGAGGCCGTACTCACCGAAGCCGACGGCTGGACGGTCGTCACGCGCGACGGCCAACTGTCCGCGCAATTCGAGCATACGGTGGCCGTGACCCGGCATGGCGTGCGGGTGCTGACCTTGCGCGCCGATGAAACGATGCCGGACCCTATTCGTGCGGCGTCGCCGTCCGCGGCCTGATCACCAGGGTATCGCCATCGGTGTCGGTCGCGGTGCCCAGTTCCTCGCATAGCGTGCGCATGCGCTCGACGATCCACGCGCGCTGCGCGCTATTCGCCGGAAAGACCCGGCAGCGCCGGATGAACAGCGGATACATGACGATCCGCTCCAGCCTGTCCTCCCCCAGCTCCAGCCCGAACAGCAGCTGGTGGTCGTTGCGGAACGACGGATCGACGGCGTAATCGTCGACCAGGTCGCCGGCCGCATACAGGATCGGGCAACCCTCGTGCAGCTCGACGCCCTGGAACACGTGGGCGCTGTGGCCGTACACGATCTTCCAGCCGACCTCGATCGCGGCCCGCGCCAGGCGGCGCTGGTGCGGCGCCGGTTCGCTCGCCATGTTCGGCCCCCAGTGCAGCGACAGGATGGGCCAGCGCACGCCCTGCGCGCGCAGGGGCGCGAGTGCGCGCGCGAAGGCGTCGATGGCGGCGGCTTCGTCGTGCAGGCCGAGCCAGGCCATGCCGGGATGGTCCGGCGTGGCGGCGAAGTCGTCCTGGTGGTCGCAGAAGGCCGCCATGCCGATCCGCACGCCGCTGCGTTCGACGATGGCGGGCGCCTGCGCGGCGGTGAGGCTTGCGCCCGCGCCCGCGTGCGCGATGCCGTGGGCGTCGAGTGTGGTCACGGTCTCGAGCAGGCCCTGCACGTCGTAGTCGAGGATATGGTTGTTGGCCAGGCTGACCAGCGCGATGCCGGCGTCCTGCAGTGCCTGGCCGGCCAGCGGCGGCGCCCGGAAATAAAAGGCTTTCGGAGCGCCGTGCCAGCGCTCGGCGGGGTCGCAGACCGCGCATTCGAGGTTGGCGACGGCGAGGTCGGCGCCGCGCAGCAGCGCCGACACTGCGCCCAGCGGATAATCCGCGCCCTCGCGCAGCATGGTCTCGCCGGCCAGGCGGCCGAGCATGACATCGCCGCCGAACAGCAGGCGCAGCGGACCTGCGTGCGCGTTCACTTCGGATCGCGGGCGAAATGCCCGGAGAACCAGACGCTGGCCAGCCGCGCCACTTCTTCCAGCGCGCCCGGTTCCTCGAACAGGTGGGTGGCGCCGGGCACGATCGCCAGCTCGCGGGGGCAGCGCAGTTCGGCGAAGGCCTGCCGGTTCAGGTCGATCACGCCGTCGTCGTTGCCGCCCACGATGAGGAGGGTCGGCGCGGTCACGCCGTGCAGGGCGGAGACGCCGGCCAGGTCGGGCCGGCCGCCGCGCGAGACCACGGCGGCAATCGACGGGTAGGGGCCGTTGGGCGTGGGCCGTCCGGGAATCAGCTGGCCGACGTAGGGTTCGCCCAGGTGCGGCTCGCCCGCCAGGCGCAGCGCGGCGGCGGCGCCGGTGCTGGCGCCGAACAGTCCCAGCGGCAGCGGCGCGGTGGCCGGCTCGCGCGCCAGCCAGCGCGCCGCGCTGCGCAGGCGCAGGGTCAGCAGGGCGATGTCGAAGCGGTGGTAGGGATCGGCTTCTTCATCGGGGCTGAGCAGGTCCAGCAGCAGGGTGCCGACCCCCGCTTCGCGCAGGATGCGCGCGACGTAGTTGTTGCGCGGACTGAGCCGGCTGCTGCCGCTGCCGTGCGCGAACAGGACCATGCCGAGCGGTTCGTGCGGCAGCTCGAGCATGCCTTCCATGTCGATGTTGTCGTGCTGGATGTGGATCAGCGCCTTGGCGTTCACGGTCATCTCTCCCCCATCTTTCGACCCATGATGCGCCCGAAAATCCGGCATGTCGATGCCTGCATGCGAAGCGGATCGGCGCCCCCTTCACCGCAGGCCAGGGGCTTGTTTCCATGGGGAATTTGTTAATAAGTCTTGGTGGGATGCAACAATCGTCTGTATGCATATCTCATTTAAAACAAATACTTACGTCAGGAAAATATCTGACTCACTGTTCAGTAGTGTTGTAATATCACGTCGATAAGTGCAGCGGAATTGGGCTGTCTCCAGCAGGGATTGCTGTTTCTGCACTACAATACGAGATTCACCAAATACGATTATTCACTGTGTCCAACCTTGTCGAAATCCGCGATCTGCATTTTTCGTATGGAGATCGCCCCATCCTGTCGAATCTGAGCATGGATTTCCCGCGCGGCAAGCTGATCGCCGTGATGGGCGGCTCCGGCTCGGGCAAGACGACGGTGCTGCGCCTGATCGGCGGCCAGATCCGTCCCCAGCGCGGCACGGTGTCGGTGGACGGCGAAATCGTCCACCAGCTCGACACGGAAAACCTGTACCGCCTGCGCCGCAAGATGGGCATGCTGTTCCAGTTCGGCGCGCTCTTTACCGACCTGACCGTGTTCGAGAACGTGGCCTTCCCGCTGCGCGAACACACGAAGCTGCCCGAAGAAGTGCTGCGCGACCTGGTGCTGATGCGCCTGAACGCGGTCGGCCTGCGCAATGCCGCGCAGCTCAAGCCGAACGAGATCTCGGGCGGCATGGCGCGCCGCGTGGCGCTGGCGCGCGCGATCGCGCTCGATCCCGAACTGATCATGTACGACGAGCCCTTCGCCGGCCTGGACCCGATCTCGATGGGCGTGACCGCCAACCTGATCCGCAACCTGAACGACACCCTCGGCTCGACCTCGATCCTGGTCTCGCACGACGTGAACGAAACCTTCAGCATCGCCGACTACGTGTATTTCCTGTCCGGCGGAAAAATCGTCGCCCAGGGCACGCCGGAAGAGATGCGCGCCTCGAGCGACCCCTACGTCAAGCAGTTCGTCAACGCCGAGCCGGACGGTCCGGTGCCCTTCCACTATCCGGGCAAATCGCTGGCCGAAGACCTGGGCCTAGGAGGCAAGCGATGATTCAGAATTTCCTGGCATTCATCGGCGCCTTCGTGCTGGACACCTTCGCCCGCGTCGGCTTCGTCACCCGCTCGTTCTTCAGGCTGCTGGCCCGGGCGCCCGGCGCGCTGAGGCGTCCGACCCTGATCTCGGAACAGATCCACTTCATCGGCAACTACTCGCTGCTGATCATCGTCGTGTCCGGGCTGTTCGTCGGCATGGTGCTGGGCCTGCAGGGCTATTACACGCTGAGCCAGTTCGGCGCCGACGAAAAGCTCGGCCAGCTGGTGGCGCTGTCGCTGCTGCGCGAACTCGGGCCGGTCGTCACCGCGCTGCTGTTCGCGGGCCGCGCCGGCACCTCGCTGACTGCGGAAATCGGCCTGATGAAGGCCGGCGAGCAGCTGTCGGCCATGGAAATGATGGCGGTGAACCCGGTCCAGCGCGTGCTGGCGCCGCGTTTCTGGGCCGGCGTGGTCGCCATGCCGGTGCTGGCCACCGTGTTCTCCGCGATCGGCGTGATCGGCGGCTACCTGGTCGGCGTGCAGCTGATCGGCGTGGACGAGGGCGCGTTCTGGTCCCAGATGCAGGGCAATATCGACGTGCGCCGCGACATCATGAACGGCGTCCTGAAGAGCTTCGTGTTCGGCGTGGCCGTCACCTTCACCGCCCTGTTCCAGGGCTACGAGGCGCAGCCGACCCCGGAAGGCGTATCGCGCGCCACCACGCGCACCGTCGTGATCGCCTCGCTGATGGTGCTGGCCCTGGACTTCGTCATGACCGCCCTGATGTTCAACAAATAAATGTTCAACAAATAATTGAGAAGATTGGCTGAATTTACGCCTTTATTTATTAGGAAATCTTATGCATCGCAAATCTATTGACGTCTGGGTCGGACTTTTCGTGCTGTTGGGTGCGCTATCGCTCCTTTTCCTCGCCCTCAAGGCAGGTAACATGAGCACCATCTCGTTCACCAAGACGTACGCGATCGTCGGCAAGTTCGACAACATCGGCGGCCTGAAGCCGCAATCGCCCGTCAAGAGCGCAGGCGTGGTCGTGGGCCGGGTCGGCGAGATCACGTTCGACGACAAGAGCTTCCAGGCGCTGGTCCGCCTCGACATGAATCCGGCATACAAGTTCCCGAAAGACAGCTCGCTGAAGATCCTGACCTCGGGCCTGCTGGGCGAGCAATACGTCGGCATCGAAGCCGGCGGCGATACCAACAACCTGGTGGAAGGCGACCGCATCACCCGCACGCAATCGGCGGCGGTGCTGGAAGACCTGATCAACCAATTTATCTATAGCAAGGCAGCGGAAGGAAAGGACGGTGAGAAATGAGCATTCGTAACGCACTGACGCTGGCTGCCGGCGCCGCCGTGCTGCTGAGCGGCTGCGCGAGCACCGCCACCAACCCGCGCGACCCGTTCGAGAAGTTCAACCGGGCAATGTTCAGCTTCAACGACGCGATCGACCGTACCGCGCTGAAGCCGGCCGCCACGGTCTACAAGAACTACACTCCGGACTTCCTGCAGACCGGCGTGAACAACTTCTTCGGCAACCTGTCGGACCTGTGGAGCTCGGTCAACAATTTTGCCCAGCTCAAGGGTCAGGACGGCATGAACGACTTCACCCGTTTTGCCGTGAACTCGACCCTGGGCATGGCCGGCGTGCTCGATATCGCGACCCCGGCCGGCCTGCGCAAGCACAACGAAGACCTGGGCCAGACCCTGGGTTACTGGGGCGTTCCAAGCGGACCCTACTTGATGTTGCCGATTCTGGGCGCATCTACGGTGCGTGACACCATTGCCCTGCCCGGCGACTTCTGGGGCGATCCGTGGGACCACGTGAACGATATCCCGTGGCGTAACAGCGGCATCGTGCTGCGTGCGGTCGACCAGCGCGCCAGCGTGCTGGATGCCTCGAACCTGCTCGAAGACGCTGCCCTCGACCGCTACGAATTCATCCGCGACGGCTACCTGCAGCGCCGCAGCAGCAAGGTGCTGGATACCGACAAGGCCCAGGTCCGCGCCGAAAAGGTCCAGGAAAAGATCGACAAGGTGCAGGAGAAGGTGCAGGAACGACTGGGCGTGAAGAAGACGCAGAACCCGGACGATGCGGTCGACAACCCCGCCCCGGCCGCCCAGGAACAAACCCCGGCACAGCAGGATTCGGCGCCGAACAATCCGCCGGCGCCTGCTCCCGTGTCATCCGAACCGGTACAAAAGTAGTTAACGGGGCTAGCAGCCTCAACCAAGATAAAGGAAGCGTATGAAGCCTATCGCACAACTGATCGTGACCGCCGCCGTCGCGGCTTTCTCCACCAGCGTGATCGCTGCCCCGGCCCCGGCCGCCAACGAAACGCCGGACGTGCTGGTCAAGCGCGTCAGCACCGACGTGATCGATTCCGTCAAGGCCGACAAGGACATCCAGGCCGGCAACAGCCGCAAGATCATCGAACTGGTGAACAGCAAGATCCTGCCGTATGTCGATTCCGACAAGATGACCTCGCAGGCGGCCGGCCGCTTCTGGCGCCAGGCCACCCCGGAGCAGCAGAAACAGCTGTCGGAAGAATTCCGCCAGCTGCTGATCTACACCTATTCCGGCGCGCTCTCGCAGATCAAGAACGAAACGATCGAGTTCAAGCCCTTCCGCGCCGACCCGGCCGACACCGAAGTCGAAGTCAAATCGCAGGTCAACCTGACCCGCGGCGAGCCGATCACCCTGAACTACCGCCTGAGCAAGACCCCGCAGGGCTGGAAGATCTTCGACCTGAACGTGATGGGCGCCTGGCTGGTCGAGACCTACAAGTCGACCTTCGCCTCAGAGATCAGCAAGGGCGGCATCGATGGCCTGATCAAGAAGCTGCACGACCGTAACCAGCAGCTGGCCAACAAGCCGCTGAAGGCCCCGCAGAAGTAAGCATGGCGGAATCCAATCCCATGCTTTCGCTGGACGCCCTGACCTTCCAGAACGCCCAGGCGGCGCTGGAGCAGGGCTGCGCCGCCTTGGGCGCCGGCGAAACCGTGTTCGACCTCGGCGGCGTGCGCGCCGCCGATTCCTCGGCCCTGGCGCTGATGCTGGCCTGGCAGCGCCGCGCCCAGGCCCAGGGGCGCAAGCTCTCCTTCGTCAACGTGCCGGCCAACGTCGATGCGCTGGCGCGCCTGTATGGCGTCGATGGCCTGATCGGCCAGAGCGCGTAACGCTCCAGGCTTGAACGTCATGCCGGGCGGGATGCCGAACCCGTCATGACGATTTCTTCTATAATGGCTCGTTTCCCCTGCACGGCCCGCCGTCCCGGCGCGGCTTCCTACGCATGACAGCAGCCATCCAGATAGACAGCGTCGAGAAAAGCTACAAGGGCTTCAAGGCCCTCAAGGGCGTTTCCCTGACCATCGAACAAGGCGAGTTCTTCGGCCTGCTCGGGCCGAACGGCGCCGGCAAGACCACCCTCATTTCCTGCATCGCCGGCCTGATCCGGCCGGACGTGGGCAGCGTGCGCGTGCACGGCCACGACGTCACGAAGGACTTCCGCGCGGCCCGCATGGCGCTCGGCGTGGTGCCCCAGGAACTGGTGTTCGATCCCTTCTTCACGGTGCGCGAGACGCTGCGCCTGCAGTCCGGCTACTTCGGCCTGAAGAACAACGACGAGTGGATCGACGAGGTCATGGAAAGCCTCGACCTGACCGCCAAGGCCGACGTCAACATGCGCGCCCTGTCCGGCGGCATGAAGCGGCGCGTGCTGGTGGCCCAGGCCCTGGTGCACAAGCCGCCCGTGATCGTGCTCGACGAGCCGACCGCCGGCGTCGACGTCGAACTGCGCCAGACCCTGTGGAAGTTCATCTCGCGCCTGAACCGCGAAGGCCACACCGTGGTCCTGACCACGCACTACCTCGAAGAAGCGCAGGCCATGTGCCAGCGCGTGGCGATGCTCAAGACCGGCAACGTGGTCGCGCTGGACACCATGTCGCAGCTGCTGCGCCGCGTGTCGGGCTCCTCGCTGATCGTGCACCTGAAGCACGGCGGCCTGCCGGAAGGCCTGCGCCAGCTGGTCTCGCACAATGAAGAAGATGCGCACGACGAAGGCAAGGGCAATGGCGGCAACAAGTACACCCTGCGCGTGAACGAGTACGGCGAGGTCGAGCACATCCTGGCGCGCCTGCGCGAGTCCGGCGCCGAGATCGACGAGATGCAGCTGCAGCAGGCCGACCTGGAAGACATTTTTATCCAGATCATGGAAGGCGAATCAAAAGCTGGAGTATCGGTTCGATGAATTTTGTTTCCGTGGGTTTCAAGACCCTGTTCTACAAAGAGATCCTGCGCTTCTGGAAGGTCGCCACCCAGACCATCGCCGCGCCGATCGTCACCTCGATGCTGTACCTGCTGATCTTCGGCCACGTGCTGGAAGGCCGCGTGCAGATGCTCGAAGGCGTGGACTACACCGCCTTCCTGATCCCGGGCCTGGTGATGATGAGCGTGCTGCAGAACGCCTTCGCCAATTCCTCGTCGTCGCTGATCCAGTCGAAAATCACGGGCAACCTGGTGTTCATCCTGCTGCCGCCGCTGTCGCACTGGGAAATCCTGTCGGCCTACGTGACGGCCTCGATCGTGCGCGGGCTCTCGGTGGGCCTGGGCGTGTTCGTGATCACCGCCTGGTTCGCGCACCTGTCCTTCACCTTCCCGCTGTGGATCATCGTGTTCGCCCTGCTGGGCGCGGCGATCCTCGGCACGATGGGCGTGATCGCCGGGATCTGGGCCGAGAAGTTCGACCAGCTGGCCGCGTTCCAGAACTTTTTGATCATGCCTGCAACATTTTTGGCCGGCGTGTTCTATTCGATCAAGAAACTGCCCCCGTTCTGGCTCGCAGTCTCGCATTTCAACCCGTTCTTTTATATGATTGACGGGTTCCGTTACGGTTTCTTCGGCAAGTCGGACGTCTCGCCCTGGACCAGCCTGGCCATCGTCGCCGTGTTCTTCGTGGTGCTGGCGGGCGTCGCCATCCACCTGCTCCGCCGCGGCTACAAGCTGCGCCACTAAGATTTATTCAGAATTCATCATGGCTACCACACCTGAACTCATCCACGGCTACATCCAGGCCGGCCTGGAGACCACCCACCTCGAAGTCGAGGGCGATGGCCAGCACTTCAGCGCCGTCATCGTGTCGCCGGCGTTTGCCGGCAAGAGCCGCATCCAGCGCCACCAGATCGTCTACGCCGCGCTCGGCGACCGCATGCGCGAGGAGATCCACGCGCTGTCGATGAAGACGATGACCCCCGACGAATATAAGTAACTGAGCAAGGATAAGCACATGGACAAGCTCCAGATCACCGGCGGCAAACGCCTGAACGGCGACATCGTCATCTCGGGCGCCAAGAACGCCGCGCTGCCCATCCTGTGCGCCGGCCTCCTGACCGCGGGCGACCTCGAACTGTCGAACGTGCCGCGCCTGCACGACGTGCGCACCATGCTCAAGCTGCTCGAGCAGACCGGCCTGAAGGTGACCCAGGACGACGAAAACGTCACCCTGAACGGCGCCAACATCGACAGGCTCGAAGCGCCGTACGAACTGGTGAAGACCATGCGCGCCTCGATCCTGGTGCTGGGCCCGATGCTGGCGCGCTTCGGCGAAGCCAAGGTCTCGCTGCCGGGCGGCTGCGCGATCGGTTCGCGCCCGGTCGACCAGCACATCAAGGGCCTGCGCGCGATGGGCGCCGAGATCACGATCGAAGGCGGCTACATCCACGCCAGGTGCCCGAAGCTGAAGGGCGCGCGCATCCACACCGACATGATCACCGTGACCGGCACCGAGAACCTGCTGATGGCCGCGGTGCTGGCCGAAGGCGAGACCGTGCTGGAAAACGCCGCGCGCGAGCCGGAAGTGACGGACCTGGCCAACATGCTGGTGGCGATGGGCGCGAAGATCGAGGGCATCGGCACCGACCGCCTGGTGATCCAGGGCGTCGACAGCCTGCACGGCACCAGGCACGCCGTGATCTCGGACCGCATCGAAGCCGCTACCTTCCTGTGCGCGGTGGCGGCGACCGGCGGCGACATCCGCATCACCAATACCCGCACCGACATCTTCGACGTCGCGATCGACAAGCTGCGCCAGATGGGCCTGAAACTGGACGTGGAAAGCAACGCGATCCGCGCGCGCATGGACGGCCGTCCGCACCCGGTGTCGTTCCGCACGACCGAGTATCCGGGCTTCCCGACCGACATGCAGGCCCAGTTCATGGCCGTGAACATCATCGCCGACGGCCCGAGCCGCGTGACCGAGACCATCTTCGAGAACCGCTTCATGCACGTGCAGGAGATGAACCGCCTGGGCGCGCAGATCTCGACCGAGGGCAACACCGCCTTCATGCGCGGCGTCGAGCGCCTGGTGGGCGCGCCGGTGATGGCGACCGACCTGCGCGCCTCGGCCTCGCTGGTGATCGCCGGCCTGGCCGCCGAGGGCACCACCATCGTCGACCGGATCTATCACCTGGATCGCGGGTATGACCGGATGGAGGCGAAGCTGTCGGCGGTGGGTGCTGACATCGTTCGTATCAAATAACGGTACTATTAGCTCAGCGCTAACTCCAAACAACGTCGTCCTCGCGAAAGCGGGGACCCATACTGAGGCTCCGGCAATCGAATCATCGCCCCTCAGTTTGCCTTATTCTGAGGTTCAGCATGGGTTCCCGCTTTCGCGGGAACGACGGTAACTAAAGCAGTCACATGACCAATCCAACCCAGGACAGCTCCCAGCTGATCCTCGCCCTCTCCAAGGGCCGCATCTTCGAAGACACCCTGCCGCTGCTGGCCGCGGCCGGCATCGAGGTGCTGGAAAATCCGGAAACCTCGCGCAAGCTGATCCTGGCCACCAACGACCCGGGCGTGCGCGTGCTGATCGTGCGCGCCACCGACGTGCCGACCTATGTCCAGTACGGCGCCGCCGACTTCGGCGTGGCCGGCAAGGACGTGCTGCTCGAGCATGGCGGCGAAGGCCTGTACCAGCCGGTCGACCTGCGCATCGCCTGCTGCCGCATGTCGGTGGCGGTGAACGCCGGCTTCGACTACGAGACCGCGGTGCGCCAGGGCGCGCGCCTGCGCGTGGCGACCAAGTTCGTGGAAACCGCGCGCGAGCACTTCGCCAAGAAGGGCGTGCACGTCGACCTGATCAAGCTGTACGGCTCGATGGAGCTGGCGCCGCTGGTCGGCCTGTCCGACGCCATCGTCGACGTGGTCTCGACCGGCGGCACGCTGCGCGCCAACAACCTGGTCGAAGTCGAGAAGATCATGGAAATCTCGTCGCGCCTGGTGGTCAACCAGGCCGCGCTCAAGCTCAAGCGCGAGCGCCTGCAACCCATCATCGAGGCGTTCGAACGCGCCTCCAAGCAGCAAGGTCAATGACATGGATGTCCGCAAGCTCGATTCCACCGCCCCCGATTTCAAGCAGCAGCTGACGAAGCTGCTGGCCTTCGAGGCCGAGACCGACGACGCGATCGAATCCGCGGTCGCGAAGATCCTCGCCGACGTCAAGGCGCGCGGCGATGCGGCCGTGCTGGAGTACACGAATAAATTCGACCGTATCCCGGGTGGCGGCGCTGCCGGCATGGCCGCCTTCGACCTGACACAGGACGAGCTGCAGGCCGCGCTGGACGCGCTGCCGGATGCCCAGCGCGCGGCGCTGCAGACCGCCGCCGAACGCATCCGCGTGTTCCACGAGCGCCAGAAGCAGGAACTGAACGGTTTCACGTACACCGAGCCTGACGGCACCGTGCTGGGCCAGCGCGTGACGCCGCTGGACCGCGTCGGCATCTACGTCCCGGGCGGCAAGGCCGCGTATCCGTCGTCGGTGCTGATGAATGCGATCCCGGCGCAGGTCGCCGGCGTGAAGGAGATCGTGATGGTGGTGCCGACCCCGGACGGCATCAAGAACCGCATGGTGCTGGCGGCCGCGGCGATCGCCGGCGTGACCCGCGTGATCACCATCGGCGGCGCCCAGGCCGTCGGCGCCCTGGCCTACGGCACCGAGACGATTCCGGCCGTGGACAAGATCGTCGGCCCGGGCAACGCCTACGTCGCCAGCGCCAAGCGCCGCGTGTTCGGCACGGTCGGCATCGACATGATCGCCGGCCCGTCCGAAATCCTGGTGCTGTGCGACGGCACCACCGATCCGGACTGGGTGGCGATGGACCTGTTCTCCCAGGCCGAGCACGACGAGCTGGCCCAGGCCATCCTGCTGTGCCCGGACGCCGGTTACATCGCGCAGGTCGAAGCCAGCATCCGCAAGCTGCTGCCGACCATGCCGCGCAAGGACACCATCGCGACCTCGCTGGGCGACCGCGGCGCGTTGATCAAGGTGCGCGACATGGAGGAAGCCTGCGCGATCGCCAACGACATCGCCGCCGAACACCTGGAGATCTCGGCCGCCGAGCCGCAGCAGTGGGCCGACCGGATCCGCCATGCGGGCGCGATGTTCCTGGGCCGCTTCTCGTCGGAGTCGCTGGGCGATTACTGCTGCGGCCCCAACCACGTGCTGCCGACCTCGCGCACGGCGCGCTTCTCGTCGCCGCTGGGCGTGTACGACTTCCAGAAGCGCTCCTCGGTGCTGTTCGTGTCCGAAGCCGGCGCCCGGACCCTGGGCAAGGTGGCGGCCGAGCTGGCGTATGGAGAAGGGCTGCAGGCGCACGCGCGCAGCGCAGAACTACGCATCCAAGACAAATCATGACGGCCTGGGTCGACCGGGTCTTCTGCGAGGATGCGCTGGCCGGCATGGCGCGCATCCCCGACGGGTCCATCGACCTGATCCTGACCGATCCGCCGTACAACCTCGGCAAGGACTACGGCAACGCCTCGGACCAGCAGAGCGTGGACGACTACCTGGCCTGGACCGAGCGCTGGATCGACACCGCGCTGCCCAAGCTCAAGCCCAACGGCAGCCTGTACATTTTCCTCACCTGGCGCTTCGCTCCCGAGATCTTCGTCATGCTGAAGAAGCGCATGACCATGATGAACGAGATCATCTGGGACCGCCGGGTGCCCTCGATGGGCGGGAGCGTCCGCAGCTTCAGCTCGGTGCACGACACGATCGGCTTCTTCGTGAAGCGCAAGGACTATTATTTCGACCTGGACGCCGTGCGCATCCCGTACGACGCCGAGACCAAGAAGGCACGCTCGCGCTCGATCTTCGTCGGCGCCAAGTGGCTGGAGGTGGGCTACAACCCGAAAGACCTGTGGAGCGTCTCGCGCCTGCACCGCGAGCACGCGGAGCGGGTCGACCACCCGACCCAGAAGCCGCTCGAGATCATCGAACGCATGCTGAAGGCCTCCTGCCCGCCGGGCGGCGTGGTGCTCGACCCCTTCATGGGCAGCGGCACCACCGCCCTGGCGGCGCGCCGGCTGGGACGGCATTTCGTCGGCTTCGAGCTGAACCCGGCGTATTGCGAGATCATCCAGCAGCGGCTGGCGATGGCGGCGGTGCCGGTGAAGAAAAAGGCTGGGGCTGGGCGCAAGAAAACCACCGTCGTTCCCGCGCAGGCGGGAACCCAAGTCAAGCAGCGTACTACTCAAGCAAACTTGGGTCCCCGCCTTCGCGGGGACGACGAAGCTGCCAACGAACAGAATCTAGACAACGCCACTCAAGGAACCACACCATGACCGACATCGACACCCTCATCGCCAACACGATCCGCGAAGACGTCCGTGCCGGCCATGTCTATAACGTGCCGGACGCCAGCGGCTACATCAAGCTCGACGCGATGGAAAACCCGTACGAGCTGCCGGAAGCGCTGCGCCGCGAGCTCGCCGGCCGCCTGGCCGACGCCGTGCTGAACCGCTATCCGGTGGCCTCGTATTCCACCCTGAAGCAGAAGATCCGCGACAAGCTGGGCGTGCCGGCCGGCTACGACGTCATCCTCGGCAACGGCTCGGACGAGATCATCTCGATCATCGCCATGGCCACCGCGCGCCAGGACAAACGCGCCGTATTGATGGCGCCGAGCCCGGCCTTCGTGATGTTCCAGCGTTCGGCCCAGTTTGCCGGCATGGATTACGTCGGCGTGCCGTTGAAAGCCGATTTCTCGCTCGACCGCGAGGCCATGCTGGCCGCCATCGAGAAGCACAGGCCATCGGTGGTGTTCCTGGCCTATCCGAACAACCCGACCGGCAACCTGTACGATGAAGACGACATGATCGCCATCATCGAGGCGCTGGGCGAGACCGGCATCGCGGTGGTCGACGAGGCGTACCAGCCCTTCGCCCGCACCAGCTTCATGGGCCGCCTGCCGCAGTACCCGAACCTGATGGTGATGCGCACGCTCTCGAAGCTGGGCCTGGCCGGCATCCGCCTCGGCTACCTGGCCGCCGCGCCCGCCCTGCTGCAGCAGTTCGACAAGGTGCGGCCGCCGTACAACATCAACGTGCTGACCCAGGTGGCGGCCGAGTTCGCGCTCGACCATGTTGCCGTGCTGGACGAGCAGGCCGCCCGCCTGAACGAAGCGCGCGGAGAACTGGCCGCGGCGCTGGCCGCGCTGCCGGGCGTGACGGTATTCCCGTCGAGCGCGAATTTCATTACCCTGCGCGTACCGGACGCCGAGCGCACCTGCGCTAAACTGTTCGCCGAACGGGTACTGATTAAAAATTTGAGTAAAATGCACGAACTGCTGGCCAACTGCATCCGCGTGACGGTCAGCACCCCGGAAGAAAACTCCGTATTCCTGAATGCCCTGAAGGCTTCCCTGTAATGACCCGCACCGCAGACATCACGCGCAACACCAGCGAAACGCAGATCCGCGTCGCGCTCAACCTCGACGGCACCGGCCGCCAGAAACTGAACACCGGCGTCCCCTTCCTCGACCACATGCTGGACCAGATCGCCCGCCACGGCCTGTTCGACCTCGAAGTCGAGGCCGTCGGCGACCTGCACATCGACGACCACCATACCGTCGAGGACACCGGCATCACGCTGGGCATGGCGGTCGCCAAGGCGATCGGCGACAAGAAAGGCATCCGCCGCTACGGTCACGCCTATGTGCCGCTGGACGAAGCGCTGTCGCGCGTGGTCATCGATTTTTCCGGCCGCCCGGGCCTGGAATGGCATGTGCCGTTCACCCGCGCCACCATCGGCCGCTTCGACGTCGACCTGACGATCGAGTTTTTCCGCGGCTTCGTCAACCACGCCGGCGTGACCCTGCATGTGGATAACCTGCGCGGCGTGAACGCCCACCACCAGTGCGAAACCGTGTTCAAGGCTTTCGGCCGCGCCCTGCGCATGGCCTCCGAGCTCGACGAGCGCGCGCTCGGCACGATTCCGTCGACCAAGGGCAGCCTGTAATCGATCATGACGAACAAGATTGTTGTGGTTGATGGCTTGGGCAACCTGCGCTCCGTGGCGCAGGCGCTGCGTGCCGCCGCCCCCGAAGCCGAGGTGATCGTCTCCAGCGACGCCGCCGTCATCGACAGCGCCGACCGGGTCGTGCTGCCGGGGCAGGGCGCGATGCGCGACTGCATGCGCAGCCTGCGCGAGTCCGGCGCCGAGGAAGCGGTGCTGCGCGCCATGAAGACGCGCCCGGTGATGGGCGTGTGCGTGGGCGAGCAGATGCTGTTCGACGCCAGCGAAGAAAACGGGGGCACGCCCGGCTTGGGCTTGCTGCCCGGCAGGGTCGTGCGTTTCCAGCTCGACGGCAAGCTGCAGGCCGACGGCTCGCGCTTCAAGGTCCCGCAGATGGGCTGGAACCGCCTGCGCCAGGTGCGCGCGCACCCGCTGTGGGAAGGCGTCGAGGACGGCGCGTATTTCTATTTCGTGCACAGCTATTACGCGCAGCCGGCCAACCCGCAGGACACGATCGGCGAAGCCGACTACGGCGGCCCCTACTGCTGCGCGGTTGCCCGCGACAATATCGTCGCCACCCAGTTCCACCCCGAGAAAAGCGCGGCCGCCGGCCTGCGCCTGTATCGCAATTTCATCCACTGGAATCCTTAACCTTTTTACGACCATGCTGCTGATCCCCGCCATCGACCTGAAAGACGGTCACTGCGTTCGCCTGAAACAGGGCGATATGGACCTCGCCACCGTGTTCTCCGAAGATCCCGCCGAGATGGCGCTGCACTGGCTGAAGAAAGGTGCGCGCCGCCTGCACCTGGTCGACCTGAACGGCGCCTTCGCCGGCAAGCCGAAGAACGAGGACGCCATCAAGTCGATCCTGCAGGTGGTGCAGGAGTACGCGCTTGAAAACGACCTGGACGAGATCCCGGTCCAGCTCGGCGGCGGCATCCGCGACCTCGACACCATCGAGCGCTACCTGGACGACGGCATCACCTACATCATCGTCGGCACCGCCGCGGTGAAGAACCCGGGCTTCCTGCACGACGCCTGCGGCGCCTTCCCGGGCTCGATCATCGTCGGCCTGGACGCCAAGGACGGCAAGGTGGCGACCGACGGCTGGAGCAAGATGTCGGGCCACGAAGTCATCGACCTGGCCAAGAAGTTCGAGGGCTACGGCGTCGAATCGATCGTCTACACCGACATCGGCCGCGACGGCATGATGGGCGGCGTGAACATCGAAGCGACCGTGCGCCTGGCGCAGGCCGTCAAGATCCCGATCATCGCTTCCGGCGGCCTGCACAACCTGGCCGACGTCGAAGCCCTGTGCGCGGTGCAGGACGAAGGCATCGAAGGCGTGATCTGCGGCCGCTCGATCTACGAAGGCACGCTCGACCTGGCCAGTGCGCAGGAGCGGGCGGACGAGCTGACCGAGGGCGCGCAGGCCTGATTGTTTCACCGTCGTCCCCGCGCAGGCGGGGATCCAAGTTCTGTTTGCATCTCGACTGCTTATGCAAACTTGGATTCCCGCCTGCGCGGGAATGACGGTTTTGAAGTTAACACATAAATTATGCTCGCAAAACGCATCATCCCCTGCCTCGACGTCACCGGCGGCCGCGTGGTCAAGGGCGTCAATTTCACCGAGCTGCGCGATGCCGGCGACCCGGTCGAGATCGCGCGCCGCTACGATGGCCAGGGCGCCGACGAGATCACCTTCCTCGACATCACCGCATCGAGCGACGGCCGCGACCTGATCCTGCCGATCATCGAAGCCGTGGCCTCGACCGTCTTCATCCCGCTGACGGTGGGCGGCGGCGTGCGCAAGGTCGAGGACGTGCGCCGCTTGCTGAACGCCGGCGCCGACAAGGTGTCGATGAACACCTCCGCTGTGACCAACCCGCAGCTGGTGCACGACGCCTCGCAGAAGCACGGCTCGCAGTGCATCGTGGTGGCGATCGACGCCAAGCAGGTCGCGCCCGGCAGGTGGGAGGTGTTCACCCACGGCGGCCGCAACCCGACCGGCCTCGATGCCGTCGAGTGGGCGCGCAAGATGGAAAGCCTGGGCGCAGGCGAGCTGCTGCTGACCAGCATGGACCGCGACGGCACCAAGTCCGGCTTCGACCTCGGCCTGACGCGCGCCGTCTCGGACGCGGTCGGCATCCCGGTGATCGCTTCCGGCGGCGTGGGCGGCCTGCAGGACCTGGCCGACGGCATCCTGGAAGGCCACGCGGACGCCGTGCTGGCCGCCAGTATCTTCCACTACGGCCAGCACACGGTCGGCGAAGCCAAGCGCTTCATGCAGGCGCGCGGCATCCCGATGCGCCTGGATTAACGAACAACCCGAGGACACGATGGTTACCCCGACGACGACGCCGACGATTCCGGCCCAGCCGTGGCTGAAGAAGGTGAAATGGGACGAGCACGGCCTGGTGCCGGTGATCGCCCAGGAAGCGGCGACCGGCGACATCCTGATGTTCGCCTGGATGAACCGCGAAGCCCTGGCCAGGACCGTGGAGCTGGGCGAAGCGGTGTACTGGAGCCGTTCGCGCAAGAAGCTGTGGCACAAGGGCGAAGAGTCTGGCCACGTCCAGAAAGTGCTGGAGATCCGCCTCGACTGCGACGAAGACGTGGTGCTGCTGAAGATCGAGCAGGCCGGCGGCATCGCCTGCCATACCGGCCGCCATTCCTGCTTCTTCCAGAAATTCGAGAACGGCGACTGGCACACCACCGAGCCGGTGCTGCGCGACCCCGAATCCATCTACACCAACCCGAAGAAGACGCTTCAAAAGAAAGACCTATGAGCACCACCCTGAACCGCCTGGCGGCGGTGATCGAATCGCGCAAGCCGGAAAACGGCGGCGATCCGGACAAGTCCTATGTCGCGCGCCTGTTCGCAAAAGGCGACGACGCGATCCTGAAGAAGATCGGCGAAGAAGCGACCGAGACCGTGATGGCGGCCAAGGACGTGCGCGCCGGCGCCGACGCCTCCAAGCTGCTGTACGAAGTGGCCGACCTGTGGTTCCATTCCGCCGTGCTGCTGGCCCGTTTCGGCCTGACCCCGCAGCAGGTGCTGGACGAGCTGGCGCGCCGCGAAGGCATTTCCGGCATCGAAGAAAAAGCCTCGCGCAAGTCCTGATGCCGCGGCGCGTCATGCTGCCGTCATCCGATTTCAATACAATAGTGTGCTGACTGGAGAGAACATGGACAACTGCATCTTCTGCAAGATCGTCGCCAAGCAGATCCCGGCTGGCGTGGTGTACGAGGACGACGAACTGCTCGCGTTCAAGGACATCAACCCGGCCGCGCCGGTCCACCTGCTGATCATCCCGAAACAGCACGTGGCCACGCTGTCCGACTGCACGGACGCGCACGCGGCGGTACTCGGCAGGATGCTGGCGCTGGCGCCGAAGCTGGCGGCCGAGCATGGCATCGCCGTCAGGCAGGGTCCCGACGGCCAGCGCAGCGGCGGTTACAAGACGTTGATCAATTCCGGTCCGGACGGCGGCCAGGAGGTGTACCACCTGCACCTGCATGTGTATGGCGGTCCGCGGCCCTGGCGTGGGCTCGGAACTTAACCTTCGGAAAGAAACCATTCCGGTTATTCATCGCTTATACTGCGCGTAAGCTTCATGCGATTCGGGCGTGCGCCCGCAAGGAGAAAACAATGGGTTCGTTGAGTATTTGGCACTGGCTGATCGTGCTGGTGGTGGTGGTGCTGGTCTTCGGTACCGGCAAGCTGAAGAACGCGGGTTCCGACCTGGGCAAGGCCGTGAAAGGCTTCAAGGACGGCGTGAAGGGCGGCGAAGAAGAGCGGCAGGCGAACGTGCCGCCGCAGCAGGTTGCCGACAAGTCCCCGACCACGATCGACGTCGAGACGCGCGAAAAGAACCGTTCCTGATCCGCACTGATCCTCCATGATCGATCTCGGGCTTTCCAAACTCGCCGTCATCGGCGTGGTCGCGCTGATCGTGATCGGCCCCGAGCGCCTGCCCAAGGTGGCGCGCATGGCCGGCACGCTGTACGGCCGCGCCCAGCGCTACCTGCACGAGGTGAAGTCGGAAGTCTCGCGCGAGATCGAAATGGAAGAGCTGCGCAACCTGCACAAGGAAGTGCAGGAAACCGCGCACAGCTTCAAGACCGAGGTCGAGAGCTTCGGCTCCGAAGTCGAAAACACGGTTTCATCCCATCTGGGCGAGGTCGAATCGGCCTGGCGCGGCGACAGTGCCGCGTCGTATTCGCCGGGCGCCACGCCGGACGACATCGAGCGCAAGGCACGCGATTTCCGCCGCAAAAAACTGGTCAAGACCTCCAGCATTCCCGCCTGGTACAAGAACCGCCACGGCGGCCGCCAGCATGTCCTGTCGGGCGCGGCGCGCGTGCGCAAGTTCCGTCCGGGCGCCAAGTCCAACACTTCCTTTTTCTAGATGACTGACGAAGCCGCAGGCGAAACCTTCATTTCGCACCTGGTCGAATTGCGCGACCGCCTGGTCAAGGCCGTGATCGGGGTCGCGATCGTCTGCATCGCCCTGCTGGCGTGGCCGGGCCCGGCGCAGATCTACGATTTCCTGGCCGCTCCCATGCTGGCCTCGCTGCCGGTAGGCGCCAAGATGATCGCCACCGGCGTCAGCGCGCCCTTCCTGGTGCCGATGAAGGTGACCCTGGTGCTGGCGCTGATCCTGTCCTTGCCCTGGGTGTTCTACCAGGCCTGGGCCTTCATCGCGCCCGGCCTGTATGCGCACGAAAAGCGGCTGGTGCTGCCGCTGGTGATCTCGTCCTCGCTGCTGTTCATCGCCGGCGTCGCGTTCTGCTACTTCTTCGTGTTCGGGCGGGTGTTCCACTTCATCGCCAACTTCGCGCCCACCTCGATCGCGGTGATGCCCGACATCGAGAACTACCTCGACTTCGTGATCTCGATGTGCCTGGCCTTCGGCGCCACCTTCGAGGTGCCGGTAGTGGTCGTGATCCTGGTGCGGATGGGCATCATCAGCGTCGAAAAGCTGAAGTCGATCCGCCCCTACGTGATCGTCGGCGCCTTCGTGATCGCCGCCATCGTCACCCCGCCGGACGTGGTCAGCCAGCTGGCCCTGGCAGTGCCGATGTGGCTGCTGTTCGAACTCGGCCTGCTGCTGGCGCCGGTGTTCGTGCGCGTCACCCGCGCGCCCGAAGAACACGCCTGATCTTTCCTACATCGCCCGCACGCGATTGCCATTCCGGTCGAACGCATTGCCGATCGCGCGCCGTAGCGCCGGTTCGGCGTGGCGCGCGATCAGGTAGGCCGCCGCGCCGATGACGGCCATGGCCAGCCCCAGCGCCGCGGCGTGTCCGAAACCGCGCGACAGCGCCCCGTGGAGCACGAAGGCGCCCAGGATCTCGTGGAGCAGGTAGTAGGGGTAGGTGACCAGCCCCAGCGTGCGTACCCAGGCAGCCAGCCGTGCCGGCGGAATCCAGGCCTGCGCGTGCCGCAGCGAGACAAGGATGGCGCAGATGCCGGCCGCGAAGATGGCCAGCGCCCCCGACACCAGGAAGCCGATGCCGAACGGGCCATGCGCGCCGACCGCGTAGCTGGCCACGATTTGTGACGCACGCGCATGAATCTCCAGGCCGGCGCCCACCAGCGCCAGCGCCAGCAGCAGACGGTCGATGGGTGCGAGCCCGCGCTCGCTGTTCAGCAGCCAGAAGTACATGCCGATCGCGAAATACACGCCGTGGCGCAGCAGCAGCATGTTCTTCGGCCCATACGCAAAGTCGAACCAGCCCAGGGTGGCCGATCCGGTCGTGGCCAGCCACAGCAGGATCAGGTAAGGGATGCCGGCCGCCACCAGCAGCCGCGCGACCAGTACCAAGCGCTGTGCGCCGCCGCCGAGGATGGCCAGCAGGATTAATGCATAGAAGGCCAGTTCGATCGGCAGCGTCCAGTAGGCGCTGGTCAGGAAGGTCGTGCCGGCCAGGGCCAGCGAATACGACAGGGCCCGCAAGGAAGGATCGACCCAGACGCCCATCGCCCCGAACACCGGCAGCGGGACGGCGAGAAGCAGGCCGAAGTTGACGATGGCGACCAGCCACGCGGCCGGGTACAGGCGCAGGAAGCGGCTTCTCAGGAAGCGCAGGGGAGTGGCCCGCGCAGCGGAATTGGCGATGACGACGCCGGAGATCACGAAGAAGATCTGGACCCCGATCCAGCCGAAGGGCATGGCCGATGCCATGCCTGCGTTATGCCAGCTCAGGTGGAATGCGCAGACCATGAGGGTGCACAGGAAGCGGACGATGTCCAGTCCGTACACATGGGAAGCGGGGCGATGGGCGGTCATGCGGGGCGGTGGCCTTTTGACAACAAAGAAGGGGGTCGCCGCACGATATCGCATTGCCGTCCGGGATGTCTATGGAATTCAGGAAACTTGAGGGCTAGAATGCAAGTAGATGAGTTTTGCCATAACGACAAGGAGACGAAGTCCATGGATTCAAACCGTCGCAACCTGCTGAAAGCCAGCGCTTCCGCAGCCGTGGGCAGCCTGCTGGCAGGCACCCAGCATTCCGCCCTCGCCCAGACCCCCAATACCGCACCCGCACTCGCCGTCTCGCCGCTGGCCAGCAAGATCGGCATGCGGCTCGCCACCTGTACGCTCGGTTCGAGCGCTACGCCGACGGTGGTGGCGGTCCTCGACAACAACAAGATGGTCGACCTGCGCGCGGAAGCCAAGCGCCAGAAGCGCGCGCTGCCGTTCGATGCGTCGTCGATGCTGGCGCTGATCAAGAGCGGCAATGCCGGCCTCGAACAGGTGCGGGTGCTGGTCGAGCAGGCGGCCGGCAAGCCGTCCTCGCTGCTGGCGGTCGAGAATGCGCGTTTCCTGTCTCCGATCCCGCGGCCCGAGCGCAATATCTACTGCGTCGGCTGGAACTACCTCGACCACTTCGAGGAAGGCAAGCAGGCCCGCTTCGACAAATCGACGGAAAAGCTGCCCGAGCACCCGGTGTTCTTCACCAAGGGCACGCACACGATGAACGGGCCCTTCGACTCGATCCCGCATGACCCGAATTACTCGAACACCACCGACTGGGAAGCGGAACTGGCCGTCATCATCGGCCAGACCGGCCGCAACATTCCGGAAGAGCGGGCCATGGATTACGTGTTCGGCTACGCGCCCTACAATGACACCACGGTGCGCGAGGCCCAGCAGAAGCTGCATGGCGGCCAGTGGTTCAAGGGCAAGAGCCTGGATGGCCACGGACCGATGGGCCCCTGGATCGTCACCGCGGCCGGCGTCAGGCTCGACGACCTGCGCGTGATCTGCCGCGTGAACGGCGTCGAAAAGCAGAACGCCAGCTACAAGCAGATGTACTTCAAGATCCCGCGCATCATCGCCGAGCTGTCGCGCGGCCTGACGCTGGAGGCCGGCGACATTATCGCCACCGGCACGCCCTCGGGCGTCGGCTTTGCGCGCAAACCGCCCGAGTTCCTGAAGAACGGCGACGTCATCGAAACCGAAATCACGGGCGTTGGCGTGATGCGCAACATGATCCGCGCCGAGGCCTGACGTAAAAAAGCCCCGCCGGCGGTGGCGGGGCTTGCCGGTTCCTGAAGCGGCTTACTGCATCAACTGCCCGATGATGCGCACCGGGGCATTGCCGTAGCCGAGGAACTGGTCGTGGAAGGCCTTCAGGTCGAAGCGTTCGCCCAGCTGCTGCTTGCGGCGCTCGCGCAGTTCCATGATGTCGCTGTAGCCGCTGAAGTAGCTGGTCAGCTGCACCGACGACAGCTGCACGCGGCGCCACTTTTCGGACGCTTCCTGCGGGGTCTGGAAGGCCTGGCGCACCAGCAGGTCCATGGCCTGCTCGCGGGTCATGCCCAGCACATGCACGCTGTAGTCGAGGATGGTGTTGGAGACGCTGCGCAGGTTCCACTTGCACCACATCAGCCACAGTTCCGGCGCGTTGTTGCCGTAGCCGGATTCGAGCATCATGCGCTCGCCATACACGGCCCAGCCTTCGACCATCGCGCCGTTCCCGAACAGGGTCTTGACCAGCGAAGGCGAACGGTTGGCGTTCATCAGCTGGGTGTAGTGGCCCGGGATCGCCTCGTGGATGTTCAGGATCTGCAGCATCCAGTTGTTGTACTCGCGCAGGCTGCTCTCGGCCTGTTGCGGGCTCAGGCCATCCAGCGGCGTCACGTTGTAATAGGTCTTGTCCTTCGGGCGGTACGGTCCCGGGGCGTCGATGCTGGCGCCGGCCACGCCGCGCTGGTACAGCGGGGTCTCGCGCACCACCAGCGGCTTGCTCGGGTCGATCGTCACCAGGTTGTTCCTGACGACGTAGTCCTGCAGCTGCGGGATCTGGCGCCGGATCTCGGGCAGGAAGTCGGCGGGGGCGACGTGCTGCAGCGAGAGCTTGTCGATCACCATGCCGATCTTGCGGAAGCGGTCGTCCGGCTTGGGCGCATTGCCCATCGTCTGCGCCCACAGCTGGTCGGCCAGGCCGTCCATGCGGGTCAGGAGTTCTTCGCGCGCGGCCAGGGCCTTGCGGTAGGTCTGCTCGGCCGTGCTGGCGGACTGGATCTCGAAGGCGAACTTCTGCTCGTACAGCTCCTTGCCGATGCGGAACGAGCGCGCACGCTGCATCTGCTCCTGCGATTGATCGAGGTCGGTCAGGAAGTCGACCCAGGCCAGCACCGCGCTGCCGGCGTTGGCGATGCGCTGGGCGAAGATCGCCTTTTCCTGCGCCGTCAGCTGGCTTGACTCCTGGGCCGCCTTGCCGAGGTCGGCCAGCACCACCAGGGTGCCCGGCGCCTGCGAGATCGCGAGCTGGGTGTGCTCGCGGGTCGGGTTCCGGACCGAAGCCTGCGCCGCCTGGTAGTAGGCCGGCACGTCGGCCAGGCGCTTGAGGATGGTGCGCAGGCGCTGCGGCTTGGCCGCGTATTCGGTGTTCAGGATCAGGTCGAGCGGCTGGGCCACGTTGTACTGGGCCGGGTTCCACTCGAAGTCGCGGAACACGGTCAGCTGCCAGCGGTCTTCCTGCAGCTTGTTGAGCAGGACCGCGAGGTCGGTGCGCTGGTTGGGCGAGAGCTTGTCCGCATTCAGCTTGCGGAACTTCTCCAGCCACTCGTCGATGAAGGCGAGCTGCCTGGCGCGGGTCGGTGCGTCGGGGATGGTCAGTTTGGCGGCGGCGTCGAACTTGCCGACGTAGATGCCGCCTTCCGGATCGATGCGCCACAGCGCGGTCAGGAACTGCATCGACAGCGAGTCCATGTAGCGGTCGTTGCGGTTCTGCGAAACCGGGGCAGCGACTGGCGCGCGTGCCGGCGCCGCAGTTTCCACAAGCGCGGCGGCTGCAGCGGCCTTGCCCTTGCCCTTGCCGGACTTGCTGTCGGCCTTCGAGGCTTTGGAGGCCTTCGAAGATTTCGACGCGTGTTTACCCGATTCCCTGGCCTTGGCGCTGCTGCTGTGCTTCGGTTTGGCCGCCTTGCTGGGGCGCGCGCCGGCCGGCGCCAGGACGAAGCTGGTGAGCAGGACCGCAAGAGCAAGTTTTGGCGCGAGTTTCGTTTTCATCATCGTGGTCTGTCTGCCTGATTAAAAATGGCGGGCGCCAGATTAGCACCATTCCCATCCTTTGCGGAAACTTGAAACAATACGTCACGTATCGATGGCCGCCGGGCGCCCGCCCGCCAGGCCGGCCTGCAGCATCGCCAGCATGTCGTCGGGCGACATGCGCGCCGACACGTCGCTGCCTTCCAGCAGGCTGTCGGCCAGGTCGCGCTTGTGGCGGTGCAGGTCGACGATGCCTTCTTCGATGGTATGGCGCGCCACCAGGCGGTAGATGGTCACCGGCCGCTGCTGGCCCATGCGGTGGGCGCGGTCCGAGGCCTGGTCTTCGACCGCCGGGTTCCACCACGGGTCCATGTGGATCACGTAGTCGGCCGCGGTCAGGTTGATGCCGACCCCGCCGGCCTTCAGCGAAATCAGGAATAAATCTCCGTCGCCGGCCTGGAAGGCGTCCACGCGGCGCTTGCGTTCCTGCATCGGCGTGGAACCGTCGAGGTACTGGTAGCGGATGCCGCGCTCGTCCAGGTGCTGGCGGATCAGGGTCAGGTGATCCACGAACTGGCTGAACACCAGCGCCTTGTGGCGGTTCTCCAGCAGTTCTTCGACCAGGCGCGCGAAGGCTTCCAGCTTGCTGCTGCGGATGCCGCTGTCGGGCGCCACCAGTACCGGATTGCACACGGCGCGGCGCAGCTTCATCATCTCGGCCAGGATCTGGATCTGCTTCTGGGCCTGCGGCGCCTCCAGGCTGGCGATGCGTTCCAGCGCGTCGCGGCGCAGCGATTCGTACAGCGCCCGCTCTTCCTGGCTCAGTTCCACCGGCAGCACGATCTCGGTGCGCGGCGGCAGCTCGGACAGCACCTGGGCCTTGGTCCGGCGCAGGATGAAAGGCTGGGTGAGGCGGCGCAGGCGGGTGCGTGCGGCCAGCTCGGCGCGCTTGTCCGTGGCTTTTTCGATCGGGCCGGCGAAGCGCAGATTGAACTGGTCGCTGGTGCCGAGCAGGCCCGGGTTGATGAACCTGAACAGGTTCCACAACTCGCCGAGGTGGTTTTCCAGCGGCGTGCCGGTGGCGGCCATGCGGAAGTCGCCGCGCAGGGCCATGACCGCCTGCGAGCGGCGCGTATGCGCGTTCTTGATCGCCTGCGCCTCGTCCAGCACGATGGTGTGCCAGCGCACGCCTTCGAACAGGCCCGATTCCAGCTGCAGCAGGCCGTAGCTCGCCACGATGACGTCGAACGGCCCGGCTTCCTTCAGCATCGCCGCGCGGTCGCCGGGGCCGAACAGCTTCATGTCCAGGGTCGGCGCAAAGCGCTCCGCCTCGGCCATCCAGTTGGTGGCGACCGAGGTCGGCGCCACCACCAGGGTCGGGCCGCCGGGTGCGCGCGACAGGATCAGGGCCAGCGCCTGCAGCGTCTTGCCGAGCCCCATGTCGTCGGCCAGGCAGGCGCCGACGCCCCAGTGCGCCAGGCGGGACAGCCATTCGAAGCCCTCGACCTGGTAGTCGCGCAGCTCGGCCTGCAGGGTGGTCGGCAGCTGCGGCCGGTAATCGGCATTCGCCTGCATGTGCTGCAAATGCTTGCGCCAGGCGGCATCGGCATCGACTTCGCCGGCGTCCAGGGCCATCTCTTCCAGCGCGAAGCTGGCCAGCGGGTGGAAGCGCAGCGCCTCCTTGTCCGCATCGGTGTAGGCCGACAGGTCCATGAGCCGGCGGTGCAGCTCGTCGGTGAGGGCCAGGAACTGGTTGTCGCCCAGCGCCACGAAGCGGTCTTCGCGCAGGCGCCCGAGCAGTTCGCGCAAGTCCATCACCTTGTTCTCGTCGACCTGGATCTCGCCATTGGCGGCGAACCAGTCCTTGTCGCGCCGGATCGTCAGGCGCACCGACTTCGACGACACCTTCCTGGTGATGCGGAACGATTCGCCTTCCGGCCAGCCGACCACCACCCTGGATGCGTCCAGCTCCTGCAGCTCGGTCAGCAGTTCCAGGCAGTGGAAGGGCTGGCCCAGCAGCCATTCGCCATGCTCGTCCTCGGCGTTTTCCAGCGCCTTGCAATCGGCCAGCAGCTGGCGCTCGGCTTCGCGCTCGGCGTTCAAGTCGCGCTTCGCTTCCATGCGCACGCCGCCCACGTCGGCGATGATGCGATCAAAGCCGTCGCCGGGCCGCAGGTAAGGGCCGGCATCCGGCAGCGGACGCACCAGCACGCGCACGCGCAAGCCCTGCTGGTAGGGCAGCAGGTGCAGGTGCAGGCGTGTGTCGGCCGCCACCTGCTCGATGTCGGCCGGGCTGCCGCCGATGTCCGACTGCACCGTGACGATCGACGAGATCGCGCTGATCGCCTGCAGCACGCGCTTTTCCGCCTCCAGCGGCACTTCCAGCCCGTCGCCGAGGATGGCGCCGATGCGCTTGTGCTCTTCCTTGATGCGGACGATCCGCAGCCGGTTCGGCGTCTCCTTCGTCACCACGACCTCGCCCTGCTGCTCGGACAGCTTCGGGTGCAAGGAGATGGTGACCTTGCCGCCGCCCGCGCGCACCATCAATTGCGGCTCGCCGGGCAGCAGTTCGATGCGGGTGCCCGGCGAATCCATCCAGAACAGCAGCGGATGGCCGGCCAGAAGCGCCACCGCCCTGTCGAGGTCGAACTCGTAGCGCATGCCGGTGCCGTTGTAGTAGCGGTAGGCGCCGATGGTGGCGGCCACCTGCACGTCCTGCGCGCTCAGGAAGTCGAGTTCGGCGGCTTCCTCGGCCAGGCGTTTCAGGCCGAGCGCCCGCCCGCGGGTCCAGCCGCCCTGCGCGTCGCGCTTCTGCTCGCGCGGCTCGAGCGCGCGCACGCCCAGGTGCGGGTCCCAGCCCAGCAGCCAGACCAGGCGCGATTCCTTCACCACCTCGACGTTGACGGCCGGCTGCAGGTTGATCAGGGCGTTGAGCTGGCGCTCCCAGGGCTGCTCGCGTTCGAACCAGAGCGCCATGTCGGTGAAGCGGTGGCGCTGGCGCAGGGCGATCGCGCGCTGGTCAGCTGCAATCGCCCCGCCCATCCCGAGCTGGCCCAGCACGGAACCGATCTGGGCGGCGATGAAGTCGAAGCCGGCCGCTTCCGCCGTTTCCATCTGTTGTTCGAGCCAGGCCTTGCGCTCGGCCAGCTGCGGCATCCCGAGCCACCAGTGGAGCAGGGCGCGGAACATCACCGGCTGCAGCGCGGTCTCCCAGTTGCGCGAGGGGAGGACCTCGGCGTCGACGGTGCCGCCGCGGATCTGGCGCAGCATCGACAGCTGCTGGTAGACGGCGGTGTCGTGGCTCTGCACGGCGCGGGTCGCGGAATCGAGGTAGGCGTCGAGCGCCTTGGCGTGCTTCGGGTCGCCGCTCCTCAACAGGGCGGTCACGTACAGGTGGCCGCCGATGCCTTCGAAGATGGCTTTGCGCTTGCCGGTCTCCTTGCGCAGCGCCTTCAGCGCCTTGTCGAAGCCGGCGAGGGCGTCATCGGGATCGCCGCGCAGCAGCTGCAGCACGCTGCGGTAATACAGGGCCGCGGACTCGTCCAGGTCGACCAGCAGTTCGCCGGCAGCGTCCAGGCGGCCGCACAGGATCAGGTGTTCGGCCAGTGCGGTGCGCAGCGCCATCGAGGCGCCGCCCTGGGCCACGTGTTCCTCGGCGTAGGCGCGCACTGGCGGGGCGCTGGCCGGCTCGCGCTGGACGTGGTTGACCAGCACCGCCAGCACCTCGTCGCGCACCGCACCGTTGATGCGCTCGATGAGTTCCGGCTCGAAGGGGCGGGCGCAGATCTCGACCAGCGGATGCAGGTAGGCCGCCTCGTGGCAGCGCAGGCAGGCCGCCAGCAGGGATGCAATGGTCTTCGGCCCTTCGCCGGCCAGCAGGGCCATGCGCAGCAGGGCCACGCCCTGGCGGTAGCTGCGCAGCATGGGCGTGCCCTGCCAGTCGAGGCGCAGCGGCGTCACCGTCTGGTAGACCTCGCGCAGTGCATTGAGACGGCGTCCACGGATGGCCCAGGCCATCGCCGGCCAGGCCAGGTCGGGCGTGACGACGTAGCCGCGCGAGGGCAGCTCGCCGACCAGGCCGTCCGCGCGCAAAGCCTCCAGGTCGTCGGCCAGGTCGTCTTCCACGGCGCTCTCGCCCAGCGGCGCCAGGTGCTCGTGGATGCGCCGCCGCCCCATCGGCTCGCCGGACAGGGCCAGCAGCGCCAGGATCAGCTTGCGCTTTTCACCGCACGATTCGAAGATCGCGCCGAGCACCTCCGCATTCGCCAACTGCGTCATGCGCCCAGGTTCTCGATCTCGATGGCAGGCAGGGTGCCTGGCACCGGAATGCCGAACACGCGCAGGTAAAAATACAGCTCCGCCTCCAGCGTGCGCACGATGCTGTCCGCCTTGCGGAAGCCGTGGCCTTCGCCTTCCAGGGTCAGGTAGGCCACCGGCACGGCGCGCCGGCGCAGGGCTTCGACCATCACCTCGGACTGCGGCGGCGGCACCACCTTGTCGTCCAGGCCCTGGAAGAAGATCATCGGGCGGCGCAGCTTGTCGGTATGGTTGATCGGCGAGCGTTCCGCATAGACTGCCTCGGCGCGGTCCTTCGGCGCGATCAGGTATTCGTTGTAGTGCGACTCGAACTTGTGCGAATCGGCGTCCAGGCCCTTCAGGTCGGACACGCCGTAGTAGCTGGCGCCGGCCTTGAACACGTCGTGGAAGGCGAGGGCGCACAGGGTGGTGAGGCCGCCGGCGCTGCCGCCGCGGATCACCAGGCGCTCGCGGTCGACCAGCCCTTGGTCGGCCAGGTACTTCGCGCCGGCCACGCAATCCTCGACGTCGACCACGCCCCACTGTTCCTTCAGCAGGTCGCGGTAGGCGCGTCCGAAGCCGGTGCTGCCGCCGTAGTTCACGTCCAGCACGGCGATGCCGCGGCTGGTCCAGAACTGGGTCGCCAGCTTCAGCGTGCTGCTGGCCATGCTGGTCGGGCCGCCATGGCCGATCACCATCAGCGGCGGCAGCTCGCCCGGCAGCGGCTCGTGGTCCGCATTCGTCGGCGGGTAATAGAAAGCGTGGGCGGTGCGGCCGTTGGCGCTGGGGTAGCTGACCGGCTGCGGCACCGACAGGTAGCCGGCATCGGGCACCTGCTCGATCGAGCGCGCCAGCACTTCGCGTGCGCCGCTGGCGAGGTCGATGCGCACCACCTCCGCCGCGATGGTCGGTGCGCCGGCCAGCAGGACCAGGGTATCGCCGGCCACGCGCAGCTCGCGGATCTCCTGGTACGGGTTGTCGATCGCCGTGAGCGCGCCGCTGCCGGTGTCCAGGCGCGCGAGTTTGCTGACGCCGCCCTCGATATAGGCGCAGACGATCCCGCCGTCCGGGCGGAAGCCGTACATGGAATTGCCGAAGACCCAGTGCGGGCCGCCGAATTCGGCCTCGCGCGGGAGAATCGGGTGCACCACGCCATGGTCGTAGCGGTGCAGGTTCCACCAGCCGCTGCGGTCGGACACGAAATGCAGCAGGCCATCCGGCGACCATTCCGGCTGCACGATGGCTTCGTGCTCGCCGCCCGCGATCAGGCGGCCATTCATCAGCGTACCGTCGCCGGCGACGTCGGCCAGCCACAACTCGGTGCCCTGCCACGGCATGCGCGGATGGTCCCAGCTCAGCCAGGCGAGCTGTTTGCCGTCCGGGGACAGGCGCGGGGACGAATAGAAGTCGTTGCCGTCGACGAGGACGGTCTCGACGCCGTCGAAGCCGATCGCGCACAGCGTATTGACGGGGTAGGTTTCGCCGGCCGAATGGTCTTCGCGCACGCCGACCAGGCGCTGGCGGGCCGCGTCGAGGACGAAGTCGGCGTAGCGCAGGTCGCCGCCGGCGCTGACCGGCCGAGGTTCCTGGTCGCCATCGATGCGGTACAGCCGGTTGTCGGCGAAATGCGAGAACCACACCGTCCCGTTCGCGGCCAGCGCCGCGCCGCCGCCGTATTCGTGCACCCGGGTGCGGACGTTGAAGGGCGCCGGGGTCAGCTCACGCACGTCATTGCCGCGCTGGCGCAGCAGGGTGGTGCGGCCGGCTTCGCTGGCGCGGCCGGCCAGCCAGTAGAGGTCGGCGCCGTCGAGCAGCACGCCGGACAGCGGAGTCGAGCCGGCGGCCACCAGGGCGGCAGTGATCGGGGAAGTCCAGGCGCCACAGGGGGCGGCCTGCTTGCGGGCGGAATCGGGCATGGTCGGTCCTGGCAAAGGAAGAATGCCCATTATAAGTGCGCATCCAGCCGCCAAGAAGGATGCGTACGGATGGGCCAAGAGTGAGATAATTAGCGTTTGCCCGCGCGCCGGGTGCCTATTCCTTGATCAGGTTGCCAGCCATGCCACAATTCGCCCCGCTCCAGAACGACACCTTCCTGCGTGCGCTGCTGCGCCAGCCGACCGACTACACGCCGGTGTGGCTGATGCGCCAGGCGGGGCGCTACCTGCCGGAATACCGCGCCACCCGCGCGCGCGCCGGCTCCTTCCTGGGCCTGGCCAAGAACCCGGATTACGCCACCGAAGTGACCTTGCAGCCGATCGACCGCTATCCGCTGGACGCCTCGATCCTGTTCTCGGACATCCTGACGGTGCCGGACGCGATGGGCCTGGGCCTGTATTTCGAGGATGGCGAAGGCCCGAAGTTCGAGCGCACCGTGCGCACCGAGGAAGACGTCGCCAAGCTGCAGGTGCCGGACATGGCTTCGCTGCAGTACGTGTTCGACGCCGTGACCCAGATCCGCACCGCCCTGAACGGCCGCGTGCCGCTGATCGGCTTTTCCGGCAGCCCGTGGACCCTGGCCTGCTACATGGTCGAAGGCGGCGGTTCGCGCGAGTTCCACACGATCAAGAAGATGCTGTACGCCCGTCCGGACCTGATGCACCGCATCCTGGACGTGACCGCGCAAGCCGTGACGCAGTACCTGAACGCCCAGATCGACGCCGGCGCCCAGGCCGTGATGATCTTCGATTCCTGGGGCGGGGCGCTGGCCGACGGCGCCTACCAGGCCTTCTCGCTGGCCTATATGCGCAGGATCGTGGCGGGCCTGCAGCGCGAGAAAGATGGCGTGCGCATCCCGGCCATCGTCTTCACCAAGGGCGGCGGCCTGTGGCTGGACGAGATGGCGGACATCGGCGCCGACGCGCTCGGCCTGGACTGGACCGTGAACCTGGGCCGCGCCCGCGCCCTGGTCGGCGACCGCGTCGCGCTGCAGGGCAACCTGGACCCGGCCGTCCTGATGGCCGGTCCGGACCAGGTCCGCGCGGAGGTGGAAAAAGCCTTGAGCAGCTACGGCACCCCGGCGGCCGGCCATGGCCACGTGTTCAACCTGGGCCACGGCATCTCGCAATTCACCCCGCCGGAGTCGGTCACGGCGATGGTCGACGCGGTGCACGAGTTCAGCCGCCGCCAGCGTTCGGCCTGAACCCCGCAGCTGCCCGCGGCGCATCAAAATCACACTTATTCACAAATTCGTGAACACTTCCCATCCGGCCTGTGGAAATGTACAGTACTGGATGGGATTGCATAAGTAACTGATTTCATTGACTTTACTGCCGAGGTTGCGGAGCGCGCCGGCAGGATGTTCAAGTTGTCCGGCAGGGGCTTGCCCAAGTTGGCAGCGCATTGTTCACAAAGTTATGCACAGCTTCTGTGAATAATGCAAAAAAGTGCTTCGTTTACCGGGGTTTACGCGTTTTCTTCAAGTGTTGGATCAAGTTTATGCTGCACTGCGCATGAGTTCTTCACCGGAAATGCCCAGTTATGCACAGAAGCGGCCGAGCGATGCCGGATTTCGGTCTTGGTAAGGTTGCAAAGGCAAGTGTCTGAATTTAAAAGAGAAAATTTTTTGTGAACTTAGGGAATTGCTAAGTGCTTTGAGCTAACGTAAACCTTTGTCCCGGTCAAGTTTTCCATTTTCCACAAAGTTTTCCACAGTTTTCCACAGCTCACTGAACAAGGTCCGGTTTGGCCATCTGCATCTTACAAATCGCGCTCGATACCCCGCTCGACAGCGTGTTCGATTACCGCTGGGAATATGAGCCCGGCAGCGAGCCCATGGTCGGGCAGCTCGCGCTGGTCAACTTCGGGCGGCGCGAAGCCGTCGGCGTGATCGTTGCCATCAAGCACGAGACCGATGTCCCGCCGGACAAGCTCAAGGACGCACTGGCCGTGCGCAGCCAGCTGCCGCCGCTGTCGGACAAATGGCTGGCGCTGGCGCGTTTCGCCGCCGATTATTACCACCGCCCGCTCGGCGAGGTAGCGATGCCGGGCCTGCCGAAGAACCTGCGCCTGGGCAGCACGGTGGCGCTGGACCGCGCCCTCAAGAAGCTCGCCAAGCTCGAGGATGCCCACGACCCGGCTCCGGCCGCGATGCCGGTATTGAATGGCGCCCAGCAGCAGGCCGCCGACGCCATCGGCCAGGCCCGCGGCTTCACCCCGCTGCTGCTGTACGGCGTGACCGGCAGCGGCAAGACCGAGGTGTACCTGCAGGCCTGCGCCCAGGTGCTGGAACGGGAAAGCGAAGCGCAGATCCTGATCCTGGTCCCGGAAATCAACCTGACCCCGCAGCTGGAAGCGAACATCCGCGCACGCTTTCCGGGCGTGATGCTGGCGACCCTGCACAGCAGCCTGTCCGAAGGCGAGCGCATGCTGCACTGGCTGGCCGCGCACCAGGGCCGCGCGCGCATCGTGCTGGGCACCCGGCTGGCGATCCTGGCCTCGCTGCCGCACCTGAAGCTGATCGTGATCGACGAGGAGCACGACCCCTCCTATAAGCAGCAGGAAGGCCTGCGCTATTCGGCGCGCGACCTGGCCGTGTGGCGCGCGCACCAGCTGCAGATTCCGATCGTGCTGGGCTCGGCCACGCCCTCGCTGGAGAGCTGGCACCACGCGCAGACGGGCCGCTACCGCAAGCTGGAGCTGCGCGAGCGCGCCGTGCGCGACGCCGTGCTGCCGCGCGTAAAACTGGTCGACATGGAAAAGGACAAGCCGAAGGAGGGGCTGACCTCGGCCCTGATCGCGGCCCTGCGCCATCGCATGGAGCGCGGCGAACAGTCGCTGCTGTTCCTGAACCGGCGCGGCTATGCGCCGGTGCTGTCCTGCGACGCCTGCGGCTGGATCAGCAACTGCACCCGCTGCACCGCCTTCATGGTCCTGCACCGGCCCGAGCACCGGCTGCGCTGCCATCACTGTTCGCTGGAGCTGCGCATCCCGCATTCCTGCCCGACCTGCGGCAACATCGACCTGCAGCCGCTGGGACGCGGCACCCAGCGTATCGAGGAAGGCTTGCAGTCCCTGTTCCCGGAGGCGCGCGTGCTGCGCATCGACGCCGACTCGACGCGCCGCAAGGGCAGCGCCCAGGCCGCGTTCGACACCGTGCACCGCGGCGACGTGGATATCCTGATCGGCACGCAGATGGTCGCCAAGGGCCACGATTTCAAGAATTTGACGCTGGTGGGCGTGCTCAATCCCGATACGGCCCTGTTCTCGCAGGACTACCGCGCCAGCGAGCGCCTGTTCGCCCAGCTGATGCAGGTGGCCGGACGGGCCGGCCGGGCCGGACTCGAATCGGAAGTGCTGATCCAGTCGCGCTACTGCCAGCATCCGCTGTACGGCGCGGTGATGCGGCACGACTACGACCGCTTTGCCGGCTCCCTGCTCGAGGAACGCCACCAGGCCGCGCTGCCGCCGTACATGTACCAGGCCCTGCTGCGCGCCGAGGCGCCGGAGCTGGCCACCGCGATTGCCTTCCTGGAGCAGGCACGCGATGCGGTGCCGACCGACGCAGTGGTGCTCAACGACCCGATTCCGATGACCATGACCCGGGTGCACAATGTCGATCGTGCCCAGCTGCTGGTCGAGTCGAATTCGCGCCCGGCCCTGCAGGCGTTCCTGACCGTCTGGGTCGATGCGCTGCGCGCGATGAAGTCGCGGGTGCGCTGGTCGCTCGAGGTGGATCCGCTCGATATCTGATGGGATCTCCAAAATAGCGTATCGTCATGTCCGCGAACTACCGGGAGACAAGGATGCAAAAACTGAAGGTCGATGTCGCAGTGATCGGCGCCGGCACGGCGGGGCTGGTGGCCTACCGTTCCGCCAGGGCGCAGGGTGCGCGCACCGTCATGATCGAGGGCGGGCCCTACGGCACTACCTGCGCGCGCGTGGGCTGCATGCCCAGCAAGCTCCTGATCGCCGCCGCCGAGGCCGCGCACTTCATCGATGCCGCGCCCGGTTTCGGCGTGCATGCCGGAGAAAAGCGCATCGATGGCGTGGCCGTGATGGAACGCGTGCGGCGCGAGCGCGACCGTTTCGTCGGCTTCGTGCTGGAAGGCGTCGACAGCATCCCCGACGACGACAAGCTGCGCGGCCATGCGCGCTTCACCGGGCCGCATACGCTGACGGTCGGCGACCATACCGAGGTCGAGGCGGCGCGCATCGTGATCGCCACCGGCTCGACCCCGACCCGCCTGCCCAGGCTGGACAACGTCGGCCCGGGCATCATCACCAGCGACGACGTGTTCTACTGGCAGGACCTGCCGCGTTCGGTGGCCGTGATCGGCACCGGCGTGATCGGGCTGGAACTGGGCCAGGCCCTCACGCGCCTGGGCGTGCGCGTGAGCGTGTTCGCGCGCGGCGGCAGCGTGGCCCAGCTGAGCGATCCGGTGGTGCTGCGCAATGCCGCGCGCGTGCTGGCCGAGGAGATCGACCTGCACTTCCAGTCCGAGATCGCGGGCGCGGTGCAGGACGGCGACGAGGTGCTGCTCACCATCCGCCAGAACGGCGCCGAGCGCGCCATGCGCTTCCAGTACGTGCTGCAGGCGGCCGGGCGCACGCCGAACGTGTCCGGCATCGGCATCGAACACCTGGGGCTGGAACTCGGCGCGAACGGCGTGCCCCTGTTCGACAGCCGCACCATGCAGTGCGGGACCAGCCACGTGTTCATTGCCGGCGACGCCAACAACGAGCGCCCGGTGCTGCCGGAGGCGGCCGACCACGGCAAGATCGCCGGGGATAACGCCGGCCGCTACCCGGACATCCGCCCGGGCCTGCGCCGCGCCCCCCTGACCGCCGCCTTCACCGAGCCGAACATCGTCACCCTCGGCGCCAGCTACAAGCAGCTGTGCGCGCCGGGCAGGCCGAAGTTCGCGATCGGCCAGGTCTCGTTCGAGAACCAGGGCCGCAGCCGCGTCATGCTGCAGAATAAGGGGATGCTGAGGGTGTACGGCGAATACGGCACCGGCCGCTTCCTGGGTGCGGAAATGATCGCCCCGCGCGGCGAGCACCTCGGCCACCTGCTGTCCTGGGCCGTGCAATGCCGCCTGACGGTCGAGCAGATGCTGGAGATGCCGTTCTACCACCCGGTGGTCGAGGAGGGCGTGCGCACGGCGCTGCGCGACCTGGCGGCCAACCTCGCAAAGGGCGACAGCGACCTCGATCCGGACGAGGTCGAACCCGGTACGTAACGGTTTGGTAGGGTGGGCACACCGTGCCCACGCGTTACATCAATTCAGGTAGCTGGCGTCGAGTTTCCCTTCCGAAGCCAGCTGCCGCACGATCTTGATCGTATCGATATCGGCCTCCTGGTAGGCCGATTTCTTGAAATCCTCGTACATCCTGCCCATCTCGTCGGTCGCCGAGGCATTGCCGTCGTCGTACAGGAAGCGTACCCACATCACGCCTTCGCTCGGCGTCTCGATCGTCATGGTCATGCGCGAGGCCGCGATTTCCCCCTGCGCCGGGACTTCGTAGCGCACTTCCTGCAGCGGGGTCAGGTGCACGACGTCGTCGATCACCAGCTCGCCGTAGCGCAGGCGGCGCGCGAAGCTGCCGCTCTCGCGTTCGCCGAGCGTGCACTCGTCCAGGTGCGGCATGAACATCTTCGGGTCTTCGGCGCGCAGCACCAGGCCGCGCCACAGCTGTTCGCGGGTCATGGTGTCCGCGAGCGGGTTGAGCGGGTCGTTAATCTCGATCAGGTGTTCAAATTTCATGGTTCTCTATCTCGCTTGGGCAGCACTAAAGCGGTTATATGGTGGCGGATGGCGTGCTGACAAGCCACAACACAAGGTGATTTCGTGAAAATGATTTTAGCGTGAGCGGCCTGGCTTCGTTAAAATGCTGAGCTCAATGTTGAGCTCACCCCAGTGGCAGTCCTGCAATAAATATCCCCATGTCGACACCGAATTTCGGCCTCAACGGTCCGCAAAGCGAAGCCGTGCTCTACCTCGACGGTCCTTGCCTGGTGCTGGCTGGCGCCGGCTCGGGCAAGACCCGCGTGATCACCCAGAAGATCGCCTACATGATCGAGCATCGCGGCTACGATCCGCGCACGATCGCCGCGCTCACCTTCACCAACAAGGCCGCGCTGGAAATGCAGGAGCGGATCGGCAAGCTGCTCAAGCAGCCCAAGCAGGCCAAGCAGCTGACCGTGTCGACCTTCCACTCGCTGGGCGTCAAGATCCTGCGCCAGGAGGCGGCCGGCGTCGGCCTGAAGGACAAGTTCTCGATCATGGACAGCGACGACTGCTACACCGTGGTCTCGGACCTGGCCGTCACCACCGACAAGCAGGAGATCCGCCGCATCCAGAACGCGATCTCGCTGTGGAAGAATGGCCTGGTCGACCCGGAGGACGCGATCCGCGACGCGCGCGACGAGGACGAGGCCCAGGCCGGCCGCATCTACCGCAGCTACGTGGCGACCCTGCAGGCCTACCAGGCGGTCGACTTCGACGACCTGATCCGCCTGCCGGTGGAGCTGTTCCGCAACAACGAGCCGATCCGCGACCGCTGGCAGCGCCGTCTGCGCTACCTGCTGATGGACGAGTACCAGGACACCAACACCTGCCAGTACGAGCTGGTGAAGCTGCTGGTGACGGGCCTGGGCAAGAAGCCGATGTTCACGGCGGTGGGCGACGACGACCAGGCGATCTATGCCTGGCGCGGCGCCTCGGTCGAAAACCTGAAGACGCTGCAGACCGACTTCCCGGACCTGCGGGTCATCAAGCTCGAGCAGAATTACCGCTCGACCACGCGCATCCTGCAGGCGGCCAACGCCGTCATCGGCAACAACCCGAAGCTGTTCGAGAAGGCGCTGTGGTCGGAGCACGGCCTGGGCGAGCCGATCAAGGTGCTGGGCATGCCGAACGAGGAGACCGAGGCCGACCAGGTGGCGATGCTGATCTCGTCCGAGCGTTTCCAGCGCAAGAACAAATGGGCGGACTACGCGATCCTGTACCGCGGCAACCACCAGGCCCGCATCATCGAGCAGGCGCTGCGCAAGGAGCGCATTCCGTACACGATCTCGGGCGGCCAGAGCTTTTTCGACAAGGCCGAGATCAAGGACGTCATCGCCTACCTGCGCCTGATCGCCAACCAGGACGACGATCCGGCCTTCATCCGCGCCATCACGACCCCGAAGCGGGGCGTCGGCATGACCACCATCGAAGTGCTGGGCGAAGTCTCGAAGCAGTGGAACTGCTCGCTGTTCGAGGCCGCGTTCAAGGGCGGCCTCGAAGCCAGGCTGCAGGACCGCCAACTGATCCCGCTGCGCGAATTCTGCCACTGGATCAACGAGCTGGAAGACCGCGCCACCCGTCCGGGCCCGTCCGGCAGCGGAGACAACGCCGCCGAACTGCTCGACGACATGATGAAGGAGATCAACTACGAGCATTACCTGTACGAGAACTTCGACGACAAGGCGGCCCAGGCCAGGTGGCAGAACGTGCTCGAGTTCACCAACTGGCTGAAGGAACGCGGGCGTGGCGGACGCGACCGCGACGGCGAAGAGAAAAACCTGCTCGAGCTGACCCAGATGGTGGCCCTGATGTCCATGCTCGAAGGCCAGGACGAGGAGCACGACGCGGTGCGCATGTCGACCCTGCACGCATCGAAAGGCCTGGAATATCCGCATGTCTACCTGGTCGGCTGCGAAGAAGGCATCCTGCCGCACAAGGGCGATCCGGACGATCCGGTGGAGCGCATCGCCGCCCGCATCCAGGAAGAAAGGCGCCTGATGTACGTGGGCATTACGCGCGCCCAGCGCACCCTGCACATCACCTGGTGCAAGAAGCGCAAGCGCGCGGGAGAGCTGATGCACTGCGATCCCTCGCGCTTTATCAAGGAAATGGCGCTCGATATTGGCGATGCGCCGCCAAAAGAAGACGAAATTTTGAGCCCGAAAGCACGCCTGGCGAACCTCAAAGCCTTGCTGGCAACGCCGAAGGTCTGAGAATAGATGAGCTCATGTTGCCGCTTGTTGACGACAAATTAAGCGGAGTAGGCGTTTATTGGGCATTCGTTATCGTTCGTTGCGTGTAAGCCTCGATGATCTGGCAAGAGGTGCGCACGATTGAAACACGCATTTGACTTCAGCTGTTGAGCGCGAAATACTTTCCTCAAGTGACTTGATCACGCTCAATTTATTGAAGTCAATCGCATGGCTAACGTATCCGACATCACTACCACTCCGCTTTCCGGTCTGAACCACATCGATGCATTGCTCGATAGCGGCCCGGACTGGAATTACCGGACGCCAGCCGGGAATACCCTGTATTACACGTTCTCCGTCACGTCGGGGAACGAAGCGGGGCAGACCGGCCAGGAAGGGTTCACGCTCGCCCAGCAGGTGGCCACGCGCACGGCGTTCGATTACATCTCGAAACTGACCGGGATCCAGTTCGTGGAGACCGTGAATGGCACCGACGCGCAGATCCACCTGTGCAACGTCAACCTGCAGGGTTCCAATGTCACCGGGCTCTGCAGCTGGTACAGCAACTATTCCTACTCGGGATCCCAGCTGGTCAGCTATGACGCCGATGCCTATGTCTATCTCGACAATGTGGAGTGGTTCGGGCAGAACCACAGCCTGAACCCCGGCGGATACGGTTACGAAACCCTGCTGCACGAACTCGGCCATGCGCTCGGCCTGAAGCACCCCTTCGACGACAGCATCCACCTGCCCGCGTCGCAGGACAACACCAGCAATACCCTGATGTCGTACACCGATTCTGGCGGTCCGCACGCGGCCTATAGCCAGTACGACATCGCCGCCCTCAACTGGCTGTATGGCGGCGACGGTCTTGGTGGCGCATTGGGCATCAATTCGACAACCGGAGCCCGGTATATCACGGGTACAAGCGGCGCGGATACCCTGACGGGTACGGCCGCCAACGACAGGCTAGAAGGCGATGGAGGCAATGACATGATTGACGGAGGAGATGGACTGGATACCGCCGTGTTCCGCGGTCCGATGAGCAACTACACCTTTGCCACGCTGGCGAATGGCGACCTGGTCGCGACCAGCAAGGATGGCATCGACGGCGTCGACACGCTGCGCTCGATCGAAATCCTGCAGTTCCAGGACATGAGCGTGCGCCGTGCGGACGTCGCACAGCCCGACACCACGGCGCCGGCCCAGCCGACCCTGGTGGTGACCATGAACGCGAACGGCTACACGACCGGCAATACCCCGCTCGTGAGCGGCAAGGCCGAAGCCGGCTCGACCGTCAAGGTGTACAACACTACCGGCAACCAGCTGGTCGGAACGGCCACGGCCGATGCCAACGGGCTCTGGACCACCAAGCTCAATGCCTACGCGGACGGCCAGAATTATTCGGTCTACGCCAATGCGACCGATGCGGCAGGCAACGTCTCCGTGGCCAGCGCAGCGTCGACTTTCAAGGTCGATTCCACGCCGCCCGTGCTCCCGACCTACAACATGGCCTATACCGCAGGCAGCAACCTGGCCACGTTCACCGGCACCGGCGAAGCCGGCACGACCATCGAACTGGTGCGCAGCGGCGACCTGCAGACGGTCGCACGCACGACGGTCGGCGGCGATGGCAGCTGGCACCTGACGACCTCGCCGCTGCCCAACGGCACCTACACGATCAGCGTGGTGTCGCTCGACCTGGCGGACAACAGCACCAGTGCCGCGAATCGCCCGAGCTTCACCGTCAACAGCGCGGCGAACATCACCGGCACTGGCGGCAATGACGTGCTGCATCCCGGCGCAGGCAGCAATGGCGTCGACGGCGGGGCTGGGGTCGATACCGCCATCTATGCCGGTTCGCGCAGCAACTTCACGGTCGCCCAGGAAGCCTGGGGCTTCGGTGTCACCGACAAGGCCGGCGGCGGCGGCCACGATGCCCTGATCAACGTCGAGCGCGTCAAGTTCGACGACGGTTCGCTGGCGCTGGACGTCGAAGGCGCGGCAGGCCAGGTCTTCCGCCTGTACTCGGCCGCCTTCGGCCGTCCTGCGGAAGCGGATGGCCTGGGTTACTGGATCTGGCGCATGGATACCGGTACCACCCAGGACCGGGTCGCGAAGGAATTCATGACCGGCCAGCCGGAATTCGACGCGCTGTATGGCGTCAACCCGACCGATGAAACCTTCGTCATGCAGCTCTACCATAACGTGCTGCACCGCGATCCTGACGCGGATGGCTTCCACTACTGGGTGAACGTCCTCCAGCAAGCTGCGAACAAGACTGACGCGCGTGCGCAGATGCTGATCGGCTTCAGCGACAGCCTCGAAAACCAGGCGCTGGTGATCGGCAGCCTGAAGCAGGGCCTGGAATACACGCCCTGGGCCTGATCGACGTCCAACAACACGCCGGCAGCCAGCCGGCGTTTTTCACGAGCCGCTGGCATAATGCGGCTCTTTTCATTTCAGGAACTGCCGTGAGCGACGAAGACCGTGTCATCGATATCGAAATCAAACTGGCCCACCAGGAAAACCTGGTCGAGTCGCTGAACCAGACCATTTATGAACAGGGGCGCCGCATCGACCAGCTGGAAACCATGGTCGCCAAGCTGGCCGAACACATCCGCGCGCTGCGCGATGCCGGGCAGGGGCCGCTGAACGAAAGACCGCCGCATTATTGATTCAATTTATTGCCGCCTTTTAAAAAGATTTTTCCAAATGTATTAGTCGCAATTTCATTATTTCTTTAATGGAAATCCATTTGCCCAAATGATTAAAAAAGTGGGATAAATGAATCAAATTGAAAAAATTTAATGTTTATTTGGATAAAAATTATTGTATTGTGTAGTTACCTCGCGGTATTATCGATAAGCACGTAAATACAATCGGATCCATTCATTTGATGGATAAATTGGTCGGCGAGGTCCACGTGAAAGTATCTGTTCCACACAGCAAAAAAATAACCGGATTGACTCCATGGGCGGAGCCGACGCCGACGCCGACGCGGCGCCGCGCCAACCCAGCGCAGCAGTTCGAGCTCGTCGCAGCCACCAGTGACGCTGAACGCTCCGACGTGCAAACGGCGTGGCGCAGCCTGCTGGAAACCTGCCGCAGTCCGGAAAAGCTGTACCAGCTCCCGGAATTCTTCCGCTACCTGGTGGATACGGCGGAAGCCGATGGAACAGCCTGCGACCTCCACCTCGTGCGCCGCCGCAGCGATGCCCGGATCGTCGGCATCGTGCCGGGACGCAGGATCACGCAGACCGTGAGCGTCCGTCTTGGCCCCCTGACCCTGTTCGAGCGCCAGGTTCCCGTCTACCAGGTGCTCGGCAGCGTTCCCTTGCTCGACGACAGCGAACCGGACCTTCCCGGATTCGTCTTCAGGAGCCTGCTGCAGAGCTATCCCGACTGCCGCGCGCTGCTGATGCAGGCGATGCCCGAAGAACTGGCGGGCAGCATCGGCGGTGACGGCCTGTCCCCCCACATCCTGAACGGCTGGCAACACTGCCATACCATGCCGCTGCCGGAGGACGTCGAGGGCTACCTGCAAAAGCTCAGCTCCAAGAAGCGCTACAACCTGTCGCGCCAGGTGCGGCTGCTGGCCAAGGAAGCGGGCGAGGTCCACCTGCTGCGGGTCGAGCAGGTGGACCAGGTCGCGGCGCTGGTGGACGGCATGCGCGCCCTGATGAGCGCCGAGGACCTCGCCGCCCAGCCATCGCAGGCAAAGCTGGAGAGCCTGGCCCGTCACGGCCTGCTGCATTCCTACCTGCTGCAATGCGATGGCCGGCCGGCGGCCCTGGTGCTGGGCACCCGCTCGAACGAGGTATGGCACGTGCACAAGATCTACTGCAAGCAGGAATACATGAGCTTCTCGGTCGGTACCAGCATCATTCACCTGGCCCTGCAGGATACGATCGCGCATTTCGGTTTCACCCATGCCGATTTCGGCTACGGCGCGCCGAACCAGGAATTCCGCGCCACCCACGTGCTGCAACGGCGCGGCAAAATGCTGCTATGCCGCCGTCCGGGCATCTCCAATTTCCTGTTCACGCTGCACGGCATCCAGGACCGGATGAACGAAGCCCTGATCGGCCGGGTCAAAGCAATCCGCAAGCAGTTGAGGGAACGCAGGAACACCACCAAGTAGTTGCATCTTGTCAATAAATCCAATAAGGTAGGGCGCTCGTTATTGGATAAGACAGGATGCAGGCATGGCCATCGACGAACCCGGGTTCTACGTCGTTTCGAAGCGCAAGCTGGCGATCCTGTTCCTGTCCACCTTCACGCTCTACATCCTGTACTGGTACTACAAGAACTGGGACCGCTACAAGGGCAGGCACCCGGAAGCCTCGCGCTTCGGCAGCACCGTCTCTCCGGCGCCGCGCGCCGCGTTCTGGATGTTTTTCACGCACGCACTGTTCCGGAAGATCAAAGCCTACGGCCGCGACCAGCCGGCAATCGCACGCTGGCGCAGCGACTGGCACGCCACCGTCCTGGTCGCGCTGCTGCTGCTGGCGAACTTCGTCGACGTCCTGATCGGCGGCACTGCCGGCGATATCGCGTCATTCGCCAGCATGTTCATCCTGCTGCTGCCTTTCCTGAAGGCGCAGGAAAAGATCAACCTCAGCTGCGGGGATCCGGAAGGGAAGGGCAATGACCGGCTGTCGAAGGCGAATTGGGCCTGGGTGCTTGCGGGCGGGGTGTTGTGGGTGCTCGTCATTGCCGGGGTTGTCATGCCGGGCGTTCTATGACTGAACAGGAAGGGGGCTATCTTGCCGATGATTCCCGGGCCTTTGGCCGCGGTAACTTACGCAACGATCAAGGTCGTCGGATATGCCGGCTTCGCCTGTGTTCTTAACCGGGTGCTGGACCGGAATGTCGGTATATGGAAATTTGGCTTTGCCAAAACCGGCATCGGCCTGGCCTGTGGATTGGCATATTTCTTCGCCATGATGGCGATCGCCGACAGCAGTTCGCTCTCGGAAGCTCAGATGTATGCTGGCGTACTGCCGATCCGGTTGGCAATCTGGGCCCTGGTGCTGGCGCTGTTCTATGGCTATCGCGAGCGGCGGGGGCTGGTCATGGCGGCGCTGTTTGCAGGCGTGCTGTGGTCTTATGTGCTGGATGGGGCGATGGCGGTGTTTTATCACGTGCCCGGGATGGCGATGGCGATTTGCTAGTGCGGCTGGACGACGAATGAAGGCATCCGCTTTTCAATACTTGCGAACACTGATGAAATCAGGCCTGCTCTTCCTTGCTTGTGGAGCGATCTCGCAAGCGAATGCTGAGGCCCCGGCTACCGAAAATGGGGGCTGGTTCTCACCGCATGGGAATGGTTCATTTTCAGCGGCCGCCAGGAATGCATGTGGCGGTGCGACGGTCACACCGGCCGATGCGGTAATCCGGTCCCCGAATGGCAAGAGAAAAATCGTGGTGCGCATCACAGAAGATGGGGCAAGGGCTTTTGCTGTTGATGAGACGGGGAAAAAGTTTCCGATCCCGACAGAAGGATGGCCCTGCCCGGAGATCGGCTGGTCGCCCGCATCGGACACTTTTTTCGTCAACCATAGCGATGGCGGTGCTGTCGGTACCTACCACATTGTCGTGTACCGGCTGTCCAAAGGCAGGCTCACGGAAATTCGACTTGCGCCGGGGCTTCGCCTGGATGTTCTGGATCGATACCCCAAGTGCTTCAGCCCCGAGGAGCCGAATATGCTGGGCATTGCATGGGCCAGCGATGCGACGAGACTGCTCGTCGCCGCGCAGGTGCTTCCCCATTCAAATTGCGACAACATGGGAACTTTCGGGCTTTATGAACTGGCCATCCCTAGCGGGACGATGATCCGGAGGTTTTCCCAGGACGAGGCGAAAACATTGTTCCATGACCTGCTCGGTCCCGAGCTTCACGCGGCTGACGACGGCTGTTTTTCCAAACCCGGTTCATGTTCGATACCGATGCTGCATGGGCCGAAAAACGGGCAATGATCCATTCAGGCTCTCGACCGTACAGCGCCGATAGTCATCACACCGCTTATGCTACAGTGTGTTTCTTGCTCCACCGTATAGAGCCTCCTGTACCGCCAATCATCATTTCTCGTAAAAATCATGAGTAATAACACCCCTGATCCGGAATTCTGGAATCGCGTCAACGCTCTCATCAACCTGTCGAACGACCAGTGCGATTCGGCCGATCCAAGCGTAGTCGGCGCATCGACCATGTACGCCGCAACGCGCTTCAATGCCTTCATCGTTGCGCGCGCCACGGGCAACTCGCAGAACATGAAGCTTGAAAAGGAGCGGGCGCTGGAATATTTCACCGATCAATTCCGCAAAATGATGACCGATAATCTCGACGATTTTGCCGAGAATTTCGAGAAATATATCGGGCCGGGCTCGAAATAATCCTGAAAAGTTGGTGTGTCGGCAGCTATTGAAACAAGCTCCCGCATGTAAAGTGCTTTATCGCTTTAACAATAGCTGGCTCTTCCATGTATAAGCAACATACTTTTCACCAACTAGACGTTTTCACTGACACACCTTACAAGGGCAATCCCCTTGCCGTGGTACACGATGCGCATGACCTCAGTGATGAGCAGATGGCCTCGTTCGCTCGGTGGACCAATCTTTCCGAAACCACTTTCCTGTTATCACCAGCTGATCCGGCTGCCGATTATCGTGTTCGAATATTCACGCCGGGGGGCGAGCTTCCTTTTGCCGGACACCCTACCTTGGGCAGCTGCGCAGCCTGGCTCAAGGCCGGTGGTGTATCTCGTCAAAGTGACATGATCATTCAGGAATGTGGCGTCGGACTGGTTCGTATTCGGCGCAGCGACACACGGCTCGCATTTGCGGCACCGCCTTTGCGCCGAAGCGGACCGCTTGACTCCACTTCGCTACAGCAAATCAAGCAGGCGATCCGGCTGAACGATGATGACATCGTGGCCCATCAGTGGGTCGACAATGGCCCTGGATGGTGCGCGGTCATGCTGCGCTCGGCCGAGCAGGTCCTGGCTGTTCAGCCGGACTTCGCAGCCTTGGGCGATATCAGGATAGGCATTGCGGCACCCCAATCGGCTGGGGCAGATACCGATTATGAAGTTCGGGTTTTCGTGCCGTCGCTTGGTGTGCCGGAAGACCCTGTGACAGGCAGCCTGAACGCGGGGCTCGCACAATGGCTCATCGGTACGGGAAATGTCGGGGATAACTATGTGGTAAAGCAGGGAACTGTTCTGGGACGTGCAGGAAAGGTTTTTATCGAGCGTATCGGTGACGATATCTGGGTTGGCGGGGAAGTCGTCGATTGTATTGCGGGCACGGTCGAATTTCCTGGTTAAAACGGAGGTGGCGATGGCCAAAAAATGGCTGGGGCGCTTCAGCAACGGCGTCATCGTTATCATCACCGTCATGATGCTGGAGCTCAGAGTCCCGCACGGCGCGGACTTCCGCGTGCTGGTCCCACTGTGGCCGGTGTTCATGAGCTACGTGCTCAGCTTCATCTACGTCGGTATCTACTGGAACAAGCTCCAGTATGGAAGTTACCCATCAATGAAGCTGGAATTCAGTCCTTCCCTAACTGAGGGGGAACGGTAATGGTCATATTCGAATCCGAAGATGAACTGTTGCGCGAACTGCGTAAGCATGACGATCTCGTAGAAAAGTGTGTTCAGGGTCAGTTAGGCTTCTGGGATTTTTGCGAACAGTACAACGATTTTTATGCCTACTACGCACTCGACGGACATGAGTCCGATGACGAAGAGATGGCACTGCTGGAAAAGTACGGAGATCGCATCGAACTGCACCGTGTTATTGCATGGGATATCTTAGGTAAAGTTTGTAGCGACGATGATGCGAAGCGTGACGTTTATCAGCAAGCTGGTCGATTCGGATCTGCTGAAGCGTTTGCTCGGTTGCGAACGTTAGTGGCATCGACCAACCGGAAAAACGCGCAAGGAATCCGCACGAATGGGTAAAAACCGACTAGAAGCCTTCAGCGACGGCGTCATCGCCATCATCATCACCATCATGGTGCTGGAACTCAAAGTCCCGCACGGCGCCGATTTCAAGGTCCTGCTGCCGCTGTGGCCCGTCTTCATGAGCTACGTGCTCAGCTTCATCTACGTCGGGATTTATTGGAACAAGCTCCAGTATGGAAGTTACCCATCAATGAAGCTGGAATTCAGTCCTTCCCTAACTGAGGGGGAACGGTAATGGTCATATTCGAATCCGAAGATGAACTGTTGCGCGAACTGCGTAAGCATGACGATCTCGTAGAAAAGTGTGTTCAGGGTCAGTTAGGCTTCTGGGATTTTTGCGAACAGTACAACGATTTTTATGCCTACTACGCACTCGACGGACATGAGTCCGATGACGAAGAGATGGCACTGCTGGAAAAGTACGGAGATCGCATCGAACTGCACCGTGTTATTGCATGGGATATCTTAGGTAAAGTTTGTAGCGACGATGATGCGAAGCGTGACGTTTATCAGCAAGCTGGTCGATTCGGATCTGCTGAAGCGCTTGCTCGGTTGCGAACGTTAGTGGCATCGACCAACCGGAAAAACGCGCAAGGAATCCGCACGAATGGGTAAAAACCGACTAGAAGCCTTCAGCGACGGCGTCATCGCCATCATCATCACCATCATGGTGCTGGAACTCAAAGTCCCGCACGACCCAGATTTCCGCGCGCTGATCCCGTTGTGGCCGGTGTTCATGAGCTACGTGCTCAGTTTCATTTACGTCGGGATTTATTGGAACAAGCTCCAGTATGTAAGTTACCTATCAAATAGTTGTGCCGTAGTGGCTGCCGGGAAAAATCCAGCCGTACGTCTTCATTAACATGCTGTCGTCATTCACTGTTGATTCGCCGATATAAGGTTGAGTGCCAATGAGAAGTTTGCTTCTTCGGCTTCGGGACACTTTAGGGCTTGAGCTCGTTGAGCAAAAATATGCTTGGCTACTCTATATTCGAAAACCCTGCGGGCTGCAGTTCGTCATCACAGTTCCGGCTCAGGTGTTAGAGTGGTTTATCGAAGCGAGAGATGATTCAGGGACGATCTGGAAAGATTGGGCCGACTATTATCCAATTGACGAAGAGAGTCGAGAAGAGCGTCTGGCCGATATGCGCTGCGACATAGAGCGGTGCGCTACTACTTTAGCAGGTGCACAAATTCGGGTTACACAGGATGTAAAAAGCGGAAAAATTATTGAGCTGAAGATAGGCGACTGCTGGGAGAAAACCGAGCTTACGCGGATTCTTGCCTGGCCAGACGACCATTCTGGTTAGTCATCGGTTTGGAACGAGGTCTGATCCGCATACTTACGAGACCAAACTGAATGGGCAAAAGCTGCCTTGAAGCTTTCAGCGACGGCGTCATCGCCACATCATCGCGATCATGGTGCTGGAACTGAAACCGCGGCACGGCGCCGATTTCCGCGCGCTGATTCCGCTGTGGCCGACATTCATGAGCTACGTGCTCAGCTTCATTTACGTAGGAATTTATTGGAACAAGCTCCAGTATGTAAGTCACCCACAAGAGACCGCCTTCTCACCTGCTATCATTTCAACAATGCAACGAACGTAAGGTAGTATTGAAGCTTCACATAACTTGTCGGTTGAACATGAACTTAGCAGAAATCTTGACAATAGCTGCTACAGCGATAAGCCCGCTTATTGCGGTCCAAGTAACGCGATACCTTGATGACCGAAATGAGGAGCGGGGGCGCAAGTTGCAAGTGTTCAAGACGCTAATGGCAACACGTGCTTACAGCCTTGCACCTGCGCACGTAGAAGCCTTGAACCGGATCGATTTGGAATTCTCTTCACGCAAGCGGAAAGAGAAGGCAGTGGTCGAAGTGTGGCAACAGTACCTTGACCATCTCGGTACTCCACAGGTTGACGGCCATGCATGGGCGATACGTAGAACTGATCTGCTCGTTGACCTTCTTTACGCGATGGGTCAATCCCTTGGTTATGACTTCAACAAGACCCAGATCAAGAACGGAACTTACATGCCGACAGCACACGGCCAGACAGAGGAAGAGCAAGACCGTGTGCGCCGTCTTGTACTCGAAGTCCTTGAAGGCAGACGTGACTTACCGATGCGAATAATGAACATTCCGGCAGGCTCACCTGCGTCTGAGCAGCAGCCGGGGTAACGGCAACATCAAGAACAGGACACCGATGGGTAAAAATCGGCTTGAAGCCTTCAGTGACGGCGTTATTGCCATCATCATCACCATCATGGTGCTCGAACTGAAGGTTCCACATGGGGCGGACTTCGCGGTTCTGCTGCCGCTCTGGCCTGTCTTCATGAGCTACGTCCTCAGCTTCATTTACGTTGGAATTTATTGGAATAACCACCACCATCTGATCCACGCTGTACAGGAAGTCAGCGGTGGCGTGCTCTGGGCGAATCTGCACCTGTTGTTCTGGCTGTCCCTCATTCCGTTCGTTACCGCATGGATGGGCGAGAACCATTTCGAGACCGGCCCTACCGCTGCCTACGGTTTCGTGTTGTTCATGTGTGCTTCAGCGTATGCACTCCTGGCACGTGTGCTAATCGCTAACCACCCCAAGAACTCCACGTTGGCTGAAGCACTGGGCGACGACCGCAAGGGCAAGATTTCCGTCATCCTTTACCTCGCCGGTATTGTTCTGTCGTGGTTTGCCGCGTGGCTGGGATTCGTGGCTTACATCGCCGTAGCTGTGATGTGGCTGATTCCTGATCGCAGAATTGAAGAAAAGGTCATCGAAGAGATCGAAGCGGAAGAACAGGCCGAGAACAACCGAAACTGACGACCACGCCAACGTTAGCCCACCCTTGGTCTATCTGGACGAATAGAGAAACAGTGTCCTGCTAAGTAATTCCCCCCGTTTTGCTGTAATGGTGCTTAAAAATTAGGCGGATTGGTTGTCGATCTCCGGCGTTAGCCGACATGGGCAGTGCATCGTTCATGAGATGCCCCTAGAAATCGTTTGCAGGGCTTCTGGGGGCTTTTCGCTGCCACCATGTGGGATTGGTGCTTCATCCTTCGATGATTGATTCTAGGCGCTCTAATCGCTTGATTGTCGAGCTTGTGGGGCGCTACGTGTGGGTAGTTGATCGGCACGAAAGGTCATGTTATTATCGCTGTGGACAAGAGTTCGGGTTATGTCACGCCTGAGCGATTTACAATCAAGTTCCGTGGAACTGTTCAACCGCTGGAAACCCGCATCCCTAGTGCGTTTCCGCTGATTCCCGTTGTACTGGTAGCCTCGCTGCTCCAGAGGGAACGATCTCCGTTACTGTGGTATTGAAGTAGTAAGCATGAGTTATGCACTACAGCAGGTACGGTATCGGCTAACGATTTGAACAGTTCTTGTACTACCGGGTAGCCCCATCCTACCCACACCATCATCCACTAACAAACAGTCATCATTCGTTCCGTCAAGGAGCCAAGGAGAGCTATTACCTGCAAGAAAGGAAACACAACATGCCGAAGGCAACAATTGAATACCCTACTACCGTCGTCAACGCGAAGAACAACGGTGGTTATCATCCCTTGGGCAAACGAGCCTACCGCAACGCGGTCAAGATGATCTACGACTGCTTGTTCACTTACGGGGAGCCTCGGCTTTACCATTTGTGTTTTCAAGGTCAGACCAACAAGGCACACAAGGCCATGCTACATGCGCTCGTGCTGAAGATCGACCGGGCAGGTGTGCCTTGTGAGTGGTTCTCTGCACGTGAGACCGATTCGGAGAAAGGGGAGCATCTGCACGTTTTCATGCTCATCGACTCCGGCGAAGTGCAAGCGCAGAGCATCCTGAACGGCTTTGAAGATCAGTTCCTCGGTCGTGAGTGCCTGAAGCGGGGTATCCTGCTACACATCAACGAGCCGAGAAACGAGATTCACGGGAACAACCGATACGCAGCCCTTCCGTACTTCGGTGAGGGCAACCGAGCAACTGAACTGGGTTTTGCACGACTGGCAGATGCGCTGATCTGGCTGACATACATCTACAAAGCTCGTGGCAAGCCCGATGTAGAGGACAAGAAGAAGTACGGTCAAATCTTCTCTCGTTCACGTCCTAACCGACAAAGGAAGGTTGACCGTGATGTAACGCGAGCGGAAGTCAGCCGTGCCAGACCGCTACCCGAAGTACACGATCTTGCGCACCAACTAGTCCAGAGTGGCATTTCTGCAATGATGGACTCGGTACGACTTCGGCAGCACGGCTAACGCAGTGTTTTATCCGCAGCAGCTACGGTTCTCTTGAATGGGTGGGCATTTAACCGTCCCGAACGAGCAGAAAACGCAGCAGTCTCCAGCTTTCGGCCGCAGCAACACTTTACAGTTGCTGCACTCGTAATAGAACTGGCAGGAGTCGGTCGGCATCACCTCCTGCTGTGCGTGGCCGCAGTGAGGACAGGTCAGGGTTGATTCCAGTACAACGGCGTTCATCCGGTACTCACTTGTGCAGGGTTGATGGGAAGCCAGCGTTCGTAGTGGCGCTGGTCAGTGCTGCAACCTTCGCCTTATCGGCGTCGAATGTCACGGTAGCAGTCTTGGTTTCGTAGTCAACCAGAACCTTCCGCACGCCAGTCACCTTCTCCAGCGCCTTCTTCACCGTGATGGGGCAGGTGCCACATGACATGTTCGCTACGTCGAGCGTAACGGTTTGCACAGTAGCAGCGCCAGCAGCAAGCGGCAGCGCGATAACGAGGCTCAAGAGCAGTTTTTTCATCGGAGTACCTTTTAGTAAAAGAAGGGTGCAACCATCGGTACGGCCAGCAGGCCGAGCAGCAGCACAGCAACGACCCAGAACGTAACCCGCTGTCGCTTGCGGATTGCCGGGTTAGCGCAAGCGGTGCCAACCTCGCATGACGCTGGGGTCAGGTAGAGCTTGCGGAAGGCGAGACCGAGGAACAGCAGCGTCAGCGCCATGAACACAGGACGGAACGGTTCCATTATGCTAAGACTTCCGATCCACGAGCCACTGATACCAAGGGCAAGCAGAACAAGCGGTCCAACGCAACATACCGATGCTCCGACAGCAGCTAATACGCTTGCTACCAGTGAGCCTTTCTCCGTCAGTGCCATGTTCGATCCTTGTGCCATTATGCGAAGTGGTAGTCTACAAGCCGTACCTGAGTACGGAGTCAAGGAAAATACATGGGAACTGAACTGACAATCGGCCAGTTAGCCACTGCTGCCGGGGTGAACGTGGAGACGATCCGCTACTACCAACGTCTCGGACTGCTGGACGAGCCAGTGAAGCCAACCGGAGGCCATCGCCGATACCCTGCTGAACAGGCGAAGCGACTACGCTTCATCAAACGCGCACAGGCTCTTGGTTTCACGCTGAACGAGGTAGCGGCCCTGCTTACGCTGGAGCAGGCCAATGCTTGCACCGAAACACGCGACTTGGCGTTGCGCAAGCGGGAACTGATCGAGGGGAAGATCAGAGACCTTGAGCAGATGCATCTCGCTCTGGGCCAACTCGTTCAACAGTGCGACGTTGGACGGCATGGTGCTGCTTGCCCGATCATTGATGTATTAGCCGGCCAGTAAGCAAGCGCCAGAGTCAACCGTTCAACAAGTACGCCTTGATGAACACGCGGAAACAGCAGAGAAACATCGTTCAACAAGGTCGATAACGATAGTTGTTGCACATTTTCCTAAAACCCCTTAGACTTTGTTGAACACTTCAACAGGGGAGCAACAAGATGGCAACTGGGCAGACGGTCGGATACGTACGAGTGAGTTCGGTGGACCAGAATCTGGCTCGCCAACTGGACGGCATCAAGCTCGACCGCGTATTCGAGGATAAGGCATCTGGGAAAGATGCAAAGAGGCCCGCCCTTGTCGCCCTACAGGCGTTCGTTCGTGAGGGTGATACTGTCATGGTCCACTCCATCGACCGCCTTGCTCGTAACCTTGTCGATCTGCGAGCCATTGTATCGGGCCTGAACGATAAAGGCGTTACCGTCACCTTCGTTAAAGAGAACCTGACCTTCAGCGCAGACACTTCCAGTCCGATGAACACACTGATGCTCTCGATGATGGGAGCATTCGCCGAGTTCGAGCGTTCGATGATCCTGGAGCGTCAGCGGGAAGGTATCGCAGCAGCTAAGGCAGCAGGTAAGCCCACTGGACGACCAGAGCGTCTGAAGCCAGCCGATGTGGAAGAAATCAAGGCTCGCATCAAAGCAGGTGAAAGCAAAGCCGCTCTGGCCGCTGAGTTCAAAGTAGCAAGGGGCACACTCTACGCAGCATTACGCGACTGACAAGATATTGATATTTTGACAACTGCTCTGCTTGATATTATCGGCAGGACAATCGTGTTAAGTCACGCGGTGGCTACATCAAGATTTTAGTTTTTGTAAATTCCTGCACAGGAATGTTGCTGCCCGGTTCACTCCTCCGCTTCAAGTTCATGGACAACTAGTCTGCTCGACACGCATCAACTGGCAACGCGCTTGTCATCTTCTGGGAAGTCGTCGTAGAACGAAGCTTCGTCATACCCGTATCCTCCCCTAGCATAGTCGATGTCCTTGTTAGCCCATTCGCGTTCGACTTTATCGGTTGTCCTTGGAACTTTGCCCACTACGTCAGATAACGTCAGGTTCATCTCTGGTTCGTCAGTCTCGCCACGCTCCCACATCCGTATAGCAGTGTCCTCGCTATACGCCATGGCTTGTATCTTCTCGTTTTGCTGGTAGACGACCAGTATCTTCTTGCCATTTTGTGTGGCAGTGTAGGCAGTCCGTAGGTCGTACCGTGCAAAGGTGACGCTGATTCCGAGCCTACGTAGGAGCGAGTTCGCTTGCATCCGGGCAGGGTTCTCCGTAAGGTCGATTTTCGCCAGCAGTGCAGCACGGTTACGAGACAAGGCAGACTGCTGGGCAATCGCATGGTCGATAGCTTCTTTCCGTTTCTGCAGTTCTGTTAGCTCCGCGTTGGCCTTCTTGATAGCAGCAGCTACTTCCGGCATCGGGTCGATATCGAGAAGAGCAACTTGCCTGCTGCGACGTTGCTGTACCTCGTCGATCAAACCTTGAAGCTCGCGTGCTTTCATGAGTTCGTCTCGCTGATCCCCAAGGAAGTAATCAGCGTTCACTGCGTTCAGGAGCACTTCTCGGAAGCCGAGTTCAGCCCGGTCTGCTCGGATGTTCTTGGCCGTACAAGTGCCTCCGATTTTCCCACTACATACGAGATACACCTGATTGCCTTTACCCTTCGGCAAAGCGTGCCAAGTCTTCCCGCAAAGCGCACAACTGCCTACCTTGCTCCAGACGTTGAACGATGCGCCACTACGGGTATCCTTGCCTTCCTTACGTTCAACCCTTGCTCCTTGTGCAGCGTTGAACACTTCCTGCTTGATAATGACAGGGAAGTAACCCTCGATTGGCTCTCCTCCGTCACGCGGCTTGTACGTGCCGAGGACGGCTTCGTTCTTGATCAGCGCAAACAGGCTGGCAGTGATCCAGAGCTTGTCCTTCTTCCCGGCCCTGAACGGCTTCGTGCCACGTTGATTGAGCATCTTGGCGATAGCTGCGTAACTGTAGCCCTCTGCCGCCCACGTGAAGATTTCTTCGACTACCGCTGCTTCAGCTTCTTTCACCTTGTACGGCTCGTCGTCGCTCACCCATTCGAGCCAGCTAGGTAGCAGAACCTTGACCTTCTTCCCAGATCGGGCCTTGGCGTATCGCTTGACGTAGCTGTCTGCCACACGTCCACTTTTCTTGGCGCTCTCTTCATGCGCAAGCTCTTGTTTGATCAGGGCAGTTAGGCTGCTAGACAGGCTGAGCTTACCGGTGTACGGGTGTTTATCTCGAAGCGTGACTACCGTGATACCGTTTTCTGTCAGTTCTCGAAGCTTGTCCGAAGCCTTCCACATACCCGCACGTGACAGACGATCCAAGTCTTCGACAAGCAGCGTACTACCATGCGGAATGTCACCTGATGCCACACCGTCGTAGAACCGCTTTAGTTCCCCGCCTTCACTGACGTTCGCACCAGTAAAGGCCGACTTACCAGCGTCAAAGAAGATATGAGCCTTGTCCTCGATTAGAGTAGGGCAGTATTCCCGAGCAAGGCCGAGTTGTCGTTCGTAGCTCGACCCTTGAGCCTGTTTGTCATCCGAGAACCTGATGTATGCGTACACGTTTTCCATGCTGCAACTGTAGCATAGCTTGTGGGTAATATGCACGTTGGTGGAACCACCACCACATGCTGCACGCCGTGAAGGAAGTCAGCGGCGGCATCCTGTGGGCCAACCTGCATCTACTGTTCTGGCTATCTCTGATTCCGTTCGTGACGGCCTGGATGGGCGAGAACCATTTCGAGACCGGGCCCACCGCCGCCTACGGCTTCGTGCTGTTCATGTGCGCGGTCGCGTATTCGCTGCTGGCGCGCGGCCTCATCCGCAACCATGAGAAGAACACGACGCTGGCCGACGCCATCGGCGATGACCGCAAGGGCAAGATTTCGATCGTCCTATATCTGGCCGGGGTGGCGCTGGCCTGGTACGCGGCATGGCTGGGGTTCCTGGTGTATGCCGGCGTGGCCGTGCTATGGCTGATTCCGGACCGGCGCATCGAGGAAAAAGTGGTCGAGGAAACCGAGGCGGAAGAGGCCGCGGAGGCCCGCAAGGAAGCGTCCTGAATGCCGGCGTCAATACGATGGATTGCAACACTCCAATATGACGATGCGGCAATAACCCTGCTATGATCTTTCGCGCACCTGCTGCTGGGCTCGCTCCGGCAGCATCCAACCAGTGTCCGTGAAAGATCGCATGAAACAGCCACACAGCTTCATCGTTGCGGCAAGCATCGCGCTTGCCTACGCAACCACCGCCATCCCCGCCACCGCCGCTCCTGCTTCCGCTGCCGTCCTCGATGCGTCGAATCCCTTCGCCAAGGTCAGCACGTTGCCGTTCCACTATCCGGCCTTCGACAAGATCAAGGACGAGCACTTCAAGCCGGCCTTCGAAGCGGGCATGCGCGAGCACCTGAAGGAAGTGGCTGCGATCGCCAACAACAAGGCGGCGCCGACCTTCGACAACACCATCGTCGCGATGGAGCGCGCTGGCCAGCTGCTGGCGCGCGTGTCGACGACCTTCTCGAACCTGCAGGGCGCGAACACCAACGACAAGCTGGATGCGATCGACCGCGAAATGTCGCCGAAGCTGGCCGCGCACCAGGATGCGATCTACATGAACGACAGGCTGTGGCAGCGCGTGAAGAGCCTGTACGACAAGCGCGACGCTTTGCAGCTGGACGCCGAATCGAAGCACCTGCTGGAACGTTACCGCCGCGATTTCGTGCGCGCCGGCGCCAGGCTGTCCGCGGCCGACAAGGACAAGCTGAAGGCCTATAACGGCGAGATCGCCAGTCTGCAGTCGGCCTTCGCGCAGAACGTGCTGAAGGAAGCGAATGCGTCGGCCCTGGTGGTCGATACCCGCGCCGAGCTGGCCGGTTTGTCCGATGCCGAGATCGATGCCGCCGCCGCCGAAGCAAAGAAGCGCGGCCTGGACGGCAAGTTCGCGATCGCGCTGGCCAACACCACCGGCCAGCCGCTGCTGTCGTCGCTGACCAACCGGACCACACGCGAGCGCCTGATGGCGGCGTCGCTGGCGCGCGGCAGCCGCGGCGGCGAATTCGACAGCCGCGCGCAGGTAGCTCGCCTGGCCAAGCTGCGCGCCGAGAAGGCGACCCTGCTGGGCTACCCGAACTACGCCGCCTATTCGCTGGAAGTGGAAACCGCGAAGACGCCGGAAGCGGTCAACAAGCTGCTGGGCGAGCTGGCGCTGCCTGCCGTGAACAACGCTAGGAAGGAAGCGCTTGAAATCCAGAAGGTCATCGACGCGGAGAAAGGCGGCTTCCAGGTCGCATCGCATGACTGGGCCTTCTACACCGACAAGGTGCGCCAGGCCAGATATGCCTTCGATGAAAGCCAGTTGAAGCCCTACTTCGAACTGAACAACGTGGTGCAGAACGGCGTGTTCTTCGCCGCGAACAAGGAGTTCGGCATCAGCTTCAAGGAGCGCAAGGACCTGCCGGTGTACGACCCGGACGTGCGCGTGTTCGACGTGTTCGACGCCAACGGCAAGCAGCTGGCGATCTTCATCATGGATTACTACGCGCGCCCGAACAAGCAGGGCGGCGCCTGGATGAACGAGTACGTGACGCAGTCCTCGCTGCTGGGGAATCATCCGGTAGTGGCGAACCACCTGAACATCCCGAAGCCGCCCGCCGGCCAGCCGACCCTGCTGACCTACGACGAGGTGCGCACCGCCTTCCACGAGTTCGGCCACGCGCTGCACGGCATGTTCTCGAACGTGAAGTACCCGACCTTCGGGGGCGCCAACACGCCGCGCGACTTCGTCGAGTATCCGTCCCAGGTCAACGAGATGTGGGCTACCTGGCCTGAAGTCCTCGCCAACTACGCGAAGCATTACCAGACCGGCGCGCCGATGCCGAAGGAACTGCTGGACAAGGTGCAGGCCTCGAAGAAGTTCAACATGGGTTACATCACGACCGAGTACCTGGCGGCCTCGCTGCTCGACCAGCGCTGGCACCAGCTGACCCCGAACCAGATCCCGGCCGACGTGCTGGGCTTCGAAGCGGCCGCGCTGAAGGATGCGGGCGTGGACTTCGCGCCGGTGCCGCCGCGCTACCGCACGACCTATTTCTCGCACAGCTTCTCGCTCGGCTATTCGGCCGGCTACTACGCCTACCTGTGGAGCGAAAAGCTGGATGCCGACACGGTCGAGTGGTTCAAGGAGAACGGCGGCCTGCTGCGCAAGAACGGCGACCATTTCCGTCAGACCCTGCTGTCGCGCGGCGGCTCGGCCGATGCCATGGACCTGTTCCGCAACTTCCGCGGCCGCGACGCGAAGATCGAGCCGCTGCTGGAACGCCGTGGCCTGACTGGTAATTGATTACGCGTGGGCACCCCGTGCCCACGCAGCAGCACGCACCAAATAACAAAACTATTTATACCGGAGAGAGAATGAACCGTTCCCACATCCTGGCCCTCGCCGTCACCGCGGCCGTCGCCAACTTCGCCATCGCAGCGCCATCCCAGCTGCCGGCATCGAACCCCTTCGCCAAGCCGAGCACCCTGCCGTTCAACTATCCGGCCTTCGACAAGATCAAGAACGAAGACTTCGCGCCGGCGTTCGAGGAAGGCATGCGCCAGCAGTCGGCCGAGATCGACGCGATCGCCGCTAGCCGCGCAGCGCCGACCTTCGACAACACCATCGTCGCGATGGAGCGTTCGGGCCAGTTGCTGAACCGCGTCTCGACCGTGTTCTACAACCTGGTCGGCGCCAATACCAACGACACCATGAACGCGCTGGACAAGGAACTGGCGCCGAAGCTGGCCGCGCACAGCGACAAGATCCGCCTGAACGAAAAACTGTATAAACGGATCCAGGCCCTGTACGACAAGCGCGACAAGCTGCACCTGGATGCCGAGTCGAAGTATCTGCTGGAGCGCTACCACACCGACTTCGTGCGCGCCGGCGCCAAGCTGTCGGCCGCGGACAAGATCAAGCTGAAGGCCTACAACGCGAAGATCGCCGCCCTGCAGACCCAGTTCAGCCAGAACGTGCTGAAGGAAGCGAATGCCTCGGCCCTGGTGGTCGACAGCCGCGAGGAGCTGGCCGGCATGTCGGACAAGGCGATCGACGTCGCCGCCGCCGAGGCCAAGAAGCGCGGCCTGGACGGCAAGTTCGTGATCCCGGTCGTGAACACCACCCAGCAGGCGCCGCTGTCCGTGCTGACCAACCGCGCGACCCGCGAGAAGCTGCTGGCGACCTCGCTGGCGCGCGGCAGTCACGGCGGCGACTTCGACAACCGCAGCCTGGTGCTGGAGCTGGTCAAGGCGCGCGCCGAACGCGCCGCGCTGCTGGGCTACCCGAGCCATGCGGCCTACATGCTGGAAGACCAGACCGCGAAGACGACCGGCGCCGTCAACAAGCTGCTGGCCGAATTCGCCAGGCCGGCGGTGAACAACGCGAAGAAGGAAGCGGCCGACCTGCAGAAGGTGATCGATGCCGAGGGCGGCAAATTCCAGGCCGCCGCCTACGACTGGAACTACTATAGCGACAAGGTGCGCGCCCAGCGCTACGCCTTCGACCAGAACCAGCTGCGTCCCTACTTCGAGTACAACAACGTGCTGCTGAACGGCGTGTTCTATGCGGCCAACAAGGAATTCGGCATCACCTTCAAGGAGCGCAAGGACCTGCCGGTGTACGACCCGGACGTGCGCGTGTTCGACGTGTTCGACACCGACGGCAAGCAGCTGGCGATCTTCCTGCACGATCCGTACGCGCGTTCGAACAAGCGCGGCGGCGCCTGGATGAACGCCTATGTCGGCCAGAACACGCTGCTGGGCAAGCACCCGGTGGTGGCGAACCACCTGAACATCCCGAAGCCGGCGGCCGGCGAGCCGACCCTGCTGACCTATGACGAAGTGCGCACCATGTTCCACGAGTTCGGTCATGCCCTGCACGGCATGTTCTCGAACGTGAAGTACCCGCGCTTCTCGGGTTCGCGCGTGCCGCGCGACTATGTCGAGTTCCCGTCGCAGGTCAACGAGATGTGGATGGCCTGGCCGGAGGTCCTCTCCAACTACGCCAAGCACTACCAGACCGGCGCGCCGATGCCGAAGGAGCTGCTGGACAAGGTGCAGGCGTCCGCCAAGTTCAACGAGGGCTACCGCACCACCGAGTACCTGGCCGCATCGATCCTGGACCAGAGCTGGCACCAGCTGGCGCCAAGCCAGGTCCCGTCCGACGTGCTCGGCTTCGAAGCCAAGGCCCTGCATGACGCCGGCGTCGATTTCCCGCTGGTCCCGCCGCGCTACCGCACGACCTACTTCTCGCACGTGTTCTCGGGCGGCTACTCGGCCGGCTACTACGGCTATCTGTGGGCCGAGAAGCTGGACGCCGACACCGTCGAGTGGTTCAAGGAAAACGGTGGCCTGACCCGCAAGAACGGCGACCATTTCCGCAAGATGCTGCTGTCGCGCGGCGGCACCATGGACGCGATGGACATGTACCGCGGTTTCCGCGGCCGCGATGCGAAGATCGAGCCGCTGCTGGAGCGTCGTGGGTTGACTGGCGAGTGAGTTGTCGTTCCCGGCATTGCCGGAAACGACTCCCCGCGCAGGCGGGGGCCCAAGTTCTCCGCACGATCGCAAAACCTGGGTTCCCGCCTGCGCGGGAACGACGGCATTGGTGCGCGCCCATCCTTCCCCTTCGGATATAAAATTTCCCACAACGCCCCCACAAGGACATCACCTCTGCAATGAGTGTTCAGGCATTACACGGTATTACTTTAGAATCCTTGCTAACGCGCCTGGTCGAGCACTACGGCTGGGACGGGCTCGGCCGACGCATCGATATCAACTGCTTCATCAAGGACCCGAGCATCAAGTCGAGCCTGAAGTTCCTGCGCAAGACGCCCTGGGCCCGCGAAAGGGTCGAGAAGTTGTATCTCGAGACGAAGTTCACACCATGAGGGACGATATGCTGCCCGACAACGAAGACACCCTGAAAGCGCACCTGAAAACCCTGCACCGCCATCTCGAGGAAACGGGCGAGGTCGATGACGAGCTGGAGATGCTGCTGCGCCAGCTCGACGGCGACATCAAGCATGTGCTCGAGCGCCGTGCCGACAATCCGGACGCCAACACCTACGGACTGGCCTCGCGCAGCCAGGAAATCACGGCCCGCTTCGCGGCGCGCCACCCGAACCTCGAGCCGGCCCTGCGCCAGCTTGGCAATATCCTCAACAACATGGGTATCTGACGCAACACATCATCCGCAACGGATGAGCCAAGTTGTTGAAAACTAAGCCAATTTTGGCAGCGGAGGGAGCTGGCCGCACGCTTTTCCTGTAAAATGTCGGCCAATGAACTCCCCTTCGAATCTTTTCGCGAGCGTCCCCAAGCGCTCCAGCCGTGCTCCCGCCGCTCCCTTCCTGCCCATGTCCCGCGCCGAGATGGACAAGCTGGGCTGGGATTCATGCGACATCATCCTGATCACCGGCGACGCCTACATCGACCACCCGAGCTTCGGGATGGCGCTGGTCGGCCGCCTGCTGGAAGCGCAGGGTTATCGGGTCGGCATCATCAGCCAGCCGGACTGGACGTCCGTGGAGCCGTTCCGCGCGCTCGGCAAGCCCAACCTGTACTGGGGCATCACCGCCGGCAACATGGACTCGATGGTCAACCGCTACACGGCCGACCGCAAGATCCGCTCCGACGATGCCTACACGCCGAACGCCGAGCCGAATAAACGTCCCGACCGCGCCGTGACGGTGTACTGCCAGCGCGCCCGCGAAGCCTTCCCGGGCGTGCCGGTCATCGCCGGTTCCATCGAGGCTTCGCTGCGCCGCATCGCGCACTACGACTACTGGTCGGACAAGGTGCGCCGCTCGGTGCTGTTCGAATCGAAGGCGGATCTCGTCATCTTCGGCAACGCCGAACGCGCCCTGGTCGACGTCACGCGCCGCATCGCGGCCGGCGAGAACATCAAGAGCATCCGCGACCTGCGCGGCACCGCCTTCCTGGTGCCGCACGGCTGGCTGCCGGACGAAGAGTGGAGCGTGCACAACTCGACCCGCGTGGACGTGCCGGGCCGCGTCGATCCGCACCCGAACCCGTACGCGATGGCGCAGGAAGACACCAAAGCCTGCGCCACCGAGAATGCGCAGCCGGAACCGGAAGTGAAGCCGATCGTCATCATGACGCGCGAACAGCGCCAGGCCGCCGCCCGCGAAAAGGCGAGAAAGACCGTGGTGCGCCTGCCGTCCTTCGAGACCGTCAGCGAAGACCCGGTGATGTACGCGCACGCCTCGCGCGTGTTCCACCTGGAGTCGAACCCGGGCAATGCGCGCGCGCTGGTGCAGCAGCACGGCGACCGCGACGTCTGGCTGAACGCGCCGCCGCTGCCGCTGGCGATGGACGAGATGGACGGCGTCTACGACCTGCCGTACGCGCGCGCGCCGCACCCGAGCTACGGCAAGGCGCACATCCCGGCCTGGGAGATGATCCGCTATTCGGTGAACATCATGCGCGGCTGCTTCGGCGGCTGCACCTTCTGCTCGATCACCGAGCACGAAGGCCGCATCATCCAGAGCCGTTCGGAGCCGTCGATCCTGCGCGAGATCGAACTCATTCGCGACACCACCAAGAACTTCGCGGGCACCATCACGGACCTGGGCGGCCCGACCGCCAACATGTACCGCCTGTCCTGCAAGGACAAGAAGATCGAGGAAACCTGCCGCCGCCTGTCGTGCGTGTATCCGACCATCTGCAGCAACCTGGGCACCGACCACAGCAAGCTGATCTCGCTGTACCGCAAGGCGCGCGCGATCCCCGGCATCAAGAAGATCCTGATCGGCTCCGGCCTGCGCTACGACCTGGCCGTGCGTTCGCCGGAATACGTGAAGGAGCTGGTGACGCACCACGTGGGCGGCCTGTTGAAGATCGCGCCGGAGCACACGGAAGAGGGCACGCTGTCGAAGATGATGAAGCCGGGTATCGGCGCCTACGACGAGTTCAAGGCGCTGTTCGACAAGTACTCGAAGGAGGCGGGCAAGAAGCAGTACCTGATCCCCTACTTCATCGCGGCCCACCCGGGCTCGACCGACGAGGACATGCTGAACCTGGCGCTGTGGCTGAAGAAGAACAACTTCCACCTCGACCAGGTGCAGACCTTCACGCCGACGCCGATGGCGATGGCGACCACCATGTACCACACCGGGAAGAACCCGCTGGCCAAGGTGACGGCGGATTCCGAAGAGGTCCTCACCGCGAAGAGCGGCAAGACCCGCAAGCTGCACAAAGCCTTCCTGCGCTACTACGATCCGGAGAACTGGCCGGTGCTGCGCGAAGGCCTGAAGCGCATGGGCCGCGGCGACCTGATCGGCAATGGCGAGCGCCACCTGGTACCGCCGGCCGGCAGCGAACAGGAAGCGGCATCCCAGCGCGGCGAGCGCAAGGCCTTGCCGCTGGTGGCCGAGGCACGCAGCGCCGCGCCCAAGGGCCGCGTGATCGAGGTGGCGACCCGCCGCAATGGCCGCGGCAACGGCCGCGGCGAACCGGCGCCGTTCATGGCGCCGCCGGGCAAGGCGAAGCCAGGGATCCTGTCGACCATCAAGGCCAAGCCGAGGGCGGGGCGGAAGTAACAAGAAACCGGGGCGCGTCCCCGGTTTTTTTCGGCCTTGAATTCGGGGTCAGAGCACTTTTTTGCACAATTGTTCGTCCCTAAAAAAGAGGCTGGGAGCGTGCACGCTGCTCTCGACTTGTTCTAAAAAGTGCTCTGACCCCGAATTTGCGGGGTGTTTGTTTTATCAGACAGCAAACTCGTTCCGTGCACGAATTGTGCGTGCGCTAAATTTGAAAGCGTGTAATATAATTCCTTTGGGAAACAGTCGTTGCAATAATTATACGAATAGCTGCGACCATCCCTGAAGGATGACGAGTGATCGATATTCAAACTTTCATGCTGGCTTTGGGTGTCGGCAATATTGCCTTCGCCTTGCTGATGGCGGGCTATATGCGCGGCGCGGAAAACAGTCCGGCCCTCGGCTACTGGATGTGGGGCCGCTTGTCGATCGGCCTGGCCCAGCTCTGCTGGTGGATCGCGCCGCAGTTCGAGCCAGGACTGATCGAGGGCTTGTCCGCCTGCGTCTGGCTGGGCGGGGTGGCGCTGGAAGTGGGCGCCAACTGCCTGTTCTTCGGTTTTACCCGCTGGCGCCGGTCCCTCTACCTGCTCACCTTGCCCGGCTGGGGGGCGGTCGCTTATGCGGTGGCCACCGGCGCTTCGCGGCTCCAGCTGACGGAGCTGATTTCCTTCATCATCGCGCTGTCCGTGTTCGGCGCGGCCGTGGTCCTGCTGCGTCCGCGCGAGGCGCCGCTGCTGCAACGGATCATCGGTGTCAATAACATCGTGTATGCGCTGGCGATCTGGACCTGGCTGGGCTTTGAAGGCGGCAATCCCGGACCGGGCGCGACGTCGATGATCGGCCTGGCCTACCTGGCCAGCTACCTCCTGATGATCGTGAACGGTTTCGGCTTCCTGTTGCTGTGCAAGCAGAAGGACGATGCGCTGATGCGCCGGCTGGCCACCGTCGACGGCCTCACCGGCACACTCAACCGCCGCGCCTTCTTCGAGCGCGCCGACGGCGCACGCATGCTGGCGCTGCGCCTGCGCAAGCCGATCTCCCTGCTGATGCTCGACATCGACCACTTCAAGCAGCTCAACGACAGTTTCGGCCACGCCTGCGGCGACGAGGCGCTGCGCGTGTTCGCCGACACCGTCCGCGGCGTGCTGCGCGAGCATGACGTGATCGGCCGCCTCGGCGGCGAGGAATTCGCGCTGGCCCTGCCCGGCACCACGCTCGATGGCGCGCTCGAGGCGGCCGAGCGCCTGCGCATGGCGGTGACCGCGGCGCCGGTGATCGCCTGCGCGCCGGGCTACCGCATGACGGTCAGTATCGGGGTGGTGGTGATCGACGCCTGCGAGGAGCTGACGGCGGCGCTGGCGCGCGCCGACCATGCGCTGTACGCGGCCAAGACCGGCGGGCGCAATCGCGTCCAGGTCGGCGCGCCCATGCTCAAGCGGGCGTGAACTAAAACGCAAACGCAGAAAAGAAAAAAGGCCCGACAAGCGGACCTTTTTTCTTTGATTCTGGCGGAGCGGACGGGGCTCGCCCACGTCCCGCGGGCCGCGGATTCGCTTGCAAGCGAATCCCTTCGAGCCCGAAACCGGATCTCCCGCAGGGGAGATCCTCCTGTACCTGAAAAGAAAAAAGGCCCGACAAGCGGACCTTTTTTCTTTGATTCTGGCGGAGCGGACGGGGCTCGAACCCGCGACCCCCGGCGTGACAGGCCGGTATTCTAACCAACTGAACTACCGCTCCGTTTCTACTGATCGGTTCTTCGCATTCCGGACATCATCTGGAAGATCTGGTGGGCGCTGAGAGGCTCGAACTCCCGACCTAATCCTTGTAAGGGATCCGCTCTACCAACTGAGCTAAGCGCCCGCATACCGCTTCTTTGATGTCCTCCGACGCTTGTCATCACGTCCGAAGAGGCCCGCATCATAGCGTATCCCTTCCGTAGCACGCAAGGGTTTTGCTGAAAAAAGTGAAAAGCCCGCTTGCCGGTTCTTGCCGCCGGTGTTGTATGCGTGTGCTTTCATGCGCTTATTTCTTGCATAAGCTTATACACATGCCCGACAATTGCGCGCTTACCAGCCCGTCAATATAAAGACATCGACAACGATGCGCATCGTACGGGGCGGATACCGGGAAATGGCGGAGACACGCGGCAGTTTTTCTCACTCTTCTAGGAAATGCAATGATCAAGATGTCCAAGATGCACAAGCGCGTCATCGCCACCCACGGTGCGATGCTGGCGCTGTCCGCCTTGCCGGCCGCCTCGGCCCTGGCACAGGCCCAAGCTACATCGAACAACGAGCTGCAGACCGTCACCGTGACGGCACAGCGGCGCACCGAAAACATCAAGGAGGTGCCGGTTTCCGTCAGCGCCGTCAAGGGTGAAAAACTGGACGTCATCGTCTCCGGCGGCGAAGACATCCGCGTGCTGGCCGGCAAGGTCCCCAGCCTGAACATCGAATCGTCGAACGGCCGCACCTTCCCGCGCTTCTACATCCGCGGCTACGGCAACACCGACTTCTCGCTGTTCGCTTCGCAGCCGGTGTCGCTGATCTATGACGACATCGTGCAGGAAAATCCGATCCTGAAAGGCTTCCCGATCTTCGACGTGGCCGGCGTGGAAGTGCTGCGCGGCCCGCAGGGCACCCTGTTCGGCCGCAATACCCCGGCCGGCGTGGTCAAGCTCGAATCCGAAAAGCCGAACCTGAAGAAGGTCGAAGGCTATTACAACGCCTCGTGGGGCACCCACAACACCGTCAACCTGGAAGGCGCCGTCAACGTGCCGCTGTCGGACAAGTGGGCGATGCGCGTGTCGACCCTGCGCCAGCACCGCGACGACTACGTCAACAACTACAGCGACGTCGCCAGGACCAACAAGACCGGTGAGCTGGACGGCTACAACGAGCACGCCGAGCGCGTGCAGTTCCTGTACACCCCGGACGCGACCTTCAGCGCCCTGTTCAACGTGCACCAGCGCACCACCAACGGCAGCGCCCGCCTGTTCCGCGCCAACCTGATCAAGAAGGGCACGGCCGATATCGTCGACGGCTACGACCTGAACAGCATCGTCACCAACGCCCTGAACTACCAGGACCTGAAGACCAACGGCGCCAACCTGCGCCTGTCGTGGGACCTGGGCGCGGTCAAGCTGTACTCGATCACCGGCTACGAAAGCGTCGGCCACTACAACAGCCGCGGCGACATCGACGGCGGCACCCCGGCCGGCCCGGGCTTCATCCCCTTCCAGGTGCAGACCGCCAGCCGCCTGACCGACCTGACCCAGTATTCGCAGGAATTCCGTGTCGAATCGAAGAACGCCGGTCCGCTGAACTGGCAGGCCGGCCTGTACTACTTCGATGAAGACGCAACCGGCGGCAGCGACAACTTCGACAGCGTGACCCAGGCCCAGACCTCGCGCGTGGTCTCGAACCAGAAGAACAAGGCATGGGCCGCCTTCGGCTCCGTGACCTACGCCGTGAACGATGCCTTCACGCTGCGCGGCGGCCTGCGCTACACCGACGACAAGAAGGACTTCGCTACCCTCGAGCACACCAACGTCACCCTGATCGGCCCGGCCGGCATCAGCGAAAGCAAGAGCAAGGTCAACTGGGACCTGTCGGGTACCTACAAGCTGAACCGTGACGTGAACCTGTACGCCCGCGTGGCGACCGGCTTCCGCGCCCCGAGTATCGCCGCTGCTTCGGCATCGGTGCCGGTGACCGTGGCCGACGCCGAGACCGTCACCTCGGTCGAAGGCGGCATCAAGGCCGACCTGTTCGAGCGCCGTGCACGCCTGAACTTCTCGCTGTACGATTTCGAAGTGAAGAACCAGCAGCTGACCGTGGTCGGCGGCAACGCGAACGTCACCAAGCTGATCAACGCAGCCAAGACCAAGGCCCAGGGCGCCGAGTTCGACATCGAAGGCATCGTCAGCCCGTCGCTGCGCATGACCGCCGGCGCCAGCTACAACTTCACCGAACTCCGCGATCCGAGCCTGTCCGTGAACAAGTGCGCACAGTGCACGATCACCGACCCGATCAACTCGGCCGGCCGCGTCGTCATCAACGGCAACCCGCTGCCGCAGGCGCCGAAGTGGACCCTCAACGCGACCGCGCGCTACGGCATCCCGGTGGGCGACGGCGAGTTCTTCGTCTACACCGACTGGTCCTACCGTACGAAGATCAACTTCTTCCTGTACGAAGCGGCCGAGTTCAGCGGCAAGCCGCTGACCGAAGGCGGCCTGCGCGTCGGCTACAACTGGGCAGGCGGCAAGTATGAGGTGGCAGCGTTCGGCCGCAACATCCTCGACCAGCGCCGCATCACCGGCGCCATCGACTTCAACAACCTGACCGGCTTCACCAACGAGCCGCGTACCTGGGGCGTTCAGTTCAAGGGCAATTTCTAAGCCTTAAACTGCTGTCTGCATGAGGAAAAGGCCGCGAGTGATCGCGGCCTTTTTTCATTTAGTCGGCATATGCACGTCTGTGAAGATTTCTTGGTTATATCTGATATAAGTCAAAACAATGTGTTAAATATTGTGATTGACCGAGAATGCTGAATCCCGCATTTTCCCGCCTTTTTTAGCAAGATCTTATTCTGCTGAGCTGTTTTCCCGCCGAATAAAGTAGGTTTTTGCTACGGAAAGCCATTTTCCGTTGTAAAGATGCCGAAATCAATTGTGAAATTTCTACATTGTTCCTTCCTTCGCGCTACTCTTCCGTCTCTCGCTTTCAGACGGGAAATCGACGCACAGAAATGGCGTCGATACAACTAGATCTCAGGCACACGGCTTTGCTGTTGTGCTTGCGGAAAATCAAAAACTTTTGTGTTTTTCTATAAAAAGGAAGAAACATGAAGTCTCAGAAATCGATGTACCCGGCAGTCTTGACCCTTTGCGCAGCGGCCGTTCTCGGCCTCGGCGCCGGCGCAGCGTTCGCCGGCGTGCCGGCCGGCGCAGCAACCGCATCCGCCGCGCACGGTGCGGGCATCACCGACCAGACCGACCGCCTGATCGTCAAGTACAAGGGCGAATCCGCACCGAGCGCCAAGGGCCTGACCCGTGCCGCCGCCTCGGTGCCGATGGCCGCATCGCACAAGGCCGTGGTCGACCAGGTCGGCCGCAAGCTCGGCCTGACGATCCAGGAACTGCACACGATCGGTACCGGCGCCCGCGTGCTCAAGCTGAACCGCAAGGTCTCGGTGGCCGAAGCCGCCAAGGTCGCCGCCGACCTGGTGGCAAGCGATTCCTCGGTCGAGTACGCCGAGCCGGACCGCATCATGAAGCCGATGTTCGTGCCGAATGACACGTACTACAACCAGCAGTGGGATTACTTCGATCCGGTCGGCGGCATGAACATGCCGGCGGCCTGGGACAAATCGACCGGCACCGGCATCCGCGTGGCCGTGATCGACACCGGCTACCGTCCGCACGTCGACCTGCAGGGCCAGATCCTGGCCGGCTATGACTTCATCGGCGACACCACCATCTCGAACGACGGCAATGGCCGCGACAGCGACGCCAGCGATCCGGGCGACTGGACCGCCGCGGGCCAGTGCGGCACCGGCGAACCGGCCAGCAACTCGAGCTGGCACGGCACCCACGTGGCCGGCACCATCGCCGCCCTGACCAACAACGGCATGGGCGTGGCCGGCGTTGCCTACAACGCCAAGGTCGTGCCGGTGCGCGTGCTGGGCCAGTGCGGCGGCTACACCTCCGACATCGCCGACGGCATCATCTGGGCCTCGGGCGGCACCGTCTCGGGCGTGACCAACATCGCGGCCAGGGCCCAGGTGATCAACATGTCCCTGGGCGGCGGCGGCGCCTGCGACACCACCACCCAGACCGCAATCAACGGCGCCCGTTCGCGCGGCACCGTGGTCGTGGTCGCGGCCGGCAACGAGAACCAGAACGCCAGCAACAGCAGCCCGGCCAACTGCTCCGGCGTGATCGCCGTGGCGGCCACCAACAAGTCGGGCGGCAAGGCGTCGTACTCGAACTACGGCACCATCGTCGACGTGGCGGCGCCGGGCGGCGACAGCGGCGCGGCAATCCTGTCGACCCTGAACGCCGGCACCACCACCCCGGGCGCCGACAACTATGTCGGCTACATGGGCACCTCGATGGCTACCCCGCACGTGGCCGGCGTGGTCGCGCTGATGCTGGCGAAGAACCCGAACCTGACCCCGGACGACGTCGAAGCCAAGCTGAAGTCGAGCGCCCGTGCCTTCCCGGCATCGTGCAGCGGCTGCGGCGCCGGCATCGTCGACGCCTCGGCGGCAATCGATGCCGCCGCCGGCACCGGCACCGGCACCACGATGTCGGAAACCGAGTCGAACAACACGATCGGCACCGCCAACAGCGTGGCGACCTCGGGCACCACGGTCAACGGCACCATGTCCAGCAGCACCGACACGGACTACTTCCTGGTCCAGCTGCCGGCTGGCAAGACCCTGGCCTCGACCCTGACGCCGAATTCGACCTCCGACTACGACCTGTACATCTACAACAGCGCCGGCACCCAGATCACTTCCAGCACCAACGGTACCGGCTCGGTGGATTCGGCAAGCGTGATCAATAACGGCAGCACCACCGCGGCCGTCTACGTGCGCGTCAAGTACTACAGCGGCGGCACCGGTTCGACCAGCGGCAAGTACACCCTGAAGCTGACCTGGTAAGTTGTCTGTAAAGGAAAATGCCGTAAGGACACATTTCCTTTATCAATCAATTACTTATCAAAAATTTTTCTGTGGTGAAAACCCCTAAAGCGGCCCCAAGCGGGCCGCTTTTCGTTACGCTTTCCTGTTCGGTTAATCGGAAAGAGGAAGCAAGCATGACGCACCACAAGATGACTCCCGTGTTGAAAATCTGCGCCGCAGCCCTCGTCGCCTTCGGCTCGCTGGCTGCACATGCCGCGCCGTCCGATGCGGCACTTACCCAGGCCATCACCCAGACCGACCGCCTGATCGTCAAGTACAAGGACGCGGTCGACAATTCCAAGGGCGCCATGCCCGCCCGCGCCACGTCGGCCGCACGCCAGGCCCTGCAGGCCCGCGCCGGCCAGCAGCTCGGCGCCACCATGCGCGCGCTGCGCGCGACCGCCACCGGCGCCGACGTGCTGCAGCTCAGCCGCACGATGTCGCTGGACGAAGCCCGCGCCCTGGCCGCCGAACTGAAGGCGCGCGATCCGGACGTCGAATACGCCGAGCCCGACCGCATCATGGTGCCGCTGTTCGCGCCGAACGACCCGATGTACAGCCAGCAGTGGCACTACTACGAAGCCAAGGGCGGCCTGAACCTGCCGGCCGCCTGGGACAAGTCGACCGGCGCCGGCGTCAACGTGGCCGTGATCGATACCGGCTACCGTCCGCACGCCGACCTGTCGGGCCAGATCCTGCCGGGCTATGATTTCATCACCAGCGCGACCATCGCCGCCGACGGCAACGGCCGCGACAGCGATGCCAGCGACGTCGGCGACAGCACCGTTGCCGGCCAGTGCGGCGGCGGCACGCCGGCGCAGGACCAGGCCTCGAGCTGGCACGGCACCCACGTGGCCGGCACCATCGCCGCCAGGACCAACAACGGCGTCGGCGTGGCCGGCGTCGCCTTCGGCGCCAAGGTGGTTCCGGTGCGCGTGCTGGGCAAGTGCGGCGGCTATACCTCGGACATCGCGGATGCCATGATCTGGGCGTCCGGCGGCGCCGTCACCGGTGCGCCGGCCAACGCGAACAAGGCGCGCGTGCTGAACCTGTCGCTGGGCGGCAGCGGCGCCTGCGACAGCACGACCCAGGCTGCGATCAACAGCGCGCGTTCGCGCGGCGCCGTGGTCGTGGTCGCGGCCGGCAATTCGAACGTCAATGCGTCGAACGCGAACCCGGCCAGTTGCGCCGGCGTGATCACGGTGGCGGCGGTGAACCGTAGCGGCGGCAAGGCGTCGTATTCGAACTACGGCACGGTGGTCGACGTGGCGGCGCCGGGCGGCGACAGCGGCGGCGCGATCCTGTCGACCTGGAACGCCGGCACCACCACGCCGGCGGGCGACAACTACGGCTACATGATGGGCACCTCGATGGCGACGCCGCACGTGGCCGGCGTGGCCGCCCTGATGCTGGCGAAGAATCCGAACCTGACCCCGGACGAAGTCGAAGCCAGGCTGAAAGCCACCGCGCGCGCCTTCCCGGCAAGCTGCTCGGGTTGCGGCGCAGGCATCGTCGATGCCGCCGCGGCCGTGAACGCGGTCACGGCCACCACCACGGTGCAGCCGCCGGCGCAGAACGAGGTGGAGTCGAACAACTACATCTCGACCGCCAACGCGGTGAGCGTGTCGGGCGCCGTGGTCAGCGGCAGCCTGTCGAGCACGACCGACAACGACTACTTCGTGGTCCAGGTCCCGGCCGGCAAGACCCTGACCGCCACCCTGACCCAGGGTTCGAGCGCGCTGGACTATGACCTGTACGCCTACAACGCCGGCGGCACCCAGCTGGCGCAGAGCACCAACGGCGCCGGCGTGAGCGATGCGGTGTCGGTGACGAACACCGCGACCACCACCCAGGCGCGTTACATTCGCGTGCGCTATCACGCGGGGGGCGTCGGCAAGTACACGCTGAAGTTCACCTGGTAAGCGGCATCGCCTGCCGGCGGCAGGAAGAGGGCGCGCGACGCAGGTTGCGCGCCTTTTTTATTCGGCGATGACCGGCATTGCACTCTTGCATCATCGCGCCATTCCGAAGATACTGTATGCAATTACAGTATGAACACCCCGACCCGCAAGATCATCCACTGCGATTGCGACTGTTTCTACGCATCCGTCGAGATGCGGGACGACCCGTCGCTGCGCGGCCGGCCGCTGGCGGTCGGGGGAAGGCCGGACCAGCGCGGCGTGATCGCCACCTGCAATTACGAGGCGCGCCGCTACGGCATCCATTCGGCGATGGCCACCGCCCAGGCGATGAAGCTGTGCCCGGAACTGCTGCTGATCCCGCCGAACATGGAGAAGTACCGGATCGCCTCGCGCCAGATCATGGACATCTACCGCGATTACACGGAACTGGTGGAGCCGCTGTCGCTGGACGAGGCTTACCTGGACGTGACGGCGTCGCCGCATTGCAAGGGCAGCGCGACCCTGATCGCACAGGAGATCCGCCGGCGCATTGCCGAGACGGTCGGCATCACGGCCTCGGCCGGGGTGGCGCCGAACAAGTTCGTGGCCAAGATCGCCAGCGACTGGAACAAGCCGGACGGCCTGTTCCTGGTGCGACCTGGCGAGGTCGACGCGTTCGTGGCCGCACTGCCGGTAAAAAAGCTGCATGGCGTCGGCAAGGTGACGGCGGCCAAGATGAACGGCCTCGGAATACAGACCTGCGCCGATCTGCGCAGCTGGAGCATGGCGAAGCTGCAAGAGCATTTCGGTTCCTTCGGCGGCCGGCTGTACGACCTGTGCCGCGGCATCGACTATCGCGAAGTCAATCCGCTCCGCGAGCGCAAGTCGATCAGCACCGAGGAAACCTATACCCCGGACGTGCCGGACCTGGCAGCCTGCCTGGCCCTGCTGCCGGAACTGATGGAGCACCTGCAGGGACGTATCAAGCGCAACAATGCGGAAAAATTCATCAACAAGCTGTTCGTGAAAATCAAGTTCAACGACTTCCAGCAGACTACGGTCGAGTGCGTCGGCTACGCGCCGAACCTGGGTATCTATACGCACCTGATGGAAACCGGCTGGCTGCGCGCCAGCCGCCCGGTGCGTTTGCTGGGCGTCGGCGTGCGGCTCGGCGATACCGAGCAGGTCGAGCAGCTCAGTCTGTTTGACGAACGCACAACACATTAAAAAAGGCTGCCCTGTCGGGTGAAAATTGCTGCCCGGCAGCGTGTAGAATGTCGTTCCCCTGGAATTGAGAGATAACTGAAAGCAACTATGTGGTTCAAGAATCTTCAGATTTACCGCCTGCCTGCACCGTGGGCATTTACCGCCGAACAAATGGAAGAGGCGCTGCAATCGCAGGCGTTCACGCCGGCCAGCAGCAATGAACTGCTGCGCCAGGGCTGGGATTCGCCGCGCGGCAACGGCAAGCTGGTCCACGAAGTGAACAAGCAGATGCTGATGATGCTGGGCACCGAAAAGAAGCTGCTGCCGGGCTCGGTGATCAACCAGGTGGCCAAGGCCAGGGCCGCCGAGCTGGAAGAGCAGCAGGGCTTCCCGCCGGGCAAGAAGGCGATGAAGGAACTGAAGGAGCGCGTGGCCGACGAGCTGCTGCCGCGCGCGTTTTCGATCCGCAGCAACGTCTGGACCTGGATCGACCCGGTCAACGGCTGGCTGGTGATCGACGCCGCCAGCCCGTCCAAGGCCGACGACGTGATCAAGCTGCTGCTGAAGGCGGTCGACAAGATGCCGCTGGAATCGCTGCGCGTGCAGAGCTCGCCGGTGGCCGTGATGACCGGCTGGCTGGAATCGGACGAGGCGCCGTACAACTTCACGATCGACCAGGACACCGAGCTGCGCGCCACCGGCGAGAGCAAGGCCGCGGTGCGCTACGTGAAGCACTCCCTGGATCCGGAAGACATCCGCCGCCACATCGCCGCCGGCAAGCAGTGCACCCGCCTGGCCATGACCTGGAACAGCCGCGTGTCCTTCGTGCTGACCGAGCAGCTGGCGGTCAAGGGCGTCAAGCCGCTCGACGTCATCAAGGAAAACGAAACCATCACCTACAGCGATGACGAGCGTTTCGACAACGACATCATGCTGATGACCGGTGAGCTGTCGAAGATGATGGCGGACCTGGTCGAGGCGCTGGGCGGGGAAGCGAAGGCGTAATGTGCTCGTCGTTCCCGCGCAGGCGCACTGCTGTCCGGGATAATTAAGGAAGAGCAGCTACTGAAGAGAAGTAAGTAGCTGATGAGGTTGCGGGTAATG